>JAABRD010000067.1 GCA_011391085.1 Thiotrichaceae bacterium | reverse complement strand
GGACTCCAACGGAATCAATTCCGGACTCCAACGGAATCAATTCCGGACTCCAACGGAATTAATTCCGGACTCCAACGGCATAGTTCATTATCCACTCCCCACTCTTATTTAAGGATATGCTTTAAGTACTTGTCCATCATAACTGGCATAAGCTATTGAGTAATCATCATCATCTACTGTTTTACCAATAACGATGTTACCATTGTTATCCAAACTGATTAGGCCAAAACGATAGTTAAGACGTCTCGCTTCTTGTAAGGTTCTGTCAACGGCATTTTGTAATAACATTCCATCTTGTACACGAGTCACAATTTTGACGGCGACGCCATGATTGATGATATGTTCGCCGACTCCCATACAAGAGACGCTGGCCACAGGAGAGGTATAGGCGCTGGCGCTGGTGCCACCGACTGACATTTCACTGCCAAAGCCACTGGTTGAAGTGCCGGCACATAAAATGCCTTCCTCATCGATGGCCACGGCGCCTACTGTACGAGTTTTAGAAAGACTGTGTGTGTCTTGCCAAAGTGGATGAGGAGAGGTGACAGGGTGATAAGGTGGAATGCCATGTTGCCTAGCATACTGGGTGGCCATTTCGCTGGCCAGTACAGAATGAGATTCTCTTGTCAGTAAGTTAGCAACGTCAATTGGATTTTTGATATTTTCAATATTTATCACGCCTGCAAAACGGTGGTTGGCACTGTCCATCAGGGCGGCTGACAGACGGAGATGGTTGTCAGTTTGTGATGAGTCACTCATACAGGTATTGAACAGGGTTTCATCTTCTAGCCAACGAATCCCATGTAGTACAGCGGCCCTGGCGCCCACTGAAGAAAGAACGTCATACGCTTGTTTAACAATCGTGGCTAACGCTTCATGGATTCGTTGTTCCAGATGATGTTCCGTCAAGGCCCCGCGTGGGGTAAAAAAACCTCCGTGAATAACCAGTCTTGGCGAAATCGGGAAGTGTGGCATTAGGATAGTGGATAGTGGATAGTGGAGAGTGGATTTAGTGGAGAGTGGAGAGTGGAGAGTGGAGAATGGAAAAATAAGGGAGGACTAGAGGCATTAGCCGGTGCCACTATCCACTATCCACTATCCACTATCCACTGTTTTTCCACTATCCTTATTGATAGGCTTTCGGGATAGCAGAATGCCAGACCGTGCGTTGTTGAAACTGATGGGCAACGTTGAGTAATTTTGCCTCACTAAAATAGTTGCCTATCAGTTGCAATCCGACTGGACGTTGTTTAACAAAACCTGCCGGGATGGATAACCCAGGGAGTCCTGCCAGGTTAACCGAAAGGGTATAGATGTCAGACAGGTACATTTTCAAGGGGTCGTCCGTTTTTTCACCGAGATTAAAGGCGGGCGTAGGCGAGGTGGGGCCCATAATCACGTCGACTTGATGAAATGCCTGTTTAAAATCTTGAGTGATTAAACGGCGAATTTGTTGGGCTTTGAGGTAATAGGCATCGTAGTAACCTGCGGAGAGGGCATAGGTGCCTATCATGATGCGACGTTTGACTTCGGCCCCAAAGCCTTCGCCGCGAGAACGTTTAAACAAATCAATCATGTCTTTGGGATTCTCGCAGCGGTGGCCAAAACGCACACCGTCGAAGCGTGATAAATTGGAGGAACATTCGGCCGGTGCTATGATATAGTAAACAGGAACGGCCAACGGGGTATGAGGCAAGTGAATGTCATGCAAGGAGGCGCCAGCTTTCTCCAATTCTTTGAGGGCTTGTTCTAAGACCTTGCCGACCTCGGCGTCTAGCCCTTCCCCAAAGTATTCGGTGGGCAATCCAATTTTTAATCCGGTGATATCCTGGTTTAATTGAAGCGTATAATCCTCTTTAGGTCGGTCTATGGAAGTGGAGTCGCGAGGGTCAAAACCTGCTATGATGTTTAGCAAATGGGCCACATCTTCGGCACTGTGGCCGATAGGTCCTCCTTGATCTAAGCTGGAAGCAAAGGCTATCATGCCGTAGCGTGAGACCAGTCCATAAGTGGGTTTTAGGCCCGTGAGGTTACATAAGGCCGCAGGTTGGCGAATGGAACCGCCAGTATCGGTGCCCGTAGCGATAGGGGTAAGACGGGCCGCGACGGCAGCCGCAGAACCGCCGGAGGAACCGCCGGGAACGGCTTGGAGGTCCCAAGGATTTTTGACGGGGCCATAATAGCTGGTTTCATTAGAGGAACCCATGGCAAACTCATCCATGTTGGCTTTCCCTAACATCACCATGAAAGCCGCCTGACTTTTTTCTACCACTGTGGCATCATAAGGGGCAATAAAGTTGTCTAACATTTTTGAACCAGATGAGGTTTTGACACCTTTCGTACAAAAAATGTCCTTATGGGCCAGCGGAATTCCTGTCAAGGGTCCTGCGTCCCCCGCCTGTAAGCGTTTATCGGCTTCTCGGGCTTGATTCAATGCCATTTCTGGGGTGACGGTAATAAAACAGTTTAACGGTGCGCCATAACGTGTGATACGGTCCAAAAAGAGACTCGTCAATTCCACACTGGAAATCTGACGTTGGCGCAAAGCAATACTGAGTTCAGTAAGAGATTTGTTGTGCATTCTGATAATAACTACCGTTTATTCGATGACTTTAGGCACTAAATAGAGGCCGGCTTCAACCTGGGGTGCAATTTGTTGAAACCACTCGCGTTGATTTGTCTCTGTCACCACGTCAGGACGTAGCCTGGCGGTGGCGTCCAATGGATGGGCCATCGGTGTAATACCCGTGGTATCAACGCGATTCATTTGTTCCACGAGTGCCAAAATATTGGACAAATTCCGCGTATAGAGGGGAATATCTTGTTCACTCAATGAAATGCGGGCGAGATGTGCAATTTTTTCGACATCTTCTCGGTGTAAAGACATGTTCAGTTTATCCTTATTTAAATAATCATTTAGGGGGCTAACAACTGGTTTTATTTAGATAATATAACCTTAAATAAAAAATGTGTAAAAACTTGGCAAGATGCTTGCTAACACTCTACTCAGGAGTCCAAAATTTGTCCGGGGATCTAAAGCGTTAGCTTTGCCATGGTCAAAATCCACTCAGGAGTCTAAAGCGTTAGCTTTGCCAGGGCCTAACGCGAAAAATTCGACAAAGCTAACGCTTTGGACTCCTGAATGACAAATAATGAAAATTTTACTATAATTTGTTACTCAGTGTCACTGGTTAAAAACAAGCAAATAAAGTTCCTATTCTTATATTTATACTGCATAGCTTCACAATCTGAACTTTGACAGGGATAACAGCCCTTCGTGGGGTGTTATCCCTCGCGGCAAATAAAACTCAAATTGTCAAGCTATGCAGTATAGAAAATGCACTTATTTCAATCAGTGTCAAATAAATGATTTAAATATTTTTTATGATAGGAAAAATAAGTGAGGAAATTCAGTGTTTATTAAAAACGTAGTTCCTAGACAACTAATCACGGTCCATCTACTATTTTACCCTATTTTACCATAATATGGCAATATTGGGACTTATGCAATACTTCCTAAAAACTTAGTTTCGGTCATTGCATCAATCCTAAATTTAACTGACTACTCCCTTCCATTCATCATTTAAACTTGACTGACTTCCATGTTCTTCAAAAGTGTACGAGGACTGTTCTCAAACGATTTATCTATTGATTTAGGCACGGCCAATACCCTCATTTATGTGAAGGGTCAAGGCATTGTTCTCAATGAACCCTCTGTGGTAGCTATCCGACAACGCGAAAGTGGTGGCCCCAAAACCATTGCAGCGATTGGCACAGAGGCAAAACTGATGTTGGGTCGAACACCAGGTCATATCACGGCTATTCGACCGATGAAAGATGGAGTGATTGCAGATTTCACCATTACGGAAAAAATGTTGCAATATTTCATCAAAAAAGTTCATGAAAAAAATCGCTTCCTACATCCTTCCCCACGGGTGCTAATATGTGTCCCTTGCGGTTCGACCCAAGTGGAACGGCGGGCAATACGAGAATCTGCGATGGGTGCTGGCGCCCGCGAGGTTTATTTAATAGAGGAACCGATGGCGGCGGCCATTGGGGCCGGACTTCCCGTCAGCGAACCCACAGGTTCTATGGTTCTGGATATTGGTGGCGGGACCACCGAAGTAGGCATTCTCTCCCTTAACGGGGTCGTCTATTCCGAATCCATCCGAATTGGTGGAGATCGGTTTGACGAAGCAGTTATCAGCTACGTGCGGCGCCATTATAGCACCCTCATTGGGGAGGCCACAGCCGAGAAAATCAAGCATGAAATTGGGTCTGCTTATCCCGGCAAAGAGTTACGAGAAATTTACGTCCGTGGTCGTAACTTAGCGGAAGGTATCCCCCGAAGTTTTAAACTCAACAGTAACGAAGTGTTAGAGGCCCTCCAAGAACCTCTGGCAAGTATCGTTAGTACGGTGAAAAAAGCCTTAGAAAAAATTCCACCAGAACTGGGTTCTGATGTGGCCGAAAAAGGGATGGTGTTAACCGGGGGTGGGGCCCTCTTGACAGACATTGACCGGCTGCTGATGGAAGAGACTGGTCTCCCGGTGATTATTGCAGATGATCCACTTACCTGTGTCGCCCGCGGTGGTGGCCGGGCCCTAGAACTGATTGAAGAACATGGTTCTGAAGTGTTAGCTTTGGAGAGTTCTTAAATCAACAACCCAGGTGAGGAGTCCAAAGCGTGGCTTTGCAAAGCTTCGCTTTGAACTCCTGATGGAATTGAATTTCTGACTAATTATCCTAACTGATTGGAATCCAAATTATGAAACCTTTATTTGTCTCAGGTCCTTCTCTCAATTTACGTGTCACCTTATTAGTATTGATTTCTATCTCTTTGATGATAGCAGAATATAATCGTTCCGATTCTCTTAAATCTTTACGTACTCAATTATCTGCGCTGGTTTACCCGATCCAATATCTAGTCAATCTACCCGTCAAAGCGGGTCAATGGTTATCTATCAATTTCAATTCACGAATGCAACTGTTGTCTGAAAATGCGCGTCTCCATGAACAAAATCAACAACTTCTGGCTTCGCAACAACAATTTGAGGAACTGAATAGCGAAAATACTCGGTTGCGCAAACTGTTAGGCGCGTCTGCTAGAATTAAGGACAAGGTTCAAATGGCCGAGGTCATGGCGGTGAGATTGACACCTTTCTCGCGCAAAATTTCTATCAACAAGGGCAAAAATCACGGTGTTTTTGAAGGTCAGTCGGTCATCGATGCTTACGGGGTATTAGGCCAAGTTATAGAAGTTGGCTTACTCTCTAGCGTGGTTCGACTCATTGTGGATTCTGATCACAAGCTACCGGTTCAAGTGGTACGAACAGGTCGGCAAGCGGTAGCGGAAGGAAAAGGAGTCATTGACCGGTTAAACTTGTTATATCTTCCCAATCAAGACATCAAAAATAGCATCAAGGTGGGCGACCTGTTGGTAACATCTGGTCAAGGTGGTCACTTTCCGCCAGGCTATCCAGTGGGAATAGTGGAAGAAGTTAACCTTGACATTGCCCAACCTTATGCCCAAGTTCAGGCGGTGCCAAAGGCGTTGTTAGAACGTAATCGTGAAGTTCTATTAATTTGGACGGATAACCCAGAACCTTCGGTAGAGACTGTACCAAATAACATAGGTGGGGAATAATGTTAAGACGTTGGCAGGGGATGTGGTTCATTTTTCTCAGCTTTATAGGTAGCATGATGTTGGACATTTTACCGTTGCCAAGTTGGGCGGCCTTTTGGTGGCCAGATTGGTCGGCCCTGGTACTCATTTATTGGTGTATTGCAGTACCGCATCGGGTAGGAGTCGTGACCGGCTGGAGTGTAGGTATATTCCATGATTTGTTGAATGACACCTTGTTAGGTCAACAAGCGTTAGGACTTTGCCTAATTGCTTACCTATGTGTCAAGTGGCATCGGCGCCTACGCTTTTTTCCACTGTTGCAACAATCTATTTTTGTGGGTGGCTTGGTAGCTATGAAAGATTTTCTGGTATTTTTAAGTGCCTGGATTGAAGGTTTAGGTTTAATTCAGCATCTCCCTGCGGTTTGGACCTTTCTCTACCCTGCTGTCACCAGTATGTTACTGTGGCCTTGGATATTTGTTATCTTACGGGATTTTCGGCGTTTTTATCAAATTACTTAAATAATTGACCCCAGAAAGCAATTAACCAGGAGTCCAAAGCGACGCTTTGGACTCCTGGTTTCGCTATCCGCTACCACAATATGCCTTCTTCACTTCGCTTTGCCCTTGAAACGGTTCATGAAAATAAGCTGTTCAATAGCCGGCTGGTTATCGCCTGGGTGCTAATGATGATAGCACTCATCACGGTCCTGGTGCGTTTAATGTTCTTGCAAGTCGTTAACCATGAAAATTACACGACCCTGTCGGAAAACAATCGTCTCAAGATTATGCCATTGCCTCCCACCCGCGGCTTGATTTATGACCGCAACGGGATTCTACTGGCAGATAACCGAATCTCTTACAGTTTAGACGTTGTTCCAGAACAAGCGGGCGATATTGACCTTCTGTTGAAAGAATTAACAGCTATCATTGCACTAAATGACACCGATATTGCCAATTTTAAAAAACAACTTCGCCAAAAACGCGGTTTTGATGCGATTCCCTTACGCCTCCGTCTTTCTGAAGAAGATGTCGCCCGCTTTTCGGTACAAAGCTATCGTTTCTCTGGCGTGGAAATTACTTCCAATTGGAGTCGCTTCTATCCTCTTGGGGTACGCGGCACCCACGCCATTGGCTATGTCGGACGTATTAGTGAACATGAACTGGATGCCATTGATAAATCAAACTACAGTGGCAGTAACTACATTGGCAAAACGGGAGTAGAAAAATTTTATGAAAGTGAACTACATGGCAAAGTAGGCTTCCAACATGTAGAAACCAATGTCCAAGAACGTGTCTTGAGAGTGTTAGAACGCACCCCACCTATTTCAGGGAAAAATCTGTATTTGAACTTGGATATTTCTCTACAAATTTTTATAGAAGATTTGTTACAAGGTGAACGTGCTTCTATTGTCGTCATTGAACCTGACACAGGGGGCGTCAATGCGTTAGTAAGCGTCCCGACTTATGATCCCAATTTATTTGTCAATGGTATCGATGCAAAGACGTATCGTGTCCTTCGCGACTCTCCGGATCGTCCCTTGTTTAACCGTGCCATACGCGGCCAGTATCCGCCTGGTTCAACGGTTAAACCATTTGTCAGTTTAGCGGGACTCGAATATGGGGTACGAACCCCACATAGCCGTACCTGGTGTCGTGGGTGGTACTCGTTGAAGGGAGAAAAGCATAGGTATCGGGACTGGAAAAAAAGTGGTCACGGTTCTGTCGACCTCAACCGGGCCATTGCCCAATCTTGTGACGTTTATTTCTATTCATTGGCCAATGATTTAGGCATTGACCGGTTGTCTGCTTTTATGAATCGCTTCAGTTTTGGCAAAAAAACGGGTATTGACGTGAGTGGTGAATCGGCCGGACTGATGCCTTCCAAAGAATGGAAAGAACAATTTCGTCGTAAACCCTGGTATGCTGGGGAAACTTTAATTACAGGCATTGGTCAAGGTTACAGTTTAGCAACTCCTTTGCAACTCACGGTAGCCACCGCGACGTTAAGTAAACGTGGTCAATTCAGACAGCCACGAGTGGTCTTTGCCGCAGAAGACACGAGTATCAATCAAATGACGATTATGCCGACACTACATACGAATGTGACGTTAAAAGAGGAACGGTTTTGGGATTTTGCTATCCATGGTATGGAAAGCGTTGTACATGGGGGAGGTACGGCATATAAAGTGGGGTTGCGTTCCCCATATCGCTTTGCTGGTAAGACCGGTACAGCCCAGGTGGTTGGCATTAAACAAGGGGAACGATATAATGCGAAAAGACTGGCTAAAAAGTTCCATGACCATGCCTGGTTTATTGCCTTTGCACCCTTAGAAACTCCACGCATTGCTGTCACTGTCATTGTTGAAAACGGTGGTGGCGGAAGTCACATTGCAGCACCCATTGCTAAAAAAGTAATGGACTATTTTTTACTTCCTGAAAAACGTTCGCCACAAAAAGGACAAGAAGCTAAAAAAGGGGTTAAGAAAATCAAAAAGAAGAAGAAACGGAGGAGTGGATAACGGATAGTGGATAGTGGATAGTGGATAGTGGAGAATCAATTATGCCGGACTAGAGGCTTTAGCCGGTGGTTGTGCCCCTGCCACCGGCTGAAGCCTCTAGTCCACCCTTATTTCTCACTATCCGCTATCCACTATCCACTAAAACCACTATCCACTATCCACTAAAACCACTATCCACTAAAACCACTATCCACTATGTTAACCGACCTCTTTCAAAGAAGAAGTAGCAGACCATTTTTGCACATAGACAAACCATTATTCTTTGCTTTACTCATCCTCTCAATTTTAGGACTCATTGTCCTCTACAGTGCAGGTGGCGAAGATATTGATCTAGTTGGCCGACAAGCCCTAAGAATAGCCATGGGTTTCAGCATTATGATCGTGTTAGCACAAATCCGCATTCAAAAAATTCAACCCTGGGTGCCTTGGCTATATTTAAGTGGTGTCGTATTACTGATAGGAGTCATGGTTGTAGGAGAAATCAGCAAAGGGTCACAACGCTGGCTTGACTTTGGTTTGTTCCGATTCCAACCGTCAGAAATGATGAAATTAGTGGTACCCATGATGGTCTGTTGGTATTTGGCAGATAGACCGTTACCCCCTAACAACAGCCACATCCTCGTCGCCCTTGTCATTACCTTTATACCCGTCTTCCTCGTGGCTGAACAGCCCGATTTGGGCACCGCCATCCTCATTGCTTCATCAGGCATTTTTGTGTTATGGTTGGCAGGGATGAGTTGGTTCTTTATACTGGGGGCCATGGCATTCGGGGGAATCGGTTTAGCCATCGCCTGGCAATATCTGAAATATATTCTCCATGAGTACCAAATCCAGCGTATCAAGACCCTCTTCTACCCAGAAGAAAACCCTTTAGGTGCAGGATACCACATCATTCAATCTAAAATCGCCATCGGTTCAGGAGGAGTCTATGGCAAAGGCTGGTTAAACGGCACTCAATCACACCTAGAGTTCCTTCCAGAACGTTCTACAGACTTTATTTTTGCCGTTCTCAGCGAAGAATTTGGACTTATCGGCGTACTCGTTTTATTAAGCGTCTATATCTTTATTCTCTCGCGTGGCACATATATTGCGGCCCAAGCCCAAGGCAACTTTGCCCGCTTACTTGCAGGGAGTCTGGTTCTCAGTTTCTTCGTTTATATTTTTATTAATATGGGCATGGTGACAGGACTACTTCCCGTTGTCGGGGTTCCCCTGCCACTCGTCAGTTATGGAGGGACTTCGATGGTCACGCTACTGGCAGGTTTTGGGATACTCATGGCTATTTATCCACATCGTCGGTTTTGGTCACACTGAAAAGAGAGTGGATAGCGGTTTTAGTGGAGAGTGGAGAGTGGATAACGGAGAGTGGATAACGGAGAGTGGGAAATAAATTATACCGGACTAGAGGCTTTAGCCGGTGAAAGTGCCCCTGCCACCGGCTGAAGCCTCTAGTCCACCAAAGTTTTTTTATTATCCACTATCCGTTATCCACTATCCGTTATCCACTAAAACCACTCTCCACTCACAATTACGTCTAACCTCATGAAATTAGAAAAATACACGAAAATTTTCCTCCTTATAGGAGGACTCCTTTGCACGTTCCCCAGCACGGCCCAAACCGTCTCTTTGGCAACGTTTATTGACGAGATGGTCACTCGGCACGAATTTCAGAAAGAAGAACTCACTCGGTTGTTCAAAAAGGCCAAAGTTCGTCGCAGTATCCTCAAACTCATGGACCGACCAGGAGAAGGCAAACCCTGGCATCAATACCGTCCACGCTTCGTCAATGAACAGCGAATCAATGGTGGCGTCGATTTTTGGCAAGCCCATGCGACCACTCTGTCACGGGCCGAATCTGTCTATGGGGTACCACCTGAAATTATTGTTGCTATCATTGGCGTAGAAACCATTTATGGCAAAGACACGGGCAACGTCCCTGTCCTTGATGCCCTAACGACTTTGGCGTTTCACTACCCTAGACGGGCTGACTATTTTCGCGGCGAACTGGAACAGTTCTTACTGCTAACCCGTGCAGAAGAAATCAATCCGTTGCATCCCAAAGGTTCCTACGCTGGTGCCATGGGGATTGGGCAATTTATGCCCAGCAGTTACCGTCAACACGCGGTTGATTTTGATCGCGACGGCAAACGCAATATCTGGACTGATGTCGAAGATGCCATTGGTAGTGTCGCCAATTACTTCAAGCAATACGGGTGGCAAGCTGGTCAACCCATTATTTTCCCCACTCAAGTTCGCCCAGATGCTATCAACTCCTTGTTAACACTAGAACTGGCCCCTATCTATACGTTACGCCAACTGAAACAAAAAGGTCTCCTTTTCAATGGCAATCAGTTAGAAAATGCCAAGGTGACTTTCATTGACCTGGAAACGGAACACGGTACCGCCTACTGGATAGGTTTTGAAAATTTCTATGTGATTACACGCTATAATCACAGCAAACATTATGCAATGGCAGTCTATCAACTCGCCCAGGAAATTGCTGATCGCTACAATACACAGAACCGTTGACAGACTTCAGGAGTCCAAAGCTACGCTTTGGACTTCTGAAAGTATCTGAAAGTAACTGTTAAACACCAAAGAACAACATATAACGTTATGAAACAACTCATCTCATTCCTAATCTCTACGCTTCTTATACTGACCTCCCTGGTCACTCAAGCCACTTCAACCCTAGTACCTCCCCCGCCCACGTTATCTGCCAATGCTTACCTTTTACAAGATTTCGACAGTGGCACAATCCTCCTTTCGAAAAATATTGATGAACGTGTAGAACCTGCCAGTTTGACGAAACTGATGACCGCCTATATTGTATTTGAGAAACTACGTGCCGGACACCTTCATTTGACGGATATGATCAATATCAGTGAAAAAGCCTGGCGTATGGAAGGTTCCCGCATGTATGTAGAAGTGGGCAAACAAGTTCCCCTTGAACTCCTTCTCAAAGGCATGATTATCCAATCCGGCAACGACGCCACAGTTGCCATTGCCGAATTTGTGGCCGGCAGTGAAGAGGCGTTTGTCACTTTGATGAATCAACAAGCCCAACGCCTGGATTTGAAAAATACTCACTACACCAACAGTACCGGCTGGCCTGACCCCAAACAATACAGCACCGCCCGCGACCTTGCCATTCTCGCCCGCACTATCATTCATGGCTATTCAGAATACTACCGCTGGTATTCCGAACGAGAGTTTAGTTATAACAACATTGTCCAAACGAATCGCAACCTCCTCCTCTGGCGTGACCAAACGGTGGATGGGATGAAAACCGGTTATACTGAAAGCGCCGGCTACTGTCTGGTGGCCTCTGCGAAACGCGGTGACATGCGCTTAATGGCAGTTCTCTTAGGTTCTACCAGCAACAAATTGCGGGCTTCGGAAGGACAAGAAATACTCGATTATGGATTTCGCTTTTTTGAAACTCATCAACTTTATCAAGCGAATCAACCTCTCAATACCGAACGTGTCTGGCAAGGTCAGACTGACAAACTTCCGTTAGGTTTGGAGACCCCCTTGTATGTCACCATTCCGAAAGGTCAATATGAACAACTTCAGGCCACTTTACAGGTGAACAAACGTTTGATGGCCCCCATTGCCAAAGGACAAACAATTGGGATCCTTAGAATTAATTTGGGTGACGAAATCATTTTGGAACGCCCATTAATTGCACTTATCGCAATTGACAAGGGCAGTTTGTGGAAAGAATGGGTTGATAAAACGTGGTTGATGTTAAAAAAATAAATGTCAATTTTGCAACACCAAGTTTTAGTACAGAAATCCGCCGAAGCGTTGGACTAGAGGCTTTAGCCGGTGGTGTAAAAACTTCAGCCGGTGGACTAGAGGCTTTAGCCGCACTGCCATTAAGTTAAGGTACGCTGGAGTGGAGGCTTTATTTAGCCGGCCGGCGGTAGGCGCCCCGCAATTTGAGTGGGGGGGTGATGCCTACTGCCGGCCGGCTAAAGCCTCCACTCCACCGGGATTTTCCTTAACTTAATGGCAGTGAGGCTTTAGCCGGTGGACTAGAGGTTTTAACCAGTGGACTAGAGGCTTTAGCCGGTGGAACTTGCCATACTTTTCCAGAAGTGTGCCAACCTCCCACCGGCTAAAGCCTCTAATCCACCAGTGCAGTCTTTTTCGGCCACCAAAGCCTCTAGTCCACCGGTGCAGTCTTTTTCAGCCACGGTAGCAGAGTCACTGGAAGATATTACCCACCTATCCCACCAATGAATTAAGCAATCAGTTCATTCTTCATCCCTCTGTTCTTTTCCATTCTCTGTTCTCCAAAAAATCACCCCCCGTTTAATCCGGTCAACCAATTCAGGATGAGTGACTTGTTCTAAAGACACCACGTCCACCGTATAAGGTAACGAACTGTCTGCAAAATCGGCGGATAAACGGGCTATTGTTATTAAACTCACTCCCTGGTTCATCACGGCAAAATCAATATCACTGCCGACTTTATAATTGCCGTTGGCCCGACTGCCAAATAATCGCACCTCTTCTATTTCTGGATACTTTTCAAATATGTGCTCTATCGTCTTCATGTCCCGGTCCGTTAGACCGTATTGATTTCTGTTGGGCCGTGTCATCTTCTCAACTCTGTCAAGGGCTGTTTAACTGGTCGATAAAAAACTGATGCAACTTTGTCAATGCTGGAAAAATCTGGTCTCGCAACACGGTTTCAGCCCGTTCAAACTTCTCGCCACTGTAATCATGCGATAACTCATTGCGAAGGTCTAAACCGTCAATTAACTCTTGGGCATAATCAATAAAACCGCCTTGTTGGGCTTGTCTAAAGGTATCTTTGGGAGAAGGTTTGAAGGCAAATCCTCGGTCCACTAGAAAATCTTTCATCACCTTCCAAGCCAGTTCCATAGTAAATTCAAAACGTTGCACCAATCCATTTCTCTCTAATTCATTCAATGCTTCAGCATCAATAGCCTCTTTGAGTCTTCGAAAGGCTTTTTCAAAAGTGGTAAAACACAGTTGCCAGCGGAGGTCTTTGTTTTCCATGTTGTTTACGAAAAGATTTATAAGGATTTGACAACTTTTTGAAAGTTGTCAAATCTCACCGACATCTAACCCAATTTACCATGACAAAGTTTATACTTCTTCCCAGACCCACAGGGACAGGGTTCATTGCGTCCCACTTTGCGTTCTTGGCGAACAAAGGGACGCGCTACCGGTGGTGTTGGGCCACCTTCATCATTCTCCTCTGGGGAATTTCCTAAACTGCCCGGCGTGGCATGTTGAAATTGCATGGGCAGAGAATGACGACGTTGTTCTTCTTCGGCTTCCACGGCTTTCAATTCGGCTTGAGTACGAATTTGCACCTTGGACAGATAGTCAATGACATCATGTTTGAGACGTTCCAACATCGTTTGAAACATGTCAAAGGCTTCCCGTTTAAATTCATGTTTGGGATTGCGATGCGCAAAACCGCGGAGGTGAATGCCTTGCCGTAAATAATCCATTGCGGCCAGATGTTCTTTCCAGAGGTTGTCCAAAATTTGTAACATCACCATCTTTTCCAAATTGCGCATGATGGCGGCACCAGCCTGTTGTTCCTTGGCCAGATAGACATCATTGACGGCTGTCGCAATTTTGTCGCGCAAGAGTTGTTCATGGAGGTTGGGGTCTTCTTGCAACCATTGGACCAGTGGCAACTTGATCAGAAAACGGTCTTCCAGGGCTGCCTGGAGACCTGGCACCTCCCAGAGTTCTTCCAAACTTTGGGGAGGAATGTAGGTATTGATCAATGCCGTGATGACGTCTTGACGAATGACATTGATGGTATCCGCTACCGATTCGCTTTCGATGAGTTCATTGCGTTGTTCGTAAATAATCTTGCGTTGATCATTGGCAATATCATCATATTCCAAGAGTTGCTTACGAATGTCAAAGTTGCGTCCTTCCACCTTGTGTTGGGCGTTCTCAATGGCTTTCGTGACCCAGCGATGTTCAATGGCTTCACCCTCTTGCATCCCCAATTTTTGCATGAGTCCGGAGACACGATCAGAGGCAAAAATACGCATCAAGTTATCTTGCAAGGAGAGATAAAAACGGCTAGACCCAGGGTCGCCTTGACGCCCGGAACGGCCCCGTAATTGGTTATCAATCCGACGCGATTCATGGCGTTCTGTACCTATGATGTGCAAGCCACCGGATTTGATGACGGCGTCATGACGACGTTGCCATTCTTCACGGTATTGTTTGACCACTTCCGGCGGTGGGTTGGGCCCCATGTTTCTGATTTCGGCTTCCACATTGCCGCCTAACACAATGTCAGTCCCACGGCCTGCCATGTTAGTGGCAATGGTGACACTGCCGGGGCGACCCGCTTGGGCAATAATCATAGCTTCTTGTTCATGATATTTGGCATTGAGGACCTGATGAGGGATGCCTTCTTTTTTGAGGAGACCAGAAAGGGTTTCAGAACTTTCAATGGAGGCCGTGCCCACCAGGACGGGCTGACCGCGGGAACGACAGTCGGTTATATCTTCTAAGATGGCTTTGTATTTTTCTTGGGCAGTGAGAAATACGAGGTCGCCTTTATCTTCCCGAATCATGGGTTGGTGAGTGGGAATGACGACTACCTCTAAACCGTAAATTTGTTGAAATTCATAGGCTTCTGTATCCGCAGTGCCGGTCATGCCGGACAGTTTTTGGTAAAGTCGGAAGAGGTTTTGAAAGGTGATCGAAGCTAAAGTTTGGTTTTCATTTTGGACTTCTACCCCTTCTTTGGCTTCGACGGCTTGGTGGAGACCGTCCGACCAGCGGCGGCCTGCCATGGTACGCCCGGTAAATTCATCGACAATGACCACTTGTCCGTTGCTGACGATGTAATCGACATTGCGTTGAAAGAGTTTATTGGCCCGTAACGCGGCGTTGACATGGTGCATGAGGATGATATTGGCCGGGTCATAGAGACTTTGACCTGGTTGAAGAAGATCGGCTTGCACTAATAATTCTTCGACGTGTTGATGTCCTGCATCACTGAGTATGACTTGTCGCCCTTTTTCGTCAGTAAAGAAGTCGCCCGGCACGTCTTGTTCTTCATCTTGTTTGGTTTCACGTTCCTGAGGTACCAGGGCCGGTATGATTTTATTGATGCTACGGTAGAGATCTGAACTGTCTTCCGTAGGACCTGAGATAATGAGAGGTGTTCTGGCTTCGTCAATGAGAATAGAATCGACTTCATCTACAATCGCATAATTCAGGCGCCGTTGCATTCGGTCTTGGACCGTGAAGGCCATATTGTCACGTAAATAGTCAAAACCAAATTCGTTATTGGTACCATAGGTGACATCGGCAGCATAAGCGGCACGTTTTTGGTCGGCATTGAGGCCAGGAATGGTGACGCCTACGCTAAGTCCCAGGAAGTGATAAATTTGGCCCATCCATTCGGCATCGCGACGGGCTAGGTAATCATTGACGGTGATAACGTGAACGCCTTTGCCAGGCAGGGCGTTGAGATAGACAGGGAGGGTCGCGACGAGGGTTTTCCCTTCGCCTGTGCGCATTTCGGAAATTTTGCCTTGATGAAGGACCATGCCACCAATCAATTGGACATCAAAATGACGCATGTTGAGGGTCCGGAGGGAGACTTCGCGGACGACGGCAAAGGCTTCTGGGAGGAGGTTGTCAAGGGGTTCACTGTTGTCCAAACGGGTCCGAAATTCTACAGTTTTAGCTTTAAGGGCTTGGTCGTCCAGGGCCTGGGTGGCGTTTTCGAGGGCGTTAATTTGATCAACCACTTTGTACATCCGTTTAATGAGACGGTCATTGCGGCTACCGAAGATTTTTTTGATGAGATTCATTGTGAGTGGATAATGGATAATGGATAAATGTAGGGTGGATTAAGCGAAGCGTATCCACCACCTAGCTAATTCTGGTGGATACGCTTCGCTTAATCCACCCTACATTAACCTAAGGCGGTGGAAGAGAAACTCAGTTTACTTTCCGAAACTGAGTTTCTGTTGGAGTGGTAATTTAGAAAGTTCGTTACTTTCTGGAAGAAATTTGAATATCATCGGTCAACTTGACACTGTTGACACGGTTAACGGAGGCTAGATAATCCGCTGGGTTAATCGGAGTGCCCAGTTCTCGTATTTCAAAATGAACATGTACTCCAGTTGCACGACCCGTGGCGCCAGCATAGCCAATGACTTGGCCTTTGGTGACGAGTTCACCGACTTCGACAGTATTCTTGGTATTATGGCTGTAGCGGGTGATATACGTGTTACCGTGTCGAATTTCCACGATGTTACCGTAACCGCGCATTCTGCCAGAACGGGTGACAACGCCGCTTTCCACGGCCAAAACGTCAGTGCCGCGGCTGGTGGCAATGTCGATACCTTTGTGCATCCGGCGGCCACGAGGGCCATATTTGGAGGAGATGCAGCCAAATCGAACTGGCCAGCCGGCTGGCAGTGTTTGACGAGGTGCAACGCACCGTAAACTCTCCATATCTTCTACCAGTTCGTCGTCATTATTGCTTTCTGCGAGAAGCGAAGATTGATTGGGTAACAAAGATGGTAAGGGTACGTGCGTGGTGCCTGCTAGAGGTGTTTGTCGCGCAAACCGTCGGGACGACGCGGAACGCTTCTTACCGTGACCGGATTGTTCTTGGACAATCAGTTCATCCCAACTGAGGCTGGTATGAATTTCGGATTCACTTTTGGTCAGCAATTCTTTGCCTAAGCGGTTGTTCTCGGCGACGATGTTTTGGAGTTTTTCCAAACGGACGGTTAAGGCATCCGCTTTGCCATTTACCTGGGTAGACGAGTTTCCTCCTTGTGGCGGATGGGAAGCTTTGGGATGTCCTCCCGCATATTGATAGGCCGCATAAGGGACGCTGCCAAGTAGCAAAAGTAAGAAAAACACACCCGGCACGACCAGCGAACGGGTGATGTATGAATAGTAAGTATTCGCAAAATTTTTTCGAACGATGACAAATTGCATAATGGTTCTCTCCTACAGTTGAAAATTAAAGTTAAGGTTTATGAAAAGTGTTAGTCAGCTACTCTCTCACCAACAGTCCAACGTGTTACATCAACTACAACAACATTCTGTTTTATTTGAAAAATTTCAGAAAGAGTTGGAAGTGTCTTTGCCAACGCCTCTGAATCAGCATTGTCGCATAGCCAATGTACGAGAGAAGACCATTGTGATCCATGCCGATTCCTCTCTATGGGCTACACGGCTACGTTTTTTGTCTCCTGATTTGATCAGGAAATGGCAACAGGACACTGCCCTCACCAGGGAATTTCATCAAATTGAGAAAATCGAGGTGAGGGTGCGTCCCACGACTCAATCAAGTTAAATACCTATCTTTGAGTCCAAAACGTGTGTTGGACTCCAGATCAGGCGGTGACGGGTTGCAAACTACCCCAAACCGCAGGCAGACTGGCTGTTTCATCACCACTGACGAGTTCCCATGCCTGTTGGTTCGCTAACAGTGTTCGCAGCAGAGTGTTGTTTAATTCATGTCCTGATTTGTATCCACTGAATGCGCCGATTAGGCCGTGTCCCAATAAGTACAAGTCTCCTACCGCATCAAGTACTTTGTGTTTGACAAACTCGTCTTCATAACGCAGTCCGTCTTCATTTAAAATGCGATAATCGTCCATCACAATCGCATTGTCAAGACTACCTCCTAAGGCTAAATTGTTTTCGCGTAAATGTTCAAGGTCGCGCATAAAGCCAAACGTGCGGGCGCGACTCACTTCTTTAACGAAAGAGGTTTTGGAAAAGTCAATTTCCGCAATTTGATTGCCACGTTTAAAGACGGGGTGATCAAATTCTATTTTGAAGCTGACTTTAAATCCGTCAAAGGGTTCCAGGCGTGCCCATTTGTCACCTTGTTGAACTGCAACGGTACGTTTAATGCGAATGTAGCGTTTGGGCACATTTTGTTCTTCGATTCCAGCCGATTGGATGAGGAAGACAAAGGGGCCTGCGCTGCCGTCCATGATAGGGACTTCAGGGGCGCTGAGGTCAATATACGCATTGTCTATTCCTAAACCGGCTAGGGCCGAGAGAAGGTGTTCCACGGTGGAGATTTTGACAGTCCCTTTAACTAAGGTTGTCGATAGCCGAGTATCTCCCACATATTCTGCACGCGCTTTAATCTCTATCGGTGTGTTTAAGTCAATGCGTCTAAAAATTATTCCACGGTCAGGTGGGGCTGGTCTTAGGGTTAAAAAAACTTTTTCGCCTGTGTGCAAGCCCACTCCTGTGGCCCTAATCATGTTCTTTAAGGTACGTTGTTTTGTCATTAGTGATGATTTCTCCTCGCAATTTGGTAATGTTGTTAGGAGTCCAAAGCGTAGCTTTGTCTATAACCTGGCAAAGCTACGCTTTGGATTCCTAAATATTACCAGCCATTTAGTCTGCTTTTATAACTCTTTTCAGGAACATTTCTTTCGCTGTGTGTATTTCGTGATAAATTTTGATTGAATATTAAACTTTTACGCAAATTATAGACCATGGTTCCTGCACATTTCCTAGCAGAGTCCAAAACGTGTTTTGGACTCCGTAAAATATACATTTTCTAATCCTAGCGGGGGCCATGACTAGCGGAGTCCAAAACAGGTTTTGGACCTGTTTAAGGGTGGTGATGTCTGGGAGTCCATCATTCATTGTCTATATCTTCACTTAATCGGCTTGTCTGCGTAAGAAAGCAGGAATATCCAAATAGTCACCTGATTGAGATTCATGAGTGTCATTGTTAAGGGGATGGTCGTGGCCACTTTTTTGTTGAACACGAGAGACCGTCGGTTTATCAAATTCTTTGTAATCACTGGCTTTACTGGCTTTACTGGCGGCCGTCGGTTTGGGGACCACTTTCAAAGAAGGCGGTTGTTGCCGTTCTTGTACTTGAGGTTGCTGTTCCTTACGTGTGCCTACGCCAACACCTGTGGCAATCACGGTCACCCGTAATTCTTCGGTCATACTGGGGTCAAGCACGGTGCCCACTACTACGGTAGCATTGTCAGAAGCAAATTCTTCAATGACATCTCCCATTTCTTCAAATTCACCAATGCTGAGATCCGTGCCAGCCGTCATATTGACCAAAATCCCGCGGGCGCCGGTCAAGTCAATGTCTTCTAACAGAGGACTGGAGATAGCTTCTAACGCCGCTTTGCGGGCGCGACCTTCCCCTTTGGCATGACCAGAACCCATCATGGCCATCCCCATTTCTTGCATGACCGTTTTGACATCTGCGAAGTCGACATTGATAAGACCAGGTCGAGTGATTAATTCACATATACCCTGGACGGCCCGGAAGAGAACATCATTGGCCGCTTCAAAAGCTTTTAGTAACGTGGTATCGCGTCCTAACACGGGTAACAGTTTTTCATTGGGTATAATAATCAATGAATCAACATGTTGCGAGAGTTCTTTAATTCCTGCTTCGGCAATCAAGGCACGTTTTTTCCCTTCAAAGGGGAATGGGCGCGTGACCACGGCTACGGTGAGAATGCCGATTTCTTTAGCGACTTGGGCGACCACAGGGGCGGCCCCAGTGCCAGTGCCACCTCCCATCCCAGCCGTAATAAATACCATGTCAGTTCCTTCCAACACAGCCATGACCCGTTCGCGGTCTTCTATAGCAGCTTGTTGGCCCACGTCAGGATTCGCGCCTGCACCGAGTCCTTTCGTCACGTCAGTGCCAAGTTGCAATATCGTCTTTGCTGAAGAATTTTTAAGGGCTTGGGCGTCCGTGTTGGCACAAATAAATTCGACCCCTTCAATGTTGCCTTTCAGCATGTATTCTACGGCGTTACCGCCGCCGCCACCTACTCCTATCACCTTAATGATAGCGTTTTGGCTATATGTGTCCATGAGTTCAAATGGCATTGTTTTGAGACCCCCTTTAGTCTAATGAATAATGAATAATGAATAATGAATAATGGTTCCCTCTCGGTCACATTGCTGAAACTCGGTTTCTTAAACTCAGTTTCTTATCGCTTTTTGCGTGAGATGAGTTCTTCACTCAAACTCTTGATCGAATAACGAATCATAATTATTCATTATTCATTAATATTTAAAAGTTTCCCTGAAACCAGTTTTTCATGCGTCCCCAGAAGCTATTTGCAGTTCCACCACTGGAGGCAATCTCAGAAATTCGTTCACCGCGGTGTTTATGTCCAAATAGCAACAGTCCTACCCCCGTCGCATGTATAGGGTTGCGAACTACATCAATCAGTCCAGTGACTTTTTTGGGCAGTCCCACTCGCACTGGCATCTTAAAGACTTTTTCCGCAAGTTCGATAACGCCGTCCATTTTCGCACTACCTCCTGTGAGTACGATGCCAGCGGCGATTAAATCTTCATAGCCACTGCGTCGTAACACCGCTTGTACCAGTGTAAAGAGTTCCTCGTAGCGTGGTTCTACCACCTCGGCGAGGGTTTGTCTCGCTAGGTAACGTGGTGGTCTTGCACCTACGCTGGGAACTTCTATCATTTCATCCGCATTCGTCAAGTGTGCCAAGGCACAGGCATATTTGATTTTGATGTCTTCTGCATATTGGGTCGGAGTACGCAAGGCCACAGCTATGTCGTTCGTGACTTGGTCGCCTGCGATAGGTATCACAGAAGTATAGCGTACTGCCCCATCCGTGAACACCGCTATGTCTGTCGTGCCTCCTCCAATGTCCATGAGACACACGCCTAAGTCTTTCTCGTCTTCCGTTAAAATGGCTTCGCTGGCAGCCAGTTGTTCGAGGATAACATCTTCGACCTCTAAATTACATTGTTGAATACATTTAATAATATTTTGGGCCGCACTGGCCGCGCCTGTCACGATGTGGACTTTCGCTTCCAAACGGACCCCTGACATCCCTATTGGTTCTTTGATACCTTCTTGGTTGTCAATAATAAATTCTTGTGGCAACACGTGTAATATCTTTTGATCAGCGGGAATAGCCACGGCCCGGGCTGCATCGATCACACGACCAATGTCGTCCTGAGTCACTTCTTTATCGCGAATGGCTACGATGCCATGTGAGTTCATACTACGAATATGGCTACCTGCGATACCTGTATAGACCGAATGAATCTCACAACCTGACATCAGTTCTGCTTCTTCTATCGCCCGTTGAATGGAATGGGTCGTTGATTCAATGTTGACGACCACACCTTTTTTTAAGCCACGCGATGGGTGTTGACCAATTCCAATAATTTCCACGACATCCCGTTCTTCTGAAGTTTCTCCAACAATAGCGGCAATTTTGGAGGTGCCTATGTCAAGTCCGACGATTAGATTTTTATCTCTAGCTGGCATAGATTACCTCTGGCTTCCAGAGAAACTCAGTAAGCAAACTGAGTTTCTGTGTGAGTTTCTGTGGTTGTACCGCAAAACCGTTGGTATAGCGCAGGTCTATCGTCAGGTTTGGATAGAAACTCAGTTTCTTGAAGACACTGAGTTTCTGAGTAAAACGTTGAATTCGCTGGTCAATATTATCGCGTCCCAATAAGAGTGTTAGATGATTATTAAGAATAACGGTCCAAGCGTGGGTGGCATGACATTGAAGTTCTTCAATTTTTAATCCGACTGGAGTCAGGTATGAATTGAGTTCACGGAATCGGTTGACGAGTGCTTGAAGGCAATTCTTGGGGCCACTTACGGTGGGCAATGCAGAGAGTCCCTGGCTGGGGGGACCTGGTACTGTGAACAGTAAGCCGTCAGCATCCACAAGGTCCAAAACGTGTTTTGGACTCTGGGTGGGATTCCAATAAGCTACCGGCTGATACTCTTGTAGAGAAATTTGTAAAGTATCTGGCCAAACACGGTCAATCTGAACTTCCTTGAGGATGGGAAAAGCGGTTAATAAAGCCACTCGTAGGGCTGGTCTATCCACAGTAAAAAAGCCTCCGGTGGCCAATGATTTGAGAATGGTTGCGAGGCTTTGAGGTGAGGTGTGATGTTGACCTGTGACGCGGACCGTGGTAATGGGGAAGGTATGAGGGGCCCGTAGCCACACGATGAGGGTGCCCAGGAGGAGGAGTGATAGGGTGGTAGCGGAGATAGTGGATAGTGGATAGTGGATAGTGGATAGTGGATAGCGGATAGCGGATAGTGAGTAGTCTTTGAACGTGTTAGAAAACCCGAATGCAGGGCGCACTGATATTCTCCCTTGAGTACGGGCATTCTGAAGAAGTGTGTCAGTGAAAGTGGGGATGGGTTTCATGCGGTAGCCAAAATCCGTAAGACTAATTGGTCGAAGTTGATTCCTGCCGCTTTGGCCGCCATGGGGACGAGGCTGTGGTCGGTCATGCCAGGGACGGTGTTGACTTCTAGTAGCCACGGTTGTCCTGTCTCGTCACATCTTAAATCCACCCGGCCCCAGCCACGGGCATCTACGGCTTCAAAGGCCTGTTTGGCGAGAGTTTGAATGGCTTGTTCTTGGACGGGTGACAGGCCGCAAGGGCAGATGTAAGAGGTTTGGGAGTCTTTATATTTCGCCTCATAGTCATAAAAGTCCCGTGGCGTTTCCAGTTTTATCAAGGGCAGGGCTTGGCCATCTAATATCGTGGCGGTGTATTCGCTACCCACAATGTAACGTTCGGCAAGTACGGTGGCACCATACTGGGATGCCAGTTGCCAGGCGGTTTGAAGATGGTCTGGGTGAATCACTTTGGTGATGCCCACACTGGAACCTTCGAGGGCTGGTTTAACCATGATCGGTAAGCCAAGTTGGGCAACAACTTGGGCAAAGTCGGTGTTTGCAGTCAACAGGACCGATTCTGGGGTAGGCAGGCCAAGGCTATGCCAAATCAGTTTGGTGCGATATTTGTCCATGGCCAATGCGGAACCTAACATGCGGGTGCCTGTGTAAGGGATTTTTAGCAGTTCTAAGAGTCCTTGCATGGTGCCATCTTCGCCGCCGCGGCCGTGGAGGATGATAAAGGCGCGGTCAAAGTGTCCCTGTATCAGGGGGGCAACGCCTTGGGCCGTGTCGATGCCCACCGCATCTACGCCACTGCGCAAGAGTGAATCTAAAACAGCTTGTCCGCTAATCAGGGAAACTTCTCGTTCTGAGGAGGTTCCACCCAGCAGGACTGCAACTTTGCCGAAATTGGTGTTCATTTATGTCTATACGTTAGTTGTCAAGTAGTCTTTATTACAATGGAAAATGGAAAATGGAAAATGGATTAATCGGAGTCTCAAAGCTACGCTTTGGATTCCTGCATCTATTTACAGTTCCATAGACTTGAAAAATCATCATTCAGTTACTATAATATGAAACATACCAGGTGGTGTAGTGGCCGCATACGCCCCCTTACCTCAAAGTTTTCTATTTTGAAGATTTTGAGGTAAGGGCGAGGACTTGGTTCGATTCCAAGCCTGGCATGGACATGTTTTTCAAGGCTTATTCATTATCCATTATCCCTTTTCCCCTTTTCAACTCTTCCCCACAATATGCACCTCTGCCACCAGACTAATTCCATATTGCTTTAGTACAGATTCTCTGATTTGTTCCATCAATGTTTCAATGTCTTTAGCCGTTGCATTCCCTTGATTAATAATAAAATTTGCATGTTTTTCCGATACATAAGCCCCCCCTATTCCTTTCCCTTTCCAGCCAGCTTGTTCAATTAAACGTCCTGCATAATCCCCCGGCGGGTTGCGGAAGACGGAACCGCAACTGGGTAGCCCAATCGGTTGTGTTTCATTACGCTTTTGTAATAATGCCTTAATTTTAATGGACGGACTAGAGGCTTCAGCCGCCGCCGGACTAGAGGCTTCAGCCGGTGGCGTTGTTGCACCTGGACTAGAGGCTTCAGCCGGAAAATATGGCATTAAACGCAATGTTGCCGCAATAAACCATTCGTTAGGCGGTCCCTTTACTTGGCGATAGCCAATTTCATAGTCTGCCTTGGTCCGTTCATGACGTTGCCCGTGACGGTCTAAGGTTTCTACACTCGTCACATACGTCCAAATATTGCCACCATACGCGCCTGCATTGAGGGCAAGGGCGCCCCCCAAGGTGCCTGGAATACCGGCTAAAAATTCTATACCAGTCAGGTTATTTTGTGCAACAACACGGGCAAGTTTAGGTACACTCACGCCGGCTTGTGCATAAACGGTCTGGTTATCTAACCATTCAATCGTGTTCAGTAATCCCTTCGTATGTATCACCACGCCAGTGATTCCGCCATCTCGTACTAGCAAGTTGCTACCTAAGCCCATCCAAAAAACAGGTATGTCTGGGGGTAATTGTTGCATAAAGTGTGCTAAGTCTATCACATCCGCCGGTTCATAAAACCACTCTGCTGGTCCGCCTACCCTCCAGGTCGTATGTTTAGACAACGGTTCTTGTGGTTTTAGGGTGCCACGGAGGATAGTGGATAGTGGATAGTGGATAGTGGATAGTGGTGCGGGACTAGAGGCTTTAGCCGGTGACGTGCCCTCTTCACCGGCTGAAGCCTCTAGTCCACCGTAGTTTTTCTCATTATTCATTATTTATTATTCACTATTCATTAACAGTGAAGAAATAGTCCCAATACTGCCTGCCCCCAACAATAATACAATATCCCCATCTTGCAATAATGGCAAGAGTAAATTTGGCAATTGTTCCAGTTGTTGTACAAATATAGGGTGTACTTTGCCATGCGTGGCTATGGCCTGACATAAACTTTGTCCATCCGCCCCGGCAATGGGGGCCTCACCTGCCGGATAGATGTCTAATAATAACAAAACATCGGCACTGGATAAAACGGAGACAAAATCGTTAAATAAATCCCGCGTGCGGGTATAACGGTGGGGTTGAAAGGCCACCACGACCCGTTGTTGCGGCCAACCATCCCGTATCGCTTGCAACACGGCCCGTATTTCTTGTGGATGATGACCATAATCATCTATCAACAAGGCTTTACCTTGAGGTATCTCAAGGTCGTGCATTTGAAACCGGCGTCCAACCCCCTTAAATGTTTGCAAAGCCCGGTAAATCGCCGCGTCCGAGACGCCGACTTCATGGGCAATGGTGACGGCGGCTAGGGCATTACATACATTATGTTTGCCAGGTAAATTTAAAGTGACATCTAACCACGGAGTATTGTCATTTAATACTTTAAAACGGGTTTGCCCCCGCACCTGTTTAATATGCGTCGCCCGAATATTCGCTTCTGGAGACAGTCCGTAAGTGATTACGGGTTTTGTCAGATGTGGCAACAAATTTTTCAGCACGGGGTCATCCACACATAATACCGCCAGTCCATAAAATGGCAACTGTTGTAAAAATTGTACAAATGTCTGACATAATTTATCAAAATCATGTTGATACGTCTCCATGTGGTCCGCATCAATATTTGTCACAATGGCCATGGTCGGCTTCAAATATAAGAACGACGCATCGCTTTCATCGGCCTCCGCCACTAAATATTCTCCTGACCCTAAACTGGCATGACGCCCTACACTATTTAATTGTCCACCAATCACAAACGTCGGGTCCAATCCCCCCTCGGCCAATAAACTGGCCACTAAGCTAGTTGTCGTCGTTTTGCCATGCGTCCCGGCAATCGCAATCCCTTGGCGGAAGCGCATCAGTTCACCTAACATTTCGGCCCTGGGCACAATCGGAATATGCTGTGCCCGTGCCGCTTGGACTTCCACATTGTCGGCTTTAACGGCACTGGATATGACAACGACATCGCACCCATAAATATGTTCTGCTTTATGGCCAATGAGTGTCTTAATCCCCACGTTAGCCAAATGCTGGGTCATACTGTTTTTGTGCAAGTCTGACCCTGAGACTGCATAGCCAATATGGTGCATGACTTCTGCAATCCCGCCCATTCCCGCGCCCCCGATGCCGACAAAATGAATACGTCGGCAACGCTTAGGCAACGGATTTTTGTTATGTCCATTCATGGTCATTTTCAATTATCTCCCCAATTCTTCAACTCGTCTTTGGTTTTGGAGTCCGGAATTTATTCCGTGTTGGTTTTGGAGTCTGGAATTTATTCCGTTTTGGTTTTGGAGTCCGGAATTTATTCCGTTTTGGTTTTGGAGTCCGGAATTTATTCCGTTTTGGTTTTGGAGTCCGGAATTTATTCCGTTTTGGTTTTGGAGTCCGGAATTTAT
>JAABRD010000066.1 GCA_011391085.1 Thiotrichaceae bacterium | reverse complement strand
CTCATCAGTGGGAGGGGAATCGCACCCCATTTCTCTCTATCTTTCGTGCCTAACTTGTTGATTTAGTTCAACTTATTGGCACTTCTTACGACACACTCCCCTTAGTAACTCAGTATTATAGGTCCTATTTAAAATATTATCAAGTCTGCTATTGAGAAAAAATTGCGGTTATTAATATTTATTGACAGTAAAAAGCCTCTAGTCCACCGGCGAAAGCCTCAATGCCATTAAGTTAAGGTACGGTGGAGTGGAGGCTTTAGCCAGCCTTCGGTAGGCGCCCCGCAATTTGAGTGGGGGGTGATGCCTACGGCCGGCCGGCTAAAGCCTCCACTCCACCGGGATTTTCCTTAACTGAATGGCATTGCGGCTAAAGCCTCTAGTCCACCGGTTAAAGCTTCTAGTCCATTCTAACAGATTTAACGGGAATCTCAGCCCTTCTAAAACCATCAAAATAGGTGTTATATACAGGGTAGTCCCCTGTGTTGCATAGCACAATCCATATATTGTAAAGGTATTGATAGCATTTATCAGTTGACATGTAAAATATTTTTAATATAATTGTTGCACTGCAATGTTAAAATGTTAAAATGATATAATTAAAAATATTTAACCCCATTCTACCCATATAGAAACAGGAGAAATAGCTAAAATGTCAGCGCAATCAATGCCAAACACAAATTCATCATTGCACGTTGTGGGCCCTGTGACCACAAAATTTGCAAAGATTTTAACTCCAGAAGCATTAAGTTTCGTAGAAGAATTAGTCCGGCGCTTTACCGACCGTCGTAATGCTTTACTCATGCGCCGGGTGGAAAGACAAAAACAAATTGACGCAGGGATATTACCTGATTTTTTACCAGAAACGGCACACATTCGTCAAGGTGATTGGAAAGTGGGCCCTACACCAGCGGACCTATTAGACCGACGAGTCGAAATCACAGGACCTGTGGAACGCAAGATGGTGATTAACGCCCTTAATTCAGGCGCCAAAGTGTTTATGGCAGACTTTGAAGATGCGCAAAGTCCTACCTGGGAAGGGTTACTAGAAGGTCAGATGAATCTGAAAGATGCCGTCAACCGCATGATTGACTATACCAGTCCAGAAGGAAAACGGTACCAATTGAATCCTCAGATCGCCACCTTATTGGTGCGCCCGCGGGGTTGGCATCTGTCCGAAAAGCATCTCTTATGGGAAGGCCAACCCATTGTCGGCGGACTCCTGGATTTCGGCTTATACTTCTTCCATAATGCCAAAACTTTGTTAGCCAAAGGCACGGGACCCTACTTCTATTTACCCAAACTAGAAAGTCATCTGGAAGCCCGGCTATGGAATGATGTCTTTAACTTCGCCCAAGACACTCTCGGCATTCCACGCGGAACCATCAAAGTGACCGTCTTGATTGAAACCATTCTAGGCGCCTTTGAAATGGAAGAGATTTTGTATGAACTACGCGACCACTGCGTCGGCCTCAACTGTGGCCGCTGGGACTACATTTTCAGCTTCATTAAACGCTTCCATAAATATCCCGACTTCGTCCTTCCAGACCGCGCCCAAGTCACCATGACCACGCATTTCTTGCGTTCCTATTCGCAACTGGTCATCAAAGTGTGTCACCGCCGCGGTGCCCACGCGATGGGAGGAATGGCGGCCCAGATTCCGATTAAGAATGACCCCAAAGCCAATGACGAAGCGTTGGCCAAAGTGCGGGCTGATAAGGAACGGGAAGCGGGAGATGGACACGATGGCACTTGGGTTGCCCACCCTGGCCTCGTTCCCATCGCCCTAGAAATCTTTAACAAACACATGCCCCAACCCAATCAAAAAGATCGGGCCCGGGATGATGTGAATGTCACCGCTAAAGATTTATTGACCATTCCCACCGGCCACATCACCGAAGGCGGACTACGCAACAATGTCAGTGCCACCTTGCAATACATGGAAGCCTGGTTAGGTGGCAATGGTTGCGTTCCCATCAACAATTTGATGGAAGATGCGGCTACCGCCGAAATCGCCCGTGCCCAACTGTGGCAATGGATTCATCACCCCAAAGGGGTGTTAAACGATGGTCGTAAAGTGACTGCGGAACTGGTTAGACAGATCATCCAAGAGGAACTTGCCTCGATTCGCACTCAAATCGGTGAATCGCGCTATCAAGCCGGTCACTATGCGAAAGCCACGGAACTTTTTGACAACATCGTGACCAGTGACGACTTTGCAGAATTTTTGACGTTAGTGGCTTACGATTATTTGTCTTAACTGGCAGAGATTTAAGTACCAGTGCATAACAAACCTGGTATTTTAGGTAGGGTGGATTAAGCGAAGCGTATCCACCAACATTAACAACGGCTGGTGGATACGCTTCGCTTAATCCACCCTACAGACTTAAAGCTGGTGGATACGCTTCGCTTAATCCATCCTACAGACTTAAAGAAACTTAGTTTCTGTCTAATTTACAGGAATTTCTAAATAACAACTTATCTTACAGACAGGATTACATAACTATGAGTAACCATCACGACCTTGAACTACTTGGCAGAGTGAAAGTGATTGAAAAAGACTGGGCTGAGAATCCCCGTTGGGCCAGCGTCAAACGCGGTTATACCGCAGCCGATGTGATACGCCTACGTGGCAGCATCAACATTGAATATACCCTGGCACGTCTGGGGGCCGAAAAACTGTGGAAACGTCTCACCACCGAAGACTATGTCCACTCTTTAGGCGCCTTGACCGGGAATCAAGCCATGCAAATGGCCCGCGCCGGCTTGAAAGCCATTTACCTAAGTGGCTGGCAAGTCGCCGCTGATGCCAATACCTCAGGCCAGATGTATCCCGACCAAAGTTTGTACCCCGCCGATAGTGTGCCCAACGTCGTGCGGAGAATCAACAACGCCTTTAAACGGGCGGACCAAATTCATCATTCCGAAGGAGACAGTGGAAGTATTGACTGGTTTGTGCCCATCGTTGCCGATGCTGAAGCTGGATTCGGAGGTGTCCTCAATGCCTTTGAATTGATGAAGGCCATGATTGAAGAAGGCGCTGCCGGCGTCCACTTTGAAGACCAATTGGCCTCTGCCAAAAAGTGTGGACACATGGGTGGCAAAGTCCTCGTTCCCACCCAAGAAGCCGTCCAAAAACTGATAGCTGCCCGGTTAGCCGCTGACATCATGGGCGTCCCAACCGTCCTAGTGGCCCGGACGGACGCCTTAGGCGCTGCCTTATTAACCAGTGACATCGACCCCCGCGACCAAGAATTTGTGGTTGGACAACGCACCGTGGAAGGCTTCTATCAAACCAAACCCAGTCTCGCCCAAGGCATCTCCCGTGGTTTATCCTACGCCCCGTATGCAGACTTAGTCTGGATGGAAACCAGCAAACCAGATTTGGAACAAGCGCGTCAATTTGCGGAAGCGATTCATAAACAATTCCCCACCAAGATGTTAGCCTACAATTGTTCCCCTTCCTTCAACTGGCGGCGGAATTTGGATGATGCCACCATTGCCAAATTCCAACGGGAACTGGGTGCGATGGGCTATAAATTCCAATTCATCACCCTCGCCGGCTTCCACTCCTTGAACTACATCATGTTTGACTTAGCAGACCGATACCGTGACCAAGATATGACTGCGTATGTGGAGTTACAAGAACGCGAATTTGCCGCCGAAAAACGCGGTTACACCGCCACCAAACATCAACGCGAAGTCGGCGCCGCCTTCTTTGATGAACTGACCCAAGTGATTGCCGGAGGCACTTCTTCTTTGACCGCTTTACATGGTTCAACCGAAGAAGAACAGTTTGAGGATGCCAAGTAAAGAGTAATCTAACATTCTCTACGCGGGACTAGAGGCTTTAGCCGGAAGTCGTGCCCTGACCACCGGCTGAAGCCTCTAGTCCCGCGTAGGGATCAGGGTGGACTAGAGGCTTCAGCCATTCTCTACGCGGGACTAGAGGTTTTAGCCGGAAGTCGTGCCCTGACCACCGGCTGAAGCCTCTAGTCCCGCGTAGGGATCAGGGTGGACTAGAGGCTTCAGCCGGAAGTCGTGCCCTGACCACCGGCTGAAGCCTCTAGTCCCGCGTAGGGATCAGGGTGGACTAGAGGCTTCAGCCGGTGGCAAGGGCACCATTTCTATTCTCCCTCCGTCACCACCGCCGGGTCAATAATATGTCCATCAACCCCCGTATTATCTCCCAATTGACCATCCACCAACTCATACCGCGTCCGTAACACCGATTGCGTACCCATTTTCACCACGTCAAAGGTGACGTTGGGAAAGGTATACCAACCAACGGTATTCACATCCCCCGGCACCGTCGGACCATATTTTTGCAGGGTGAACGGACGGAGGATTTTGTTGATTCGGTGCAAATATAGAGACACGGTGGTCTTAGCGCAGACAATGTCAAAATAGAGTAAGCCCTGGGCATATTGCCGATTTTGATCATAATTGGGCAACACGTCTAACAGGTCCGTGTACATATCCTCGATAACACAGTTTTTATCCACTTCTAAGGTGAGATAGTCGCCTGTGAACTCATCGCGGAGACTGACCACGTTATCTTGATACGCATCTTTTAAACCATCGCCATTGCCATCGCGGTCATTGGGAATATTGGGATCATCTAAAAAGGTCACTTGACATTGAGTGGTTTTAGTGATCGTGACGGTGCCTTGACTATCGCAATCGCCACTCCAACCGCCAAAGATCCAACTGGGGCGAGGACGAACGACTGGCCAACTCAGCTTAGTGCCTTCCAGATAGTTAGCGGTGCAAGTGGTGTCACTTTGGCAATCAAAATGGGAACCCTTAACTTTTCCACGACCCTTGACGGTGAGAGTGATGGGATGAATGAGGGTGCGAAAATAAGCAATGCAGGAGACGCCGCCAGTGATGAAGAGACTCTCCTTTTGACAATCCGGATGGCCTCCCCAGCCACTGAATGTGGAACCCTCGGCAGGAATAGGGGTGAGTGTCACCGTCGTCGCTGGGGCAAAGTTCACTTGGCAACCGGTGCTTTGGTTAGCGGAAGAACATTCAATACTTTTCCCATCTACGCCAGGCACAGAACTGAGAACTTGACCTTGGCCACTCCCATCGATAGTGACGCGGACGGCCAGACCCGTTTCTTGATAAGGCGTGAGGTCGGTGTCGGTGACAGGTGGTGGCGCGGTACAACTCCCTGTGGTCGCGCTGGTTGTGACGGTCGCTGAATTGCCGTACTTACTTATCGCGGTCAGGCGGTAAGTGTAGGTCGTATTGCAAGTCAAGCCCGTGTGACTATAAGAGATCGCATTTGCCGCCGTGGTAGTTATCAGAGTGCCAGCAGGACTTTCAATCTTGAAACCCGTTTCGTCGGCACTATTGTCGGTCCAACTCAAGTCAATTTGGGTCGTGGACACTGGGGTAGCAGTCAAACCGCTAGGGGTAGCTGGCAGGCCGGTGCCACTAATAGCAAAGTCGTATGGATTTTCATCGTTATCATCATTAGCGATACTGACCGTCCCATTGACTACCCCAGACCCGGCGGTTGGTGCAAACTCTATGGTGAAAGTGGTACTGCCTGTGGCCGCTACAGGTGTAGTGGGTTGAACGGTTACGCTAAAACCCGTCCCAGTCACAGTGACGATTGGGGTACCGGTAAGATTGAGGGCAAGTTCTCCCAGTTTTTGAATGGTAAAAGTCTTTTGTACCGGTGTACCAACAGGGGTACTCCCAAAATCGGTGTTATCAGTAATGGACGGCGTAATGTCGCCGTCAACAATGCTAACCGCATTGCCGACCACATTGATTTCAGGGGCTAACATCAGGACATCTACCGGGGTTAAACTTTCAGTTGTCGTATTATTCCCCAGTTGACCACTGCCACCACCACCCCAACATTTGACCCCACCACCGCTGGTCAGAGCGCAACTGTGACCAAATCCTAGCGCAATCGCGGTCACCCCGCTGATTAAACCACTGCCATTCGCCCCCCAACATTTGACCCCACCGCCGCTGGTCATGGCGCAACTGTGATGCCCTCCTAGCGCAATCGCGGTCACCCCGCTGGTTAAACCACTCACATCGACGGGAGTATATTTATCGGTCGTGCTACCATCGCCCAGTTGACCCATGTCATTATACCCCCAACATTTGATCCCACCGCCGCTGGTCAGAGCGCAAGTGTGAGCCTTTCCTAGCGCAATCGCGTCCACCCCGCTGGTTAAACTACTCACATCGACGGGAGTATATTTACTGGTCATGCTACCATCGCCTAGTCCACCATTGCCATTATACCCCCAACATTTGACCCCGCCGCCGCTGGTCAGAGCGCAACTGTGATACCCTCCTAGTGCAATCGCGGTCACCCCGCTGGTTAAACCACTCACATCGACGGCGGTAAGTCTTTGGGTCGCAGTCCCATCGCCCAGTTCACCACTGCTGTTCCACCCCCAACATTTAACCCCGCCGCCGCTGGTCAGTGCGCAACTGTGATTCCATCCTAGCGCAATCGCGGTCACCCCACTGGTTAAACCAATTACATCGACGGGGGTATTGCCATTGGTCGTGCTATCATCGCCCAGTTGACCCTTTCCATTATCCCCCCAACATTTGACCCCACCGCCGCTGGTCAGGGCGCAACTGTGATTCCATCCTAGCGCAATCGCGGTCACCCCGCTGGTTAAACCACTGACATCGACGGGGGTAAGTCTATCGGTCGTGCTCCCATCGCCCAGTTGACCACTGTTATTCCACCCCCAACATTTGACTCCGCCGCCGCTGAGGATGGCACAACTGTGACTGGACTGGCTACCTTTCCCCTGACTCCAAATTTGAGTCACTCCGGTGAGTGGGGTGAGTGCGAAGGTGGGAACGGTTAGGAAATAGAGACATGCCGTCAGGAATAATTGCCAGGGAATTGGCTTGGTAAAGGGGAATCGACGCCCGTTGAAAAGAGAAAGTGAATGTGAGGATTTCATATAAAGTATCTCTGAATAGGTTATTAAGAAATTGATATATAAAGTTAGATGAGTTCTGTTGTACTCTAAACGAGTTTATAAAGAGTAGCAGAAGATTTAGAAAAAGTCCAGTCTCAGTCGCGGTGAAACCTGACAGGTGTTTTACGGTCTGTCAGGTTTGAAATGGGGCTCAATGCCAGCGGAAGCCTCTAGTCCAATGCAGTTTTAAGTCTTTAAATACAGGTGGACTAGAGGCTTTAGCCGGTGGGGGGCGGAACAGAATTGAAATAGCAGGGCCCTGCCCTCCGGCTGAAGCCTCCAGTCCAACGTGATTTAAAAGTACAGGTGGACTGGAGGCTTCAGCCGGTGGGGGGTGGAACAGAATTGAAATAGCAGGGCCCTGCCCTCCGGCTGAAGCCTCCAGTCCAACGTTGTTTGAAAGTACAGGTGGACTAGAGGCTTCAGCCGGTGGGGGGTGGAACAGAATTGAAATAGCAGGGCCCTGCCCTCCGGCTGAAGCCTCCAGTCCACCGCGAGTTTTTCTTTCACCACTTCAAGTCCTTAACTGAATCGCATTGCGTGTATCGCGGGCAGGGAGTCACTCCCCCCCGTGTACGGGGGGGCTGGGGGGGGTTACGGAGGGCTGGGAGGTAAAAATCACCCCCCCATTACGACACAAACCGCTTCGCATTCCAAAACAACTGCATCCACGGTCCTTCTTCAAATTTCCAATCCGCGGGCAACCATGAGTATTGATACCGTAGAAAGACTCTCTCAGGATGCGGCATCATAATTCCAAAGCGTCCGTCTGGGGTGGTCAAACCTGTCACTCCAAACGGTGACCCATTGGGATTGGCCGGGTAACTCTCTGTGACCTTTCCCCAATTATCCACATACCGTAAAGTCACCAACGATTGTTGAAGGGCAACCGATAATTGTTCTCCATGTGCCCGTCCTTCCCCATGTGAGACGACGATGGGTAAACGTGCCCCCGCCATGTCTTGAAAAAAGATCGAGGAGGTTTCTAACACTTCCACCATGACTAACCGTGCTTCAAATTGTTCCGATTGATTGCGTACAAACGTTGGCCAAGTTTCGGCCCCAGGAATCAATTCGCGTAATTGCGCCATCATTTGACAACCGTTGCACACGCCTAAAGCAAAAGTGTCGGAACGGTGGAAAAAGGCGGAAAATTCATCGTAAGCACGCGAGTTAAACAAAATCGATTTTGCCCAGCCGCCACCCGCGCCTAAGACATCTCCATAAGAGAAGCCTCCGCAAGCGACAAAGCCTTGAAATTCGGTGAGACTCTGACGACCTGCTAGGATGTCACTGGTATGGACATCTACACAAGTGAAACCCGCCCGGTCAAAGGCGGCAGCCATTTCAATGTGACCATTGACACCTTGTTCGCGGAGGATAGCGAGACGAGGACGTTTCAAATGTGTGTTGGGTGCCAGCGGGTGGAATTCAAAACTTGTTTTGGACACCGATAACCCCGGCACCTGCCCATCCAACAGGGCATCATATTCTTGTTGCGCACACTGCGGATTATCCCGTAACCGTTGCATCTGGTAAGTTGTCTCACTCCAAAGCCGTTGCAAGGTAATCCGTGGCATTTCTGTGATGAAGCGCAATCCTTGATATATAATCAAGGCATCGGTTTCCTCTGACACAGTTCCCAAAATGGTCACCTCCAACGGTTGAAACTGGTCGCGCACCTCCTCCATATCGGCCCGGTGGACTTCAATGACAGCCCCCAATTCTTCATTAAACAACATTGCCAACAGGTCGACAGCACTGCTGAATTGAATGTTTAACCCTTTATGTCCCGCAAACGCCATTTCACATAAGGTCACAAACAAACCACCGTCGGAACGGTCATGGTAAGCCAAAATTTTACCTTGTCGATGCAAGCGTTGAATCACTTGAAAGAACGTTTTGAGGTCTTGGGGATCATCCAAGTCTGGGGGAGTGTGTCCCATTTCCCCATACACTTGCCCTAAAACGGACCCGCCTAGACGATTTTTACCACGTCCTAAGTCAATGAGTAGCAGTACTGTTTCGGCAAATCCATCTCCCTTACCTTGCAATTGAGGCGTGAGGTTCCGCCGAATATCACTGACTCTGGCAAATGCTGACACAATCAGCGACAATGGTGCGGTCACCGATTGATCGCCCCACACAGTGCGCATTGACAAGGAATCTTTCCCCACAGGAATCGCAATTCCCAAAGCGGGACAGAGTTCTAGGGCCACCGCTTTGACAGTCTCAAATAACGCTACATCTTCTTCTGGTTGCCCACACGCGGCCATCCAATTGGCGGATAAGACAATGTCACTGAGGTCATCAATGCAAGCGGCGGCAATATTGGTAATCGCTTCACCAATTGCCATTCGTCCAGAAGCCGGGGCGTTTAACAAAGCCAATGGCGTCCGTTCTCCCATAGCCATCGCCTCCCCTGTGACACTGCTAAAACTGGTTGCGGTGACGGCACAATCGGCGACAGGAACTTGCCAAGGACCGACCATCTGGTCGCGTACAGTTAGGCCGCCAACGGTGCGGTCACCGATGGTGATTAAGAAATTTTTATTCGCTACGGTGGGAAAAGAGAGGACTCGTGTGGTGGCTTCTTCTAGTTCGATGGGAACGTTGCCAAATTCTCTTATAGGACTTACGCACTCACCCCACCCCGACCCTCCCCCCACGCGGGGAGGGAGTGGTTCCCCCTCGTGTACGGGGGGATAGGGGGGTCTAAAATCTTTGGAATCGCCACACATTTCGCTTCTCGCCACCTGTCGACACATCTTAGGTGGTTTCCCTAACAACACACCTAAAGGTATATCAATCACGGCTTGTTCACCGTCATAAACTCGTAACTGCCGGTCTGCCGTGGTCTCCCCAAGCACGGCAAAGGGGCAACGTTCGCGGTGACAGAAGGATTCAAACAAGGGCAAATTCTCTGGCGTAATCGCCAGCACATATCTTTCTTGGGCTTCGTTACACCAAATTTCTAACGGTGACAAACTGGGGTCGGCAGACGGAATCGCCCGCAAATCAAATTGTCCACCACAGCCGCCTTCATTGATCAATTCTGGCACGGCATTGGATAAACCTCCTGCCCCTACGTCATGAATAGACAAAATGGGATTCTTCTCCCCCATTTGCCAACAGGCGTCAATCACTTCTTGACAACGCCGTTGCATTTCGGGATTGCCGCGTTGCACGGAAGCAAAGTCTAATTCGACTTGACTGAGACCAGCGGCTACCGAAGACGCGGCGCCACCACCGAGGCCAATTAGCATGGCAGGGCCACCTAGCACAATGATGAGACTGCCGGGTGGAATCGGTTGTTTATGAATATGAGAAGGGCGAATATTGCCGACCCCACCGGCAATCATAATTGGTTTATGATACCCGCGCCGGCGGCCTTGAAAGGTCATTTCAAACGTGCGAAAATAACCTGTCAAGGCGGGTCGTCCAAATTCATTGTTAAACGCGCTGGCGCCAATGGGACCCTCTACCATAATTTGCAAAGCGGTAGCTAACCTGGAAGGAGTGTCATCCTCTGTTTCCCACGGTTGCCACAGTTCTGGAATACGTAAATGGGACACCGAAAAACCCGTTAAGCCGGCTTTGGGTTTGGCCCCTTGCCCCGTGGCCCCTTCGTCACGAATTTCGCCACCTGATCCTGTGGCAGCCCCTGGGAAGGGAGAGATGGCGGTGGGGTGATTATGCGTTTCTACTTTTATCAGAATATCCGTTTCCTCTTCCAGATACCCATAGTCATGGGTATTGGCCTGACACATAAAACGAGTACCCGAAAAACCTTTGAGAACCGCCGCATTGTCGTGGTAAGCCGATTTGATTTTTTCAGGTGCTTGTTGATAAGTATGCCGAATCATTTGAAACAAGGATAACGGTTGCGGTTGACCATTGAGAATCCAATCGGCATTGAAAATTTTATGACGACAGTGTTCTGAATTGGCCTGGGCAAACATCATCAATTCCACATCAGTGGGCAGACGTTGCAACGCGATGAAATGGGTCGCCAAATACTCTATTTCATCTTCTGACAACGCCAATCCTAGTTCTCGATTCTCCTGTTGTAGAAGTTGCACCAGTGGATGATAGTCGTCAGCACTAAACCTGACAGGTCCCAAAGACCTGTCAGGTTTGAGAATCAACTGGCGCAACGGACGCGGGGTGGCTTGATGAAACATCTTTTCAGCCTCCTCTAGGGTAGATAAGACGGCTTCCGTCATGCGGTCATAAATCCACACGCGGACCCTTAACAGTTGGTCTGCCGTCAACGGTGAAGAGGCCGTGAATCGCCACCACACGCCGCGTTCGATTCGTTTTACCACAGTCGCTAAACCACAGATGGAGACTATATCGGTGGCTTTACTGGACCAGGGAGATAGGGTGCCAGGTCGGGGGATGACGAGTAGATGTTGACTGGGGTGCCAGACCACGGTGGTGTTGGTGCAATCAGGTAAGATGGCACATAATTTATTCTCCTCGGCTTCGGATAATGGGCGAGAGGGGTTGACAAAATATAGATATTGGGCTTCTATTTGGGTGAGAGAAGGAATAGCGGTTTGTGCTATTTGGAGTAGTTTGTCTAAACGAAAGGTTGAGAGGGCGGAAGGGCCGGTGTAGTACATGATAATGGATAATGAAAAAATGATGGTGGAGTGGAGGCTTATAAGTTAAGAAAAACCCCGTTGGAGTGGAGGCTTTAGCCGGCTGGCAGTAGGCATACTCAGGTCTCAAGAGTAAGGGGGCGCCTACTGCCAGCCGGCTAAAGCCTCCACTCCAACGGGGTTTCGATTCTTCCTTTACTGAAAGGCATTGAGGTGTTAGCCGGTGTCAGGGACACGTTATTCTCCCCCCTGTTAACACCATTTTCCTCTGCGTTACTTGTTCTAAAAAAACGCGGTCATGGGAAACAATTAACATCGTTTGGGGGAGTTGCAATAATATGTCAGTGACCCGTTGTTGAACGTCTTCATCTAAACCGGTGGTCGGTTCATCGAGTAACAATATCGAAGGTTGCATGGCCAAGACGGTGGCAATGGCTACCAAGCGTTTTTCGCCGCCGGATAATTGGTAGGTGATGCGTTTTTCATACCCTGTTAGACCCAGTGAGGTCAAGGTGTAGGTCACGATAGTTTGAGTGTCAGTCCACGACTGCCCTTGGTTTAGGGGACCAAAGGCGATGTCTTCAGCCACCGTGGGGCAAAATAATTGGTCTTCGGCATCTTGAAATAAGAAGCCAATTCCGCCACCTCGAATATTGACGAAATCCGCTTCTGTGCGCCGTGGTTGTCCTAAAATGATTATCTCACCTTCGGTGGGACGGCGTAAGCCAACCAGTATCTGTAACAAGGTGGATTTGCCGCTGCCATTGGCCCCCATTAGGGCCACTCGTTCGCCTGCATATATGTTCAAATCGATTTGATGCAACAGAGGCGGTTTCGAATGGTAAGCAAAGCTAATCTGATTAAGTTGAATCAAGGGTTGGGTCATAGCCAGTCGATTCCGAAAAGTCCTAACCACAAACTGATTGAGACAGTGCTAAAGAGTATATCAGAGGGTTGCAGAGAAACGCGAGGGTATTTCGGGAATTGTCCATGAAAGCCACGGCACTTCATGGCGGCTAGAATACGGTCGGCCCGGTCCGCACTGTTGACTATCAACATGCCGATTAAATAGCCTAAACTGCGATAGGTGTGCCAGTTGCTGTGAAGTTGAAAACCGCGTATTTTCATGGCCTGGATGAGTCTTTGAAATTCTTGATGTATCACTTCGACATAACGAATGGTGAACAGTAGCAGGTGAATCAGTTTAGGGGAGAGTCGTAACCCGACGAGGGTTTGACCTAATTTGGTGATTTCTAAGGTGCTGACGAGGGCGGTTAACAAGAGTAGAATCGTGTTACTTTTCAATGTGATCACGGTTGCCAGGGTGCATCCTTCTTGTGTGATGACAAGGTTTCCCAACGTGAACCAGGGAAGTCCAGCGGTGGTCAAGGGTAAGGTTAAGAAGAGTAGCAAGGTGAAGAGATTCAAGGTGCTTAGGCGTTTTCGAAGGGGAGAGAAGGGGAGGCGGGTCATCCAGGTTAGGAATAAGGCGTAACTGAGTCCTGCTAACAATGTGAAAAATTGGGTACTGATAGCTATTAACAAGGCGAATAGGGAAGCTATTCCCAATCTGACACGGGGGTCAAGGTGGTGAATAAAAGAGTTGCCTAAGCTGAAGGGGGAGGCGGTTAGGTGCATGAGATTTTTAAGTTCCGAAATTTGGTAGTGAGGCAATGTGGGTGATATGTTTGCCCTCACCCCCGGCCCCTCTCCCAGGGGGAGAGGGGTGAAAACCACGGGTACCGCTGTTCTCCCCTCCCCTTTTGGGGGAGGGGCTGGGGGGAAAGTGTCTATCACCCACATTGCCTCACTACCTGCAACACTACCCTTTTTACTGAAACAGCAAAGCTGCCGCCACAACCCGTCCGTCTCCCATTAAGATGGTATAGGTTCGACAAGCGGCGGCGGTATCCATCACTTCTATTCCAATTCGGGCGTTAATCAAGGGGGCTAGTACCGCAGGGGCTGTAAACCGTTGGCGTGATCCTGTGCCTAATAAGACGAGGTCTGGATGTAAGTTCAAGATTTGTTCAATATGGGTGACTTGTAATTGGTCAAAACTATCGACGGCCCACTCCTCTAAGTGTTCTGGCATTAAGATGAGACTATGGGTATAGACGACGTTGTTAATTGTGACACTCTGTGAGTCAACACTTTGGATTTGGTAAGTTCCTACGCTGGTTTCAAGGTGTAGTTTCATGGCGATTTGGGGGGGTAAAAATAACTCAGGAGTCCAAAAAAGCGTAGCTTTGGACTCCTGGTGTTACGGGGGGTCTTTAAGGTCCACAACCTTGGCGATTTCGGTCTCGGAAGGAACATTTACCTTCTTCAATATGTCCTTTGTAATGTTCTTTAAAGGAACGACAAATATACGGTCTGGATAACCAGTTGCCTTCTGAGGTCGTGCAAAATTCGGTTTTAATCGGAAACTCTTGCGTTTGATAAATCTCAAAGAGTGTTACCTCTTCGGGTGGAATGTCATTATCGCGCAAGTAGTCCACTAAACCGCAAATGGTATCGGCTAGATAGGAGTTGTACAATTCATGCCCATCCACCAGTTGGCGTCTGGCTTCGTAGGTGTATGGTAAAGTTTTATCGTGTTTAGATTTGGGACCTAAAATGTTTTCAACAATGTTCATATAGAGTGATTTTTTTTCTGAGGGTATGTTCGTGTGTACGAGATAAACACACATACAGGAATTTGACTATGATTATACCAGACTTTGATCATTCGTCAAGTAGAAAAATCTTAAATTGGATGTGTTTAGGCAATTTGACCGTGCAAGAGTACCGTACCATGAATATTTATGTTATAGTGGGAACTTGCAATTACTATTTCCACTCTCTAATGTCAGAACGTTCTATACTATCACTGCCCCATGACGAAACACGAGTTTTGTTACATTCTTGTTGTGCCCCTTGTGCTGGGGATATACTAGAAACCCTAGTGGCGTCAAAAATTGAAGTCACCCTATTCTTTTATAACCCGAATATTCATCCACGTCACGAATACGATATTCGCAAAGAGGAAAATAAACGTTTTGCGGAACAACTTCAGATTCCCTTTGTAGATGCCGATTATGATATGGAGAACTGGTTTCTCCGCACCAAAGGTTTGGAATTTGATCCAGAACGTGGGCAACGGTGTGCCATCTGCTTTGATATGCGGTTTGAACGGACGGCGTTATACGCATACGAACAAGGTTTTAAAGTGTTCTCTAGCACAGTGGGAGTTTCCCGCTGGAAGGATATGGAACAGGTCAATGAATCGGGTTTGCAGGCCGCTTCTCGTTACCCTGGGTTGACTTACTGGACCTATAATTGGCGTAAAGGCGGCGGTTCACAACGGATGGTGGAGATTGCCAAACATGCACATTTCTATCAGCAAGAGTATTGTGGTTGTGCCCATTCCTTACGGGAAATCAATCAAAAACGTCAGCGGGCAGGACGTGATCGGGTTAAGATAGGGGTTAAGTATTATTAGTGAATAATGAATAATGAATAATATAGTAATATTCCTCATCACTTGTACCCCCCCCAGCCCCCCCGTACATGGGGGGGAGTGATTCCCCGTACATGGGGGGAGTGATTCCCCCCGCGTACGGGGAGAGTGACTCCCCCCCGCGTGCTGGGGGCTGGGGGGGGGGTACAAATGAAAAGGAATATTACTATAAAACCAAAGCAGGCCAGCTTCTGAAAGTCTCATATTCATTATTCATTGTTCATTATTCATTATTCATTATCCATATGACAACTCCCCCCAATATTGATTCGTTTATCACTCACGTTAAAGAAAGTTTACCGAAAGGTCTTCTTAACCTACATGAAGATTTAGAGAAAAATTTCCAAGTAGCTTTGGATTCGGCATTACGTCGCATGAAGTTGGTGACTCGTGAAGAATTTGAAATTCAAAGTGCTATCTTGGCCAAGACTCGTAGTCGGTTAGAGGCTTTGGAAGCGCAAGTGGCAGTTTTGGAAGCGGCTAGATTGCCGAAACAGGAAATGCCTGATGACCCTTCGGAATAGTGGTAGTGAGGCAATGTGGGTGATGGGATGGTAGGGGCAACCCTTGTGGTTGCCCGCGCATATTCATCACTCATATTGCATCACTATCAGGTTTCGTTCTTACCTTCGTTCAACCCCGCCGCCGAGGCGGTCTTCTTACTGTCACTTTCACCTTCAACCCCGCATTAACCATCATCTTGATTAACTTGTCCACAGGGAAGACGCCTATTTTACCTTGTAACAGTTTCTCAACCGTAGTTTCCCGCACACCTAGCTGTTTTGCAGCTTGCGGAGGAGAGAGGCGAACTTGTTTTAGGTAATCGCGCAACTCAATCATCAAGTCTGCCCGAATCTGTAAATTCTCGGCCAGCGCCGGTTTAAAACCTAAGTCCAAAAATATATTACCGCAGGATTTGGTGATTTCCATTATGATTTCCTCTGTTTCAACAGTTGATTATAACGACGTTTAGCCAATTCAAGGTCTTGTTTAACCGTCTTTTGAGTTTTTTTCGTAAAAATATGTAACACATAGACGGCCTCTGCAAATTTGGCAACATAGATGACACGATATTCACCGCCGATATGAATTCGAAGTTCCATTGCCCCTGGGCCTATGATAGACATAGGTTTCCAATCAGAAGGAGGTTGACCTTTTTGAATATTGCGCAATTCAAAGCCTGTTTCCTGTTGGACTTCCATAGGAAATTTTTTCAAATCACGTAGAGAGGAACCTAAAAAGTGTAAAGGTTTCATAGATGCTTGTTAGAATTGTGCCCTGGGCAAATTGTTCAAATAACGATTGGTACGCCGGACAATTTGGTTAATTAGGGACTACCAACAAATAGATTGTCCAGATTTTGGTAGGGGCAATCCCTTGTGGTTGCACTGACGACGGTTTGGGCAACCACAAGGGATTGCCCCTACAGGAGGCGCGTCGTGGTAGGTCAATTTATTTATTGGTAGCCCCTTAACCAGGAGTCCACCCTTAACCAGAAGTATAGTAATATTCATTCATTTTTGTACCCCCCCCAGCCCCCCCGTACACGGGGGGGTCACTCCCCCCCGTGTACCACTCCCCCCGTGTACCACTCCCCCCGTGTACCACTCCCCCCGTGTACGGGGGCTGGGGGGGTACAAGAATAAGTGAATATCACTATACAAAGCGACGCTTTGGATTCATGGAGAAATAAAGACTTTCTAAATAAAAAAAGACCTTCGGAGTTTTCTTTCACTCCGAAGGTCTAATTTTTTACGACTTGAAAAAACGACTTGAAAAAACTACATCACCGCCGGCGGCGCCTCTATTAAATGTTGCGGCGGATACGGACGTTCATAGACTCCAGAGTACATAAAGTAATGACGGAGTAAATATCCTCCCAGCAACACCAGGATAGCGGCAAAGACAACGGGGGCAGGACTACTCCAGCCTTTGAGTACCCCTTTCAGTTCGATCATGAACGGGACCAGCAGACCAAAGCCGACAAAGCCGACAATCCAACCCATGTCTTGCCACAACAGTTGGGCCGTGTGACGGGCTGATTCGAGTCCGTAGGTGGTAAAGTGGAAGAACACAAAGATAATCACCAATTCAACTGTGATTAAAATGACATCAGTGCGTTCATACAGCACTCGTATCGGCCGATCCTCTTCCCGTTTTTTAATCGCCAAGTCCAGCACCAACAGCAAGAAAGCCATGGCTGTGGAGAAGGCCGAGACAATGAATAGCAGGGGAACGCCAGGATTGTGCCATAACGCCACTGCTGGAAACGATTGTAGAAGCAGACCCGTATAGAAGACCGTCCCTATCCCATTGATCACGGCTAACCAGCCAATGATAGAATGAAATTTGAGAGACAGTTTCCCCGCCCAACCAAATAGGTTGAGAATCATACCTACCACTGGCATCTTTGCCCAGAAAGGGCTTTCCAACATGTATGGGAAGGTATAGACCATACTCCATACCATCATCCACACAATGAACTGGGTACCCCAGCTAATCCACGCATCTGGTTTTTCAATCAGCACCATGGGATTCAACACGTTGATGACGGCCAGATGATGTAGCAGGTGAACAAACAATAGCAGTGACCCTATCGACAGCATGATAAATGCGCCGATACTTCCCCATAGCACCAATTGCTTATGGGGCTTGTAGTACATGTTAGTGAGGATCGTGACGACCACCGCAGCACCGCCTAATCCGCCTAAGAACAGATAGACGGCAATCCACCAGGTCCAAAACTCTTGGGTTGAATAGAACATGCCTTCCATGTTAGGTTGACCTCTCTAAATCGCTGATGTAATAGACATTGGGACGTGTGCCCAGGTGTGCCATTAAGGGCTTGGCGACGCCACTGGCGACGAGTTTTGCCACTTCGTCATTGGGATCGTTGAGGTCCCCAAATAGACGGGCCGAACCCACGCACGTTTCCACACACGCCGGTTTGCGTCCCGCCAACACCCGATGGGCGCAGAAGGAACATTTATCCACACTGGGATTACTTCGGTGATGAAGCGTTCCGTAAAACTCTTTACCAATCTCGATGTCTTCATAAGTGACTTCCAGACGGGCATCGTATGGACATGCCATCGCACAAGCGCGGCACCCCATACATAAGTCGTCGTCCACCAGCACGATGCCATTGTCCAACTTATGGGTGGCACCGGTGGGACATACACTCATGCAGGGCGGATTGTCGCAGTGGTTACACAGACGTGGCAAGAACCGGCGCCGGATTTCTCCACCCGGCTTGCCGATGACCATGTCGTGAACATACGTGCGCCACCGATTTTTCCACACGGGCGTTTGATTTTCGATCGCGCAGGCGGCCATACACGCATTGCAGCCTACGCAGGTATTGAGGTCAATGACCATTGCATAATGTTGACTCATAATCGTTCTCCTCCTGTCCTATTAAGCTTTAGAAACCCGGATGGTAAATTCCTGAGAACGGAATCCTGCGACGACAGGGTCCACCGTGTGGGGAATGAGTTTGTTAGTCGCTGTTCCTCCCATGGCAAAACTACGGGTCAACTGTGGATTCTCTACCCCAAAGGAAGAGTGAATAAACAGCGTATCTGGGCGCACCATAGGAGTGACGTAGGCAGTCCCTTCGGCTTGTTGACCAGATAAAGTATTCGTCAACTTGATTTTATCACCCATCTTGATATTCAGTCTTTCCGCACGGTCAGTATGAATCCATACGCCAGTATAGATGTCTTTCTTGAACGTATTGATAGCCGCTAACACGGGGTTATTGCTGTTCGTGGAACCGTAAGAAATGGTAGGCACTTTGCCATACGCAAAGTAGAACTCATCGGTATCCAAGGCATCCGCCATCGTCTTGCCTTCCCGACATTCGGCGGGGATAGGAGTGGCCAACACACTGAAATGAGGACCTGTATTTCCACCGCTTCGTAGCATGTCAAACAGACCGCTGTAAAACTCAATCCGTCCACTACTGGTGGGGCAAGGAAGTTTGCGAGGCATTCCATATTCTTCGACGAGTTTCCTCCACTCCTCTTTCATGAACACGCCTTTTTCGCGCATCACTCTATCCAGTTCTTCTGGTGCCACGCCCATTTTGGCGGCGGTCTGGACCATTCCGACTTCTCGACACGCGGTGCTAAATGGACTCCTTTTACCCTCCTTAACCAAGCGGGTGTATGCTTCTTTGACTGGGGCAGCAGGCAGACCAGCCAGGGCTTCTATCGTTGCTGTCAACCTATCAAACGCCCCCTCTTTACCGCTGATGATTTCTGTCAGTTTGAGGAGAACGTCAGGAATTTCTTCCGAATCATACAAGGGGTCAATAGCGGCATAGCGGGTGGTGACACCTAAATCTTGATTGACGCCATTGGCATAAATGGTCGGTTCAAACCGTTCCAAATAGGTGCTGTGAGGCAAAATCACATCCGCATAAGGAGTGGTATCCGAAGGCAATACATCCAAAGCGATGACAATTTCGATTTTGTTCCCCGCCATCAATTCTTTCCAATAAGTGTCTGGATAGTAATGGCGAACAGGGTTAGCCGCATTGACGAACATCGCACGAGTCAGGTAAGGTTTCCCTTCCCACATGACTTTACCTTCAACGGATTCTTTCATGCCTTCATCAGCCAAGACAGGTAAAGCGACACCTTGTTTACCGGCGGCTTTTTGCTGTTGAGAATAAGCCCACGCCCAGCCTGGATGACCATGGGGGAAATTCTTACCGTCGGAGAAGGCGCCGACCACGAATAACGCAAAGTCTAACCCGGCTTTGGTCGCCATGGGTGCAGGAACATCACGTTTTTCTAGTTTAGCTTTGTACTGTTCGGACAATTTATGATGAAATTCACCACTCATGACCCAGCCACCCTCTTTATCAATACCGCCATTGAGGGCTTGAATCATGGCTTGCACACGACGAGTCATCATCATGTTGCCAAACCGTGCCCCATGCCAACCTGGATCAATCAAAGCGGGTCGGCTACTGCCAAATTCATGGATGATACGACGAATCGTATCGGCAGGAATACCGGTGGTTTTCTCAGCCCATTCTGGTGTGCAATGTTTGATTTCATCCAATTGCGCTTGCATGACAGTGACCAGGACATGGCCTTCTGCATCTTTGAGGTCCGCAGGGGCTTCTAGTGCTGGATAAAAGGCTTTACCATCGACGTCGGCGCGATTCGTATTGGTATAAGCTGGCAAAAAGTGAATTTCGGAAGTGCTATCAGCAACCGCCATATAGCGTCCGTCCTTATCTTTCGCCAACTGCCATTGCCCATTGGCATCCTTATAAGCCAGGAAGGGCATATTGGTGTGTGTGCGGAGAAATTCAGAGTCGTACAGTTTCTCGACAATCATTTCGCGCAACATCGCCAAACAAAAATCCAAGTCCGTCCCAGGACGAATCGGAATCCATTCGGACGCTTTGGCACCCGTTTCCGAAATGCGTGGGTCTAATACAACCACTTTGGCCCCATTTTTCTTACCTTGGGCAAAGCGCACGGCACGACACGTTGACACGCCCGCGATAGAAGAGTTATTGCCAACATAGATAATGTACTTGGCATTATCATAGTCCGGCAAAATTTCATCGTGGACGTTAAAATTACCCGTGACCGAGTCCGTGCCTAAATGCCCCGTGGTGACACAATGTTGCATAGGCGACGCCACGATATTGGGAATCGCATTAGTCATTGCAAACGGGACCGACCAGTTCATATAGAAAATGCAGGAGGTCCAACCGCCTATCAAAGTCCATTCCCAGGGTTGAATTTTGGCAGCCTTGATCTTCTTATCAATATGTTGCCAAGCCTCTTCCCAGGTTGCTGGACGGAACTTCCATTCGCCGCGTTTACTGCCTTCCTCACGAATGAGAGGCGTTTTAAAGCGGTCGGTGTCATACGTTTGACGTAGCCCTGCTTGACCTCTCGCACAGATTTTGCCTCTGTTGAGAGTACAATGCGGGTTGCCATCCAGTTTTTCTACACGTTTAACACCGCCATAAGTACGTGAAGTCACTTTGACGCTACACAATGAAGAACAAAAGTTACATATAGTGTAACTGATGTCTTCTTTTTCCACATTTAGCAGTTTGTCAGGTTCTTTACTGCTAACTGTAGGGACGGTTTGTAACAGACTCAATCCCGCCGCACCATAGCCAGTGGCCTTGATGAAAGTGCGTCGAGACAGCTTCGGAAATGTCCAAGCCATAAATATTTCTCCTTCCTCTTTGGCAGATTTATTTAATACACTGTTTAAGAGAGTTTATTGAAGTGGTTTTGAGGGCACAAATGTTGCCCAAACCTTAATAAGGTCACAAAAAACTAATAGTTGAACTATGTGATGAGTCACTTAACCTTATCATTTTGGGCAAATAAGCACTCGCAGAATAGAATAACAACTGATTTGAAATTTGTAAAGAATCTTTGAAAAAAAATTTTATGAGATAAGTTGACACATTCTTAAATAAATCTTAAATTCAAATAAATCAGTGAATTATCTCTATATAGTGAATGCAACCATATTATTTTAAAGGCGAAAGGAGAAAAATTTAACTCTTCAAAAGTGGGTATAGCATAAGGAGCATAAGGTATGTTTTTTTGAAAAATGGTTAAATTAATTATATTCAAAAATAATAATATACGAAAATACTTGAGGAGTTTTGGGATTTTAAACTGAATTTTCTAAGTAATTTGTCATTTTTCCCATTCAGGAGTTCAAAGCGGTGGACTAGAGGCTTACGCATCCATGCCATTAAGTTAAGGAATATCCAGCCAATGTAGGGTGGATTAAGCGTTAGCGTATCCACCAGTGTTGGGGATGGTGGATACGCTAACGCTTAATCCACCCTACCTTAACTTAATGGCATTGAGGCTTTAGCCGGGCTTCTGTTACCACGGCATAAACGTATTTGCAAATGACATTGGCCGCGACACCGTTGTCATATTGCGGTTCATCAACGTCAGGTCACGTCGCATCTGATCTGTGGTAGTGGTGATAACTCGCATGGTTTCATCCATATTGCCCATCGATGTGTCCATTGTTTTGATAGAATTATCCATACTGCTAATCGAGAGACTCATCTGGGTCACAGAATGATTCATCGTCATCATAGACTCATTCATGTTTAACATTGACCGATCCATCCGTGTCATCGATCCGTCCATCCGACCCATGGACGCTTCCATCATCTCCATGTGTCCCAACATGGGAGATAACGTGTCCAGTTTAGTGGAAATTTCTCCCATTCTTCCATTCATCATTTTGACATTTTCCGTCATGATGGCGATTTGTTTGGTTAGCAGGCTAATACTATCTGTCATAGACTCCATGTGTGTCCCCATATTAGGGTCCATACTGCGCGTCATGCTGGACATATCACTGGTCAGACTGTAAATCAGGAAAAATCCGTACCCCGCCAACACCACAAAGGCAAATAATGCAGGATAAACGACCGCTTCCCAACGCCACGCACTTTGTTGGAAACTCTCGACGAACTTTTCCATTTGTCCTTTGCTAATAGCAGCACCGCATTCCATCATCATAATAGGGGGCCGCAAGGATGGAGAAATGGGGATGTCAGAATCAGGGACAGAAGGTCGCATCAATTCTTCTTTCATGATAAAAACTCCTATGGTTAATTATTATAATTATGATTAGGACTTACGCACTCACCCCACCCCAGCCCTCCCCGCACATGGGGAAGGAGTCTCTCCGCACGCGGGGAAGGAGTGATTCCCCCCGCGTGTGGGGGGGGGCTAGGGGGGTGTCAACTCAATGAGTGACAAATACGGCTGCGTAAGTCCTGTATGATTGTGATACTTTCTAAAAAATAGAGTTGGGACTTGGCAACTTTTAAAAAATTATCAATTCTTTAAAACAGTCGCCCTATTTACAAGTGTAGATGATTTATGAATTGATTTAAAGTCGATAAGAAACGAAAATGTTTTTAAAAAATATGATTTATCTTAAAATCATCAAGTTATAAAAACTATAACGTCAATCCATCGGGTTATACCAAGATTTTAAACTGACCCCCCTCTACTAAATTTCCTGTTTTTCTTCTAAACTGTTAGCCGTTGCTTGACTCAAAAACCTTTGGTGGTTGGGAAATGAGTTTTGCATCAATAACTTTTTGACCTATTACTGATTGACTAAGGAGACTATCACATTGGAAATTCTAACTACTTTTTTTAAAGACCTCAACAATATCGTTTGGGGTCCCCCCATGTTGCTACTTATTTTAGGCACCGGTTGCTACTTAATGTTGGGGCTACGCTTCATGCCACCGCGCAAATTGTTTTACGGTTTCGCCCTGCTGTGGCGAGGACGTACCAGTACCGAGAAGGGTGATATTACTCCCTTCAACGCTTTGATGACGGCCCTGGCGGCTACCATTGGCACTGGCAATGTCGCAGGAGTGGCCACCGCGATTCACTTAGGCGGTCCCGGCGCCTTGTTTTGGATGTGGTGTACCGCCCTGGTTGGAATGGCCACCAAATACGCTGAAGTCGTGTGTGCGGTGCATTATCGTGAAACCGATGCGGCAGGTAATCACTTAGGCGGTCCCATGTACTATATCAAAAATGGTTTGGGTAGCCAATGGGCCTGGTTGGCAACCCTCTTTGCCATTTTGGGGGCCATTGCAGGATTTGGAATTGGCAACACCGTTCAAGCCAATTCTGTGGCAGATGTGTTGCATTCCTCATTTAACCTCCCCACTTGGGTGACAGGACTCACTTTAGCCGTTCTAGTCTGGCTAGTGTTAATCGGCGGTATTCGTCGCATTGGGGAAGTGGCAGGTAAATTAGTCCCCTTCATGGCTATTGTCTATGTCAGTGGCGGGCTGATTATTTTAGGCTATCATGTCACAGAATTACCAGCCGTATTTGACCTCATTTTCACCCACGCCTTTACTCCTACCGCGGCCACCGGCGGATTTGCGGGTGCCACTGTGGCAGCCGCCATTCGCTATGGGGTGGCCCGCGGTATCTTCTCTAACGAAGCGGGGTTAGGCAGTGAACCGATTGCCCATGCCACCGCGAAAACGCATAGTCCCGTCCAACAAGGTTTAATTGCCATGATTGGGACGTTCATTGATACCATCGTTGTCTGTAGTATCACGGGGCTAGTCATCCTTCTGTCAGGTTTATGGACCACTGGAGAAACGGGGGCTACCTTGTCTTCGCTGGCTTTTGAGAAAGCCTTGCCTTATGGGCATCATCTGGTCACCTTCGGCCTCCTCCTGTTTGCTTTCACGACCTTGTTAGGGTGGAGTTTTTACGGGGAAAAATGTGTTCAATACCTCTTTGGGATGAAATCCATTACCCCATTTCGTTGGATTTGGGTGATTGTGATACCCATTGGGGCGACTGCTAAGTTAGATTTCACCTGGTTAGTGGCTGACACATTGAATGCCCTCATGGCGATTCCTAACCTCATTGCGTTACTCTTCCTGAGTCCGGTGGTATTTAAGTTGACACGAGAATATTTTGCGACTCATTGATAATTCGGGAATTCATTGATAACTCAGGAGTTCAAAGCGTTAGCTTTGTGACAAAGCGACGCTTTGACCCATTGAATCTGTTATTCTGCCGTCGTCGTCAACTCTTCCTCCGCCTCTGACTCCTCCGAATCGCAAACCGTTCTTCCATCGATTTCCTCACAAGAATCGGAAACGGGTTCCATCACCGATTCAAATTCCATGACTTGACGGGCCTGCCCAGATAACTCGTTTGAACGTTTGTGCCGAGTAGCATCGTCCTCAGAAGTAGAGGAGGTGTCCGTTACAGAAGAAGAACAACTCACCTCGACTGTGTAAATCAACTGATGGCCATTTTGCACGAGACCCAATTCCACCTCCTCATCTTCAGCGATAGTACGAATCGTTGGATTGAAACTGTGGTAAACGAGATGTGGTTCACCATTTTGGGTCATCTTGAAAGTGCCATCCATTTGAAATGTCATCTCCCCCACATCGGGCAATGTCAACGCATCTTGCAAAAAGTTTTGCGGAGACAGAACGGTAGGATAGACGGTTTGCGAGGTGCCATCAGAATATACCACCTTCTTGCTTTGTAGCAAAGACGAATTGGCACGAGTATTCCCCTCAAGGTCGTGAATCCCTGGTTGTTGATCGGGGGCCGCCAACTCAAAATTGCAAGTCGTGGGGCCTTCCTGAGTGTCTTCACAAACCGCTGTCGGGGCTGGTTTAACGGCTTCATCAAAGATAACGACTTGTATATCGCGTTGCGAATCAGAATCCATTGATAACAGCACTTCTCCTTGTTCTCCCATCATGACGCATTCGCTATGAGTCACTTCAGACAAATCAGCTGGGTCTTTAGGGGCCGGGGCCAGAGTGAATTGCTGACGGTCAAAATTGGTGACTTGCATAAAACCGCCTTCCATTCTGTGAAGGCCCACGGCACTGTCTGGGGATACTTGTTGGATACTAGACGATATAGGCATCAAAGAAGTCTCATGGCGAATTTTATCACCGCCACCTTGAATATGTAAGACGCCATACTGGTCTTGAGACACCGAAATAATCGCGTCTGTTTCTGGCAAAGTTTCATTCAGACGTTCCAAAGCCGTCCGGTCACTGACCCCACCTATCCCAAAACTGGTGTTTAAGTTAGGCATAGCTGGTAAAGTGACCTGGGGTGGCAACTCCGTGGACCTGGGCAATTCTTGAAAGGTCAAAGGAGTTTGGGCCGGCGGGGTCACGGCGCCTGTTTTAGTATCCACTTCCCAACCATCTGGAAGCCAGCCAGTGACATCAGAGGGACTCACTTTTTCGGGATCCAGATGAACTAACATTTGCCCAAGAGACTTTCCAGACAGTTGTCTCATTTCGTCAGGGGGCAGGGCCTGTAATTGTTCTGGTGTCAATTCATGGACCACTGAGGTTGGCAGTGCCTCCATTTGCGGTGCCGTCAAACCTGTTAAAGCAGTTTTGGGGAGGTTGCCAAATTGGGCCGGCGTCATCACGGTCACCGCATTGGTGGACAATTTTCCCATTTGTTCGGCGTTTAGAGAATTAAATGCAATCGCTGGAATGTTGGCAACTTGTTCCGTATCCAAAGCACTCAAGCCGTCCACATTGAATTGGGCTAACTGTGTCTCCGTCAAAGTGGCAAAGGCGCGGGCCGGAATTTTTTCCACCTGTTCAGATACCAGTTGTTGAAAGGTCGCTGGGGGAAGTTTATTCAAATCACCATTTTCAAGTTTTGTGACCGTTTCTGCATCTAAGGGCAGTGCTTTTAAAACTGTCACACCTGGTCCGATGGTCACGTCGTCTGGCAATCCTTTCGGCGCAATCACAGTGACATGAGACAATTGAGTGCCAGGGGCAAATTCAACATTGATGAGTTGGGCAGGATGATGGCGGTCACCTTGAATCTTCCCCTTTAAAATACCTCCTTGAATTTGGGTATCAGCCACCAATCGCACATCTTGAAGCACGCTGTCAGGGGCTGCGGTAATGGTGCCGCCCACTTTGCCACCTTTCAGGGTGGCTTGAGGGGCTAATTGGACATCTTGAATCACACCGCCGACCTTGCTGTTATTGGTGACCGTCCCTGCTAGAGTGCCGCCACGTAGCTGGATTCCAACAAATTCAATGTCGGCCACTGTGCCACCTTGATTGGTCAAGGTACCTGTCACCATTCCACCCTGAATACTGCCTTTGGCTGTCAAAGTGGAATTGGAAATCAACCCATGGTTTTCGATGGGAGTCTTGACAGTGGATTGGGAAATGCTACCATGATTGGTGACCGATGGTGAGGGTTTTTCCGCAGTTGTCTTGACAGGATTAAAGATGGAACGAGAAATCACGCCATGATTTTCGACAGGTACCGTAAAATTTCCTTCCACGATCCGACCTGTCGGTTCAACGGTCACGTGTTGTTCAAACGTGTGTCCACCTGCATTGAGTGAAGCACTGACAGCACTGTTAGTAATGGTGGAGGTTGAAGACACTGATTCTACGGGAGGCAAATAGGGAGTTGACACTTTTCCCGCGGTTGTTTCTGAAGGCTTTGAAGCAGTTGGAGTTCCAGAAGTCCCTGCACCACTGGGTGGCGGCGTACCGGTTGCACCACTGGGTGGCGGCGTACCGGTTGCACCACTGGGTGGCGGCGTACTGGTTGCACCACTAGGTGGTAGCGTACCGGTTGCACCACTGGGTGGCGGCGTACCGGTTGCACCACTAGGTGGTAGCGTACCGGTTGCACCACTGGGTGGCGGCGTACCGGTTGCACCACTAGGTGGTAGCGTACCGGTTGCACCACTAGGTGGTGGCGTACCAGTTGCACCACTAGGTGGTGGCGTACCAGTTGCACCACTAGGTGGTAGCGTACCAGTTGCACCACTAGGTGGTAGCGTACCAGTTGCACCACTAGGTGGTAGCGTGACCGTGGTGCCACTTGGAGGTGGCGTAATCGTGGTGCCACTCGGAGGTGGCGTAATCGTGGTGCCACTTGGAGGTGGCGTAATCGTGGTGCCACTTGGAGGTGGCGTAATCGTGGTGCCACTCGGAGGTGGCGTAATCGTGGTGCCACTTGGAGGGGGCGTAATCGTGGTGCCACTCGGAGGTGGCGTAATCGTGGTGCCACTCGGAGGTGGCGTAATCGTGGTGCCACTCGGAGGTGGCGTAATCGTGG
>JAABRD010000065.1 GCA_011391085.1 Thiotrichaceae bacterium | reverse complement strand
GTTGGATAAGCTTTCATAAAAAATTCCTCTCAAATTAAAGTTAACATTTAAGTTATTTTATCTTAGAAGTTGATAGTTAATCAAGTGAGAAATGCTATATATGCGGGCGCGGTTTTATAGTGCGGAGATGAAGCGGTTTGTCAATCAAGATATTTTGTTAGGAAATATCATGGAGGGGCAGACGTTGAATCGGTATGCGTTTGTCACAGGAAGGCCGGTGAGTTTAGTGGACCCGTTTGGTTTACAAATGATACCGCCGGAGTATTCTGAGACGGCTAATGACATGTCGGCGGCGCCAACTTCGCCAGAGATGAACCTACTGGTCTCCCTACTACTTGGTGTTCTTCCAGGTGGGGGTGAGATGTTAGATGCAGAGGTTTTGTTTAACAGTTCTTCTTCTAGTGAGGACAAATTGAGTGCCGGTGTTAGTCTGGTGTTAAGTGGGGTAACGGCTGGAATTTCGCCGAATTTTGGGACGTTTGCAAAATGCACTAATGAACTTACTGAAGTTACAAAGAAGTTTGGCCTCTTTAAATGTGAAGAGTGTGCTAATGCCATTGTGGAAGTGCTAAAAAAACATGGTGTCGGGGGTACTTACATTGAGATAATGACAAAAAATGCCGACCGTTACCCATACATTTGACATGATGGCATAGGGAAAAATATTTCAACTAACGGACGACATGTCGCCGTCGAAGTGGATGGTATGGTCTATGATAATCTTCACAAAAACGGTATTCCTCGTGCCGAATGGGAACAACAATTTCAAGCAATCCATGGTGGTTTTGACACTTTTGTGGTAATAGAAACACCAATTAAGTGAATACCGGGGCAAAACCATTAGGACTTACTCACGTAAAACAGTAGTGTTACAGAGGTAATGGTATCAGACCCCGGGGCCCAAAGCGAAGCAGAACACCGCCATGGACTCTTGAACCATTACCCCTGTAACACGACCCAAAAAATAGTTTATAGAAAATCGCACCCAACCTAAATCAGGTGACTTATGGAACTTTTTGAATTGTTGGAACAAATTAGAAAACGTCCTGGAATGTATCTGTTAAGTAATCACTCGATTGAAAGATTGCAGTCTTTTCTGGATGGATATTATTTCTGCAAGGCTTCTCTTGGTATTCCCGACACCAAACAAGATGAACAGTGGTCATTGTTTAAGAAATGGTTATACCAAAAATACTCGATTAAGACTTCTCAATCATGGGCACAAATCATTCAGTTTTTTTCTAATGACGAATGTGAAGCCCTTCACCTATTTTTTGAACTGTGGGATGAGTTTCGTCGGAAGTCGAGTGACTCCCCCCTGAAAGTCTAGCCAGTTTGGAGCCCTGTAGCCCCGTAGGGTGGGCAAACGTCCTGTTGTTTGCCCACCATTCACGCAGACCATCGTGAAGTGTGACCATTTTGGTGGGCTATGAAAAACCTGTTGCACACTCTGCCTAGCTACCTGGCTTGACCGCCACGAATGCAAAAGGTCAAACGACGCGCTTTGAATACTTTCGGTTTGACTCACGCAATCGGTTGGTGTCGGCGGGGGAGACGAGTTATCACTATGATGCCGAGAACCAACGGATTGGGGTGAATCAGACCCATTATGTCGTCAATTCCCAACCCGCCTTGAGTCAAGTTCTCGTCAAGGAGGAGAATGGAGTCAAGACGTTTTATGTCTATGGACGGGGATTGATTGGGGAGGAGATTGGAAGTGAATATCGGAGTTATCACTTTGATTTCCGTGGGAGTACCGTGGCACTGACGGACAAGACAGGGAAGGTGGTGCAATGGTTTCAGTATGGGCCGTATGGAGAGTTGGTGAAGGGAGAAGTGACTCAAACGCCGTTTTTGTTTAATGGGAAGTTTGGGGTGATGACCGAGGGGAATGGGCTGTACTATATGCGGGCGCGGTTTTATAGTGCGGAGATGAAACGGTTTGTCAATCTGGATGTGTTGGTGGGGGAGGGGCAAACGTTGAATCGGTTTGCGTTTGTGACGGGGAATCCGGTGAGTCCTGGTGATAAGAAACTAAGTTTCTTTAAGAAACTTAGTTTCTTCGCGGGAGGTTAAGAATTTTCCACCTGTAGTTGGTTCAAATAACCCATTGATTTCCGGTTTCTCAAATATCTAAACTGATGCCAAAACGGTAACCAAAGGCGATATTGAATCAGGTATTTTTCTAACCATAGTTGTCCTTGTGGAAGTTCCTGCCATGCCATCATCATACTGATTAGATAAGTAGCAAAGAGAATGAGAAAGCCTCTAAACATGGTCGCTTCTGAAATTCCGATATAGAGTCCTAACAGTCCTAAAATCGCCAATCCTGCGGCTAAACCAAGTATCATGGATAACGTTTGAGGCACCGTAAAACCTTTATTGAGGAGGAGATGATGCAAATGTTTTCTATCGGCGGTAAATGGAGAATGCCCATTTAACATTCTCCGTAGCATGATGGTAACAGTATCTAGCAATGGCAAAGCAAAAATCCACAGGGCGGTGACGGGTGTCATGGCACGTTGCGACTCTTGAGAAAGGTTAATCATAAACCAAGCCAAGATGAAACCTAAGAACATGGTGCCAGCGTCACCCATGAAGACCAGGGCTTGGGGCCGTCCTGGGAGGCGGAGATTGAAAGTTAAAAAAGCCATGACCACGGCGATTAATAATACTAATAACCACAGTTGTTGATACAGCCCTTCCATCCAAGTAATCCAAGTGAGTGCGGCAAGGGTAATGAGGGTCAATCCCCCTGCGAGTCCATCGATTCCATCTGACATGTTGAGCGCATTGATGACTCCTACGATGGCAAAGATGGTTAAAGGTAACGCCACGATTCCGCTTAACGTTATCTCTTGGACACTAAAACCGATGGCGCCAAAATTTCTTAGTAATACACCTCCTCCAAGGCTAACTAACAAGGCTGCCATAATTTCGGCAACAAACCGGGTGCGGGGAGTCAATTCCCGGAGGTCATCTAAAATTCCAACCATCATCAAAATGAAAGCACCAGCAAAGAGACTACGGAGACCTGAGAGAGGTTGTTCAAGCAGTAAAACGGCCAGAACAAAGCCACAAAACATGGCAATACCTCCAATTAACGGTATTTCGTTAGAATGATGTTTACGATGATCAGGTTTATCGACTAAACCAATTCTCTTGGCAAGATTTTGTAACACAAACAGGAGATTGATAGTAACGGAAAACGCTACGAGAAAACTAGAAAAATAAGTTGTCATGATGTGATAATCCTCAAAATTGAAAAAATGACTAATTATTTATCTGGTGTTCAAAAAGCGTTCCAAGTTTTTGTAAATAAAACAATAAATTACAATTTCCTGAAGGGAGTCCAAAATCTGTTTTGGACTCGTTTTAAGAAGCGTTGGTAGTCGAATGCGACCGATGTCTTGGTAAAAACTGAACAATCCAAGCTAATGCCAAAATAATCATAAAGGTAGCCGCGTTGGCGGGAATTTGTAAATTAAAATCCACCGTGCTATGAATCAACATCGCAATGATTCCCATAATAGCACCAAACGCCATCCCGCGGCACAAAGCATTGTGACGACGATACTGTGCAACCAATGCCATTGCTAAAGACAAAATGATTGTGCTACCTAACAGAGTGAACCCAATCAGACCCGTTTCTGCACCAATTTCAAGATAATCGTTATGGGCGTGGTCATAATAGCCTTGTATATCAGCCCCCCGATACCGTGGAAAAACGCTATAAAAACTGCCCAGTCCGGAACCTGTTAAGAAATAGTCATCCCAATAGGAACGAAGCACGTATATATCCATTTCATCTCGACTTTCCGTGGCAAAACTGGTTTGTTCCAAACGTTGTTTTACTTGATCTATACCAAACCACGCCCCTACAATTAACAGATCAATGACAATCAGACTGGCAAGGAGAGTCATAGTGGCGCGTGTGGCATACCGTGACAGAACCAATCCAAGCAGACCAGCTACCAACAAGCTGCTGAAGAACGCGGTGTTACCCATGCGCGAACGTGTCAATACCAAGGCAATCACCATCACCACTAAATACAATCGCAAGCGCATTTTACTGCTGAGAATCCAATTTAACCATGACCGCAACCGGCCCCGCCAATTGGTGTTAGAAGTGTCCTCCAATTGGGCTATCAATAATCCAATTCCCACGGCTAGGCACATTTCTAAATAGCCTGCCAGATGGTTGCGGTTAACAAAGGTGCCAGTGGCAACGCCTGCCCCTACGGTTTTATGATGAAAGAAGCCATATTCTAAACCTGAAAGAGTCATTAAGCTACTATACAGGGCTTGGAAGAGACCACTGAAGACCAGAATGTAAGCTAACCACCGTAAGCGGTGACGGCTATTGATCAATAAAAGAGTGAGTCCAAAGAGTAAGACATAGCTGACGCTTTTCAACAGCGCAACGGTTGTGAGATGTGGATCAACTGATAAAGTAATAAACTTTGGCAAAGTGAGATCAGGGGAAGCCAAACTATGGAGGTAAGTGGCCTGGGGAGACAATTGGGCAACCCAGGTATAAGGTAACGGCGTGATTTGGAGGAGGATATACATGGTCCATACAGTCAATAAAATGAGTATCCATCGTGCCTTGATAAAAACAGGTGTGAGACTGACTTCACTGCGTAAGAACTTCCATAACCAAACCCCAGTCAAAGCAAATATCCAAACTTCCATGATAGCCCAGGCCCAGGCGTGATTGCTTGCGAAAGGCATCGGAAGCCAGCTTAATAAAGCTAAAAAGCCAATAAACAGAACCGAGTCAGGGGAGGAGTGAGGGTGCGGATGAGACATATTCGGATAATGTTAAGTGATTGATTTTATCAGTACGCAATATATATTCCAAAACCAACGGAACCGCCATTTCAAAATAATTAAGGTACCCAGTTAATCATAACTTAATGACAGGTATGCTGTTCACTTCTTGCCAATCATTGTCGTTTGCCTGACACCCCACCACCAGTGGAGGACTAGAGGCTTCAGCCGGTGGCTGGCAACCCTCCGGCTGAAGCCTCTAGTCCTCCACTGCTGTTCAAATTAATAACTGCTGTTCAAATTAATAAAGGATGATGATTCCTCACTGAATTCGGTTAATGGCATGGTGAATGCTGAATAGATAGATAAACGACCCATAAATTATCAAAAGCTCAAAGAAGTTAGATATTTTCAGATATTAAAAAATCTTAACTTGTCAGTCCTTTTAGCTTCCTATCACTTTCACGGCCAGTTTAGGTAGGAAACCGCCGTCAGGAGAACTTCCATGTTAAATAACCACTTCTCTGAATTGTACAGAAAATTTATCGTCGTAGTGACGATATTCTTTCTGTCCACCGTTGCCCAGGCAGCAACTTATTATGTTTCCAGTTCCAGTGGAAACGATACCAATGATGGTTTGTCCGAAACGACCGCGTGGCAGTCCATTAATAAAGTCAACTCCATTCGGTTTGCCGACAGTTCTGTCATTTTATTCAAACGCGGAGACATTTTTCGCGGCGAAATCAGTTTCAGCGCGACCCCACTGGGAATCACCGTGGGCGCGTATGGAACGGCGGTTGATAACCCTGTTATTGCCGGCAGTGTCGTCATTACCGGGTGGCAAAAAACGACTCACCCGGCATTAAATGCCAACCTCGTGTGGGAAGCTAACGTCTCTTCACTGCTTCCAGAGGCCACCAGTTCCATTGACTATTTGTTTGCCAATGGAGAATTAATGACGATTGCCCGTTATCCCAATGTCAACTCCCCTGCCGAGAAAAATTGGTTACAGGTCGGTGCCACTGTTGGCACCGACGCATTTACGGACCCCAAGTTAGCGGCTTCTGGTAAGCCGGATAACTATTGGGTGGGGGCGACGTTGCGGATTCGGAATTACAGTTGGATATTTCTGACCCGTAAAATCATAGGCTATACAGCCGCCACAGGTCAAATCACCGCGACGGGATTGAGTACGCAGTTACCCGAGTGGGGATATTTTCTCGATGATAAATTGGAAGAGTTAGACTATCCTGGCGAATGGTACTATGATGCAACCGTTAAGAAGGTGTATTTTTACCCCCAAAATGGTGCCGACCCAAATACGTTATTGGTCGAGGGGACTACTTATGGTACAGGTATCAGTGCCTCGGCGGGTGAAAATCAGATGACGGTAGAAAATCTGACGTTTCGTCACTTCCTCAGCAAAGGGTTACTGATTTCCCAGTCTGATAGTGTCACTGTCAGACAGTGTCACTTTGAACATAATCTCATCGGTATTTACCTTTACAATGCCACACAAGCCGTTGTCACCAGCAACACGTTGGATCATCAGTTAAAGGATACCATTGCGTTACAAGCCTCTGATGGATTCGATGTCAAAGGTAGTGTGGTGGAGAAAAATATCATCACCAATGGTGCCCTGTACCGCTTGTATGGAAATAGATATGATGGCGGGTATGGAGGGGTTGGGATTGTCGCTTTTGGAAAAGGCTACACCATCCGCCAAAATCGCCTGGAAAATATAGGGTGGGTGGGTATTTACGCCCAAGGTGAAGGAGGTCATTTGATTGAGAACAATGTCATTCGGAAAGCCTTGTTGATACTCAATGATGGCGGTGCTATTTCCATTGGTTCTTCCAATAACACCATTCGTGGTAACCTGCTATTTGAATCACTCGGTAATATAGAAGCGGATTCCAATGGTTGCATGAATGCTAACAATACGCCTTGCAGTCATCATGCCGCTTATGGAATGGGCATTGGGGCAGACCAAGCCATGATTGGGAACGTGTTTGAGGGAAATACGGTGGCCAATAACGTCGATATCGGGATTCGTTTCAACTCTTATACAAACAGCATCCTGAAAAATAACGTCCTCTACAATAACGAGAGACAACTCGAGTTGCAAGATAAACATGGACCTTCGGCGAATAACGTCATGCAAGGCAACACCATCTTCTCCCTGGCACCGTTTCAAACCGGCACTGTTTTGACTTTAGATATTCCGACCACCGACCATGGACCTGCGGATTCTAATCACTATTGCAATCCGTATAGTGAGGTCGTCATCAAACGGACCACGAATGGTTATTCGTTAGCCAATTATCAAGGGCAGTTTTTGGGCAAGGAGGTTAATTCTACACAATGCAATTTGCACTTTCAGGAATATCTAACGACTGCTACTGGTGCCAATCTGATCGTCAATCCTACCTTTGACAGTAATGTTCAAAATTGGAGTGGGGCTGGGGCCGCAGTGATTTCTTACGACTCTGCACAAACGTTGTTGAATGGTGGCAGTTTAAAAGCGGTTTACAATGGTACGACAGGCAATGCCACGGTGGTGACGAAAACTGCTTTCAATCTGGTTGCTAATCAAACCTATCGCATCAAATTTAGCGTCGTTGGCAGTGGTTCTGGTACCTTGCATTTGCGCGTGAATGACACCAGTTTAGTGCCGTCGGTGATTTTGACAGAAAGAGATTTTGCTTATGATGCGACTCGAAAAGACTATGAAATGGTGTTCACGTCACAGGTCAGCACGACAGGGGGAAAACTTTTGTTCCTCTCTCAAAATTTTGACACGTATCCCTATTGGTTAGACAACTTCGCTTTGGAACCGGTTACGGCTACCCCTATCGATGGGAAGCAACTGGCGCGTTTGGTTTACAATGATACGGAACAAAATCCCAAAACGATTGATTTGGAAGGGAAGACATATCTGGTTTATCCAGAGGGAAACACGGTGACGGGCAGTATTGCATTACCTGCGTTTTCTTCTAAAATCTTGATTCTGACCAGTAGTTCTCCTGTGCTTCTTAACCTCACCAAAGCTGGAACTGGCACCGGGGTGGTGACAGGTCCTGCGGGAGTGGGAAGTGGTATCCAATGTGGAATGACTTGCACCGAAAGCTATCCGTTCGGCGCCGCGATAACGTTGACGGCTATTCCAGATGCAGGTTCCGCTTTTACGGGTTGGACGGGAACTGGTTGCGCTGATACATTTCCTATCACTGCGAATATGGACTGCATTGCGACCTTTAGTCCAGTCACCACTCAGTTATTAACTGTGTCTAAAGGTGGCACCGGAGGAGGTCTGATTACTGGTACAGGTATCAATTGTGGTACCGATTGCACAGAATCTTATTCCTCTGGAACGCTGGTCAACTTGACTGTCACTCCCGATGCTAATTCCACTTTTGCCGGTTGGATCGGGGCCGGTTGTGCAAACTCTGTCACTATCACGGGAAACATGAATTGCACCGCGACCTTTAGTTCTGCCACGTCTTCTTATAGCTTGACTGTGGCAGCCAGTAGCGAGGGGCAGGTGACCAGTCTCCCAGCCGGAATCGATTGTGGTAATGATTGCACTCAAGAATATGCCAGCAACACCATGGTTAGCTTGATTGCTACTCCTATGGCCGGTTACCAATTCATTGGTTGGACGGGCGCCTGCCAAAATAGTGTGACTAATGTGGTCACGTTGACCCTTACCACGAATCAGACGTGCGGCGCACTGTTTGCGCTTCCACAAATTCAAGAAGTACATTTGACTTTGGCCCCCCCCACTTATGGCACCATCACCAGTAAAGATGGTAAAGTGAATTGTGAACCAACTCAGTTGATTTGCGATTTTATCTATCCACGCGGTGGCACCGTCGAATTAGTGGCGACTCCCGATGCGAATGCCATTTTCACAGGCTGGGGAGGAGATTGCAGTAATCTGGGGGGAACCAACCCACTCACTCTCACTCTCTGGCAAAATAAAGGTTGCGCAGTGACTTTTACTCAGGTAACGCTACCACCATCCAGTTTGAAAACGTTGACCATTTCTCAAACAGGTACTGGTCATGGACAAGTCACTGGCACACCGTCAGGCATTGATTGTGGAACTGATTGTGTACAAGAGTATCCCTTGAATACCGAAGTCACCTTGCTTGCCACCCCCGATGCGGGTTCTATTTTTGCGGGTTGGACTGGTAACACCCAGTGCGCAAACACTATTGCGCTGACAAGTGACTTGACTTGCACGGCGATTTTTAATCAAAAGGAGTTACCACCACCACCTGCCACGTTTTACCGGTTATATCTCAATATCGCTGGCATTGGCAATGGGACCGTGAGTAGCAGTCCCACGGGAGTGAATTGTGGCGTCAATTGCACGGAGTATGTCAGTGGGACAGTGGTCACTTTAACGGCTACGCCTGATGTTAATTCGACCTTTATGGGTTGGAGTGGAGAACCTTGTGCAAGTTCTTTCAGGTTGACGGAAAATACCAATTGCACGGCGACTTTTAACCCAGTGGTGTCACCGCCACCACCCACGCCAATTTATACGTTGACGTTGACTAAAGTTGGGGATGGCAAGGGGCAGGTGAATAGTACGCCAACTGGTATAGAGTGCGGCACCACTTGCACACAAAATTTTCTCAGTGGGACCCACCTCACATTGGTAGCGACGCCTGACGTTGGTTCTACCTTTGCGGGTTGGAATGGAGACCATTGTGCCGACTCTTTCACGATTCTCGCCCAGATGAATTGCACCGCGACTTTTAACCAAGTGGTGTCACCACCGCCGCCACTCCCAGCCACGTTTTACCAGTTATATCTCAATATCGCTGGCACCGGCCTTGGGACCGTGAGTGGTCATCCTACGGGGGTGAATTGTGGTGGGAATTGCATGGAGTATCCCAGTGGAATAAGCGTTGCTTTAACGGCTACCCCTGCTGCCAACTCCACCTTTACCGGTTGGAGTGGTGAACATTGTGCAAATTCATTCCTGTTGGTGAAAAATACCAATTGCACGGCGACTTTTAACCAACAGGTATTACCTCCTCCTGTACCTACTTACAAGATGCAAGTCGGTAGTATGGGTAGCGGCACCGGACAAATTCAAGTCTCTCCGTCTGGCAGTGATTGTGGTACTCATTGCACTCAATATGTCAGTGGCACCCTGATCACGTTAACCGTCATCCCCAATGGAGATTCCTACTTTGCCGACTGGAATGGGGAAAATTGCGCACCCTCTGTCACTCTCAAGGAAGACATGAATTGCGTGGCTACCTTCACCAAGATTCCCCTACCTCCTGAACCTGCGGCCTACAAACTGGTTATCGAAAAAATGGGCAATGGTCAGGGAGAAGTGACTAGCTTGCCTAAAGGAATAGAATGTGGTTTGGATTGTGCTGATAAATACCCTCTCGACACCAAAATCACATTCATCACGACACCCGCGGAAGGATCATTGTTTGCGGGTTGGAGAGGCGTTGGTTGCGCAGATTCCGTGATAGTCCAAGGTGACATGACTTGCACCGCGACCTTTACCCAGCTACCCAGACATACTTTGACCATTCATCAAGCTGGCATCAACCATGGTAAAGTGTTCAGCAACCCCAGCGGGATTGATTGCGGTGAAGACTGCATGGAAGACTATCTACATAACACGATGGTGACATTAACAGCCGTCCCAGCGGTTGGAACAACATTTGTGAAATGGACGGACGATTGCCAAGATCGTTTCGACAATCCAATCACTCTCAAGATGGATGCTGCCAAAATGTGCTGGGCACTCTTTGAACCTGCCGTGGTGAAATTGACATTCACACCGCCAAAGGATGGAACTGTGACCAGTTCCGATGGGAGGATTCAATGTGGGGTTGACCAGACCTTATGCAGTGCCAATTACCACTTCGGCGACCAGATAGAATTGACCGCGGCGTCTGTCCAAAATACCGATTCCACTTTTGCGACTTGGGGACAAGATTGCGGTCCTTATGGTTCGAGTAATCCGATTGTCATCTCTATCCAATCCCCTTGGATTTGCACCGCTACCTTTATCAAACCAGACCATGAAACGGAATGCTTTGAAAAACAGAAAGGTGTAATGACCGAGAAGGGTTGCTTACCAGCCGATGAGTTGACGGTGGAAAGTAGCAGTGGCAGAACTCTGCAAACAGCCCGAATGCTAGGTGGCATCTCCAAGTCTGATGGTCCTTTCAAAATGGTTGACACCGTGAAACTGAGTGACCCCATTGTCACAGCAGCCACCCTGAAAGTGGAACCGACTGACATTGGCAAACCAGCCGAGATAATTGTGTCAGGGATTCACACGGCGGATTTTTATCCAGATGGTTTTGTGTGGTACACGTTGACAGATTGCCACTCTTGCCCATTGGGTTGGACCGTGCAGATACTGCCCCATGATAAAAACACCGGGTTGCCTCTGTTATCCGAATGGAAATCTCTCAAAACGGTGCCAGCTTTGCCTGAATACTATACGATTTACATGTACTCAGGACACTTTGTCTATCCTGGACCATTGGAAATTTATTTTGGTTATCGTCTCACCAATGGAGTTGATAAAGGTGAGATGGTTCTGAATGCAACGCCTATCAGTGTGATGATTGAAACACTGCCGCAACCCAAATAGACAAATCGTTATCATCAGAGATTTTTGTAGTAACATTCATCTAAATCGGTACGATTTCATCTGGGGCGCAACAATAACCATTGCGGACGCACCGCGCAATAATTCTTGTTGCGTTCCAGAGAATAATGTACAAATTTATAGAAATATCACTATGGGTCGTTTGAGACCTGACAGATTTTTTAAATCTGTCAGGTCTTTTTTGTTATCTGGAGTTAATTGGAGTCCAAAACAGGTTTTGGACACCTTTTGATTTTTTTCAAAAAATGCTATAATGAAATTTAATAGAATCCATTCAATAATTTAAAATTTCGCTAACCACTATGAATGTAGAAGACGCCAATAAACATACGATATTGATTGTAGATGATGTGCCTGCCAATGTGCGGGTTCTCTACGAATTTTTACTCAAACAAGGCTTTAAAGTACGAGTTGCCAAAGATGGTAGAAGTGCCCTAAAAACCACTGAACATGCCTGTCCTGACTTGATTTTATTAGACGTGATGATGCCTGGCATGGATGGTTTTGAAGTCTGTCAAGCCTTGAAATCTCAGGAATCCACGCGAGAAGTGCCGATTATTTTTATGACGGCCTTGGCAGACACGATAGATAAAATCAGGGGATTCTCTTTGGGTGCGGTGGACTATATTACGAAACCTTTTCAACAAGAGGAGGTGTTAGCGCGTGTCAATGCCCATCTGAGTTTGCGCAAGTTACAGCGGGAGTTAATCGATGAAATTCAGCAACGTAAAGAGGCTGAAATGACCTTGCAACAACACGCTGTGGAATTGGAAAAGCGCAATTTGGAATTGGATGCGTTTGCCCGCACGGTGGCCCATGATTTGAAGAATCCTGTCAATGGTATCATTGGTTTCACGGAACTATTACTGGAGGAGTGTTCGCCTGTGGTGCCACCTTCGCCTGAATCTATAGAGTATTTGCATTGGGTGGTGAAAGCGGCCCAGAAGATGGTGACTATTATAGATTCTCTCCTCCTATTGGCTGGTGTTTCAAAACAAGCTAAGGTGGAGTTGCACCCATTGGAAATGGCGCAGATTGTGTCTCAAGTGCAACTCCGCTTGGTGCAGTTGTTAAGAGAATATCACTGCGATTTAAGATTGCCCACCAATTGGCCGGTCGCAAAGGGTTATGCCCCTTGGGTGGAGGAGATTTGGGCGAATTATATCAGCAATGCTTTGAAATATGGGGGTAAGCCTCCGCGCATAGAATTGGGGGCGGACCTGCTTCCACCACTGTCTTCCTCCCCTCAAATAGAGATGATACGTTTTTGGGTACGAGACAATGGCCCTGGTCTTTCCAAAGATGCCCAAACCCAGTTATTCACACCGTTCACGCGCTTACATAAGGACCGGGCGGAAGGACATGGGTTGGGTTTATCCATCGTGCAACAGGTAGTAGAAAGGTTGGGCGGGCAAGTGGGTGTGGAAAGTCAGGAGGGGCGGGGGAGTCTGTTTTATTTTACGTTGCCAGCGGGCTGAGAGTGGTTTTAGTGGAGAGTGGCACAACCACCGGCTAAAGCCTCTAGTCCACCCTGGTTTTCCACTATCCACTATCCACTATCCACTAGAGTGATCCTCGCTTTCACCATTCCAGAACGACCTTGACGTTCCATGCTGATATGACTCACTTGCACTGGAGATTGACTGTATAACATTTCTAACCAGCGCAAGAGTTCGGTAAAACTGATTTCTTCAAATTCTACTTGAACTTCTTGTTCGCTTTTGGGTTCAATACGTTTATTTGCCTTACTTAAAGTCCCCTGACGAGTGCTTTGGTCAATCAAACTGAGTAATGACCAGGAATGAGAGGAGGCGGGAGGGGAACGAGATTGGTTTCTCAGTTGTTGAATCTCTTGGGCTGCTTGTTGCATCCAAGCTAACGTTGTTTGTTGTGCCTCAACTTGTTGTGACAGTTGGGCGCGGGCTTTGACCAGGGGTGCAAAGACCATGGTATATCCTGTGAAGCCGATTGACGCCAAGGCGCCCAGGAGTAGGACGCGACGTTCTCGTTGGGTGAGTTGGTGGAACCATTGTGGTATCAAATGCAGTGACCTTAAATCGTTATGGAGAGTGTAGGGTGCGTCCCACGCACCACTCAGGCACCGTGCGGTTTTCCATAAGGTGCGTGGGACGCACCCTACCTTAATGGCATGGAGGCTAACGCCTCCACTCCATCGGCGTGTTCCGTTTATTTCATGTCTTCCGCATTGAGTTCTACGGTCTCTATTTCTCGCCTTGGTGGTGTGCTATGAGTCAATCTTCTCACCAATTGTTGAAACAGGGAGGGGTATAGTTCCATCTGAATGCGCCGGGTCATCAGGTGTTCAGGGTCAGTGTTTTTCAACAGTTTGTAATAAAGTTTGGCGATTTTACGGTTGCCAATAGCATGATGGTATAAGGCCATGACGCCCATAAAACTGGTAAATTCACTGATATGAAACACTTCTCGATCAGGGTAAAGATATTTTAAATCAAATTTGTGATCAAAAATGTCAGGTACCTTTTCTGGCTGTTGGTTTTGCAGGCACACAAAGGCATAATTGGTTCTGGCAAAGAGGTAGTCAGGGTGTCTTTTATAACTTTCCTCGATGCTGGCGTAAGCCTTTTCCGCCTGTCCCGTTTTTTCGTAGGCTACACTGAGATAGTTGTAAAATAACGGGACATGCGAATATTTCTTGGTAAGTTTCAACAAGGGAGGAATCGCCTGGGCCGGGGAGGCTTGAATCAACTCACTTAATTGGGAAACTTCTTCTCTGACGCGACGCGGCAATCTTTTCAAGGTTTTATTGGGTAGCGCATCCTGGGTGATTTTGTAATCTAAACGTTTTACATTGGGATAAGTTGGGATAGCATGGTTCACTTCTTTCTTTCTAAAAAAAAACATATTCGGCATTTCTCTATGACGATGATTTTAAGGGGTTGGATAAGTTGGCAATGATGCACGGGGTAATAGTTGTTAAGTGATAAGAAAACCTGACAAGTCTGTTAGACCTGTCAGGTTTGATAATAGTAAGGTTGCATCTTGCATAAAGATGTAAGACAATTATTTTCTCATTTTAACCCGTTTTCCTTTTTTGATACAAGTCAAAATTTAGAAAAATATGCGTTTACCCAGATTATTCTTAGACACATTGCTAACCATTGGAAAACCAGTGATTTTACCTAAAGAAGCTGCCCATTATATGGTTAATGTGCTACGTCTGCGTGTGGGTGAATCAGTCATTTTGTTTAATGGCCACGGGGGTGAATATACTGCGAGGTGGTTAGGCTATTCTGCCAAAACAGCACATTTGCAAATTGACTATTTTGAAAATAAGGAATGTGAATCGCCTTTGTCGTTGACTTTGGTACAAGCCGTTTCTCGTTCTGAACATTTCGATTATACTATACAAAAGTCGGTGGAACTAGGTGTGCAACGAATTGTGCCGGTCATGACCGAACGCAGTCCACCTTTGGATAAGGATAAATTTCAGAAGCGTATACAACATTGGCGTAAAATAATCATCAGTGCTTGTGAACAATGTGGTAGAAATCATTTACCTACCTTACTTGAAATATTACCACTTTCGGTTTGGCTGATGCAACCCCAGGAAGGTATTTGTATGGTATTATCTCCTGATGGAAAACATCATTGGCGCGAAATTATCGAATCCAATGCGTCCGCCAAATTGCCTCCATTAACGGTTTTAATTGGTCCTGAGGGGGGGTTCAGTGAAGCCGAAATTCAACAGGCAATGTTTGCAGGTTATACCAAGATTGGCTTGGGGCCGCGCATTCTCCGCACAGAAACTGCCGCCGTGGCAATGTTAGCTATTTGTCAGGCATGGGCAGGGGATTTATATTTATAGTGGATAGCGGATAGTGGGTAGCGGATAGTGGATAGTGGTGAAGGATTCCTAGATATGATAACCAAAATTAAGACGTTATGAAAACCATACGTGAACAAATTATTGAACGAATTATCGCCCAACTGGAAACTATTATCATCAGTAACGGTTATCACCATGACATTGGACGTGGCAATGTTTTTCGTCAAGAACCTATCATTCAAATCGGCAAGACCCCAGCGGCCTCGGTGTGGGAATTATCTGAAACCCGTGAACGTAACCGTTATGGGGGTACGATACGAATTTTAACCATTCGGGTAGAATGTTTAGTGCAGCCCACCGATGGCAGGCATCCAGCGTTAGTTAGCAATGAATTGTTGGGCGACATTGAAAAAGCATTGATTATGGGAAATTTGACCCTGGATGAGTTGATTGATGATATTCAAGATATTTCTGCTGAAATTATTACTCCCACCATAGATCGTCGCTTAGAAAGTGTGGGGGTCTATCAGTTACCTATAGATAGACAGTTAGCGGGGGCTGCTATCGAATTTGAAATTAGATATACCACAGAATGGGGAGACCCTTATACGACGCAATAATTTAAGTCTCTATACAACACCAATCTGGTATTTCCATACAGACTATTTTGTTGGTGGATACGCTTCGCTTAATCCACCCTACAGACTACAGACTATTTAACAAAATTGGAGAAAACGACATGCCTATCGCCTATCTTCATCATAACGATTGTCTATTACACGATATGGGGTTCGGTCATCCGGAAAGACCAGCCCGCATTTCTGCCATAGAAGACCAATTACGGGCTTCTCAGTTACTCGATTTCGTCAGATACTATGACGCCCCCTTGGCCACGCGCCGCCAATTGGCACGAGTGCATCATTTAAAGTATATTGACCAAGTTCTGGAATTTAGTAAAAAGGAAGGACATGCTTATCTTGACCCAGACACGATTATCACTCCTCAAACCCCCACTGCCGCTTTACGTGCCGCTGGGGCGGTGGTTCAGGCCGCCGAATTAGTGATTGCATCCAAGCACCAGATGGCTTTCTGTAATATTCGTCCCCCGGGCCATCACGCCCTTCCTAATCGGGCCATGGGCTTTTGTTTCTTCAACAATATCGCGGTAGGGGTGGCCCACGTCCTCGAAGAATATGGACTCACTCGAATAGCTATTTTAGACTTTGACGTTCATCATGGTAATGGCACGGAAGAGATGTTCCGAGACGACCCCAGAGTGCTACTCTGTTCCACCTTTCAACATCCCTTTTATCCTCATTGTGGGGCGGGCGTTATCAGTGACCATATCATCAACGTCCCCCTTCCCGCTGGGACCACGGGAGATAAGTTTCGAGAAGCCGTCATTTTACATTGGCTACCAGCCTTACATAAATTTTCACCTCAGATGATTTTTATTTCTGCTGGTTTTGATGCCCATGATGATGATGACATCTCTCAATTCCATTTACATGCTAATGACTACGCCTGGGTGACGAAAGAAATTTTATTAGTTGCCGACAAATATGCAAATGGTCGAATCATCTCCGTACTAGAAGGAGGTTACGACTTACATGCGTTAGGACGTAGTGTGGCAGCACATTTGAAAGTATTGATGAGAATGGTTTAAATGAGTGGAGAGTTAAGGTAGGGTGCGTCCTACGCACCGAGTAGGCCTGGCGCGGTTCCAGAAACGGTGCGTAGGACGCACCCTACCTTCACTATCCGTTATCCACTATCCACTATCCACTATCCTATGTACCTCTACCCAGCTAACTACACCGACCAACAACTCTTCAACTCTCAACAAGTTGAACATGATTTGAAAAATGGCGAATCTGCGATTAAAGTCTTCCGTGAAGTTCTAAAACACGGGAATGATATTTTGAAAATACGTTTTCAATCCGGTCGCAATGCCACCGATACGGTCACTCAGCGCACCTGGCTAGTTGACCAAATTTTGCGATACATCTGCCAACATCTCTGCGTTTGCGCTAAATCTGAAAAGGTCGCATTCATCGCCGTGGGTGGCTATGGACGAGGTGAGTTACACCCCCAATCAGACATCGATTTATTAATTTTGCTAGACTCGCCTCCAGATGCCGTTATCAAACAATGTATTGAACACTTTGTCACCCTATTATGGGATATTCGCTTGCAAGTGGGACACAGTGTGCGTACTTTAGAAGAATGTGAAAAGGAAGCGGCAGAAGATATTACGGTGGCCACCAATTTGATGGAAGCCCGTTTGTTATTGGGTCCTCAGCACTTGTTTAAAGCCATGCAAGTCGTTGTCGGCCCAGAACGAGTGTGGCCCACTGAAAAATTTTTTGCGGCCAAAATGGAAGAACAAACTCAACGTTATCACAAGTATCACGATACCGCGTATAATTTGGAACCCAATATTAAGGAGGGACCTGGCAGTTTGCGAGATATTCATCTCATTGGTTGGGTTGCTAAACGGCACTTTGGGGCGACGACGTTACATGACCTCGTTCAACACGGTTTCTTAACCGAGAATGAATTTAAAACTTTGATAGGATGTCAGGAGTTTCTCTGGCAAATTCGTTGTATGTTACACACCATTGCCAATCGCCGCGAAGACCGCCTCTTGTTTGACTATCAACGGACTTTAGCGAAGGCGTTTGGTTATGAAGATGATGACAAACGTTTAGGCGTGGAAAAATTTATGCGTCAATACTATCGTACCGCTATGCAAGTCGGCAGTCTCAACCAGATGTTGCTACAACTGTTTCAAGAAGCCATTTTGTATGCCCAGCAACCTACCACGATGCACGCCCTCAACAAACGTTTCCAGGTGCGCAATGACTTCATTGAAGTGACCAACGATAAAATTTTCGCCCGCTACCCCTTTGCATTGCTAGAAATTTTTCTACTCATGCAACAACATCCAGAAATCAAAGGGATACGTGCCTCGACCAGTCGTCTCATTCACCAATACAAATATTTGATTGACAGTGCCTTCCTCAAAGATTTACGGTCCCGCAGTTTGTTCATTGAGATTTTTCGCCAACCGCGGGGACTCACCCATGCTTTACGCCGCATGAATAGTTATGGCATTCTGGCTGCTTATATCCCTGCGTTTGGCAAAATTGTGGGGCAAATGCAATACGACCTCTTCCATGTCTATACCGTGGACCAACATAGCGTCTTTGTCGTTAGCAACCTGCGACGCTTCAGTATGCCTGAACACCTTCATGAATTTCCTCTCTGTTCCAAAATTATGGAACATCTTCCCAAGGTAGAATTGTTATATATCACCGGACTGTTTCACGACATTGCCAAAGGACGCGGCGGCGACCATTCCGAATTGGGTGAAAGAGAAGCCATGAACTTCTGTCAAGCCCATGGCCTCAGTGACAATGACAGTCGCCTCGTCGCCTGGCTAGTGCGTCATCACCTCATCATGTCCATGACCGCCCAACGTCAAGACACCTCAGACCCCAACGTGATTAAAACGTTTGCCCAGCGCATGTTGGACACCACTCACTTGGACTACCTGTACTTGCTAACCATCGCCGACATTCGGGCCACCAGTCCCAAATTATGGAATGGTTGGAAAGCCGTCTTACTGGCGGACCTCTATCACAAAACGTATGAAGTGTTAGAACACGGTTTTGAGAATACGACTGTTTTAGACAAACAAAATAAGATAAAATACATTCAAACCGAAGCACTGCGTTTACTGAATCCCTCTGACAACGAAGCGGAAGCGGCTATTGTTGCCTTATGGGAAGACTTAGGCGAAGACTATTTCTTACGTTCGGCCCCCCAACACATCGCCCACGAAACGGAAGCGATTCTTAACCATAAGACGCCCGACCTGCCCTTGGTCCTAGAACGTCATAACACCCAAAATATCACGGAACTGATGATTTACCTGCGTGACCGCGACTACCTCTTTGCAGATACCACTTACTGTTTGGAACAGCAAAACGTCACGATTGTGGATGCCTACATTGTTCCCACCCAACGCGATTACACGATAAATGGCTACACAATTTTAGAAACCGATGGTTCTGCCATCACCAGTCACGGCCGGATTGAAACCATTTTAGAGGCCCTGAGACAGGCTTTAAAACCCAAAGCCAACGCGCCCTTTTGCCCCCTGAGTCGTCATACGCCCAGACAAATAAAATACTTCCCCATCCCCACGCGCCTCCACTTTAAGCATGACGGCCTTAACAACCATACCGTATTAGAAGTCATCACCACCGATCGACCAGGCGTCCTCTCTTGCATTGCCCAAGCCTTTGTGGCATGTCAAGTACGCTTAAAAAAAGCCAAAATTGCCACGTTTGGGACACGAGTCGAAGATATTTTCTTCATTATGGATTATAATAATCAGGCGTTGTACTCAGCCGACCAAATTGATTGTGTATGTGAACAACTGTCAAAATTACTCAATGGCAATATGCAAAGCCCTACAGAGATAGGTAACGATGTTTGTAAAAATACATGAAGTTATCCTAACAAGGAGTCCAAAACATGTTTTGGACTCCACTATCCACTAAAACCACTATTACCATGAATCCCGAAAACGACCAACTTTTCCAAGAAGAAGATGAACTGCTTGCCGACACAGAAACGGAGAAAACTCCTGAAAACGTATGGAACGTCCTCATTGTCGACGATGAAGAAGACATTCACCAAATTACCCATTTCGTGTTAGATGACTACGTCTATCAAGGCAAACGGTTAGCCCTCATCAGTGCCTATTCTGCCGAAGAGGCTAAAACGCTGTTCCGTTCCCATCCTGACACTGCCCTCATCCTCCTAGATGTAGTGATGGAAACCAATGATGCTGGCCTAAAATTGGTCAAATACATACGTGAAGAGGAACAAAATCATTTTGTTCGAATCATCCTACGCACCGGTCAACCTGGCTATGCCCCAGAAAAGGAAGTTATTTTCAAATACGACATCAACGACTACAAAAATAAGACGGAATTGACTGACCAAAAACTGTTCACTGCCATCACTGCCAGTTTGCGTTCCTATTCTGACATTATGACCATAGAATCGTATCGACAACACTTGGAAGAGAAGGTAGCCGAACGTACCCAGGAACTGAATCAAAAGAATCAGGAACTCATCCGCGTCAACCAGGAAAAGAACGAGTTCTTGGGGATTGCGGCCCATGACCTCAAAAACCCACTCGCTTCGATTCAAACGTTAGCCAACTTGATTCACACTTCTTTTGACGACTTTCCGAAACCTAAAATTCTTGAATTTTCCAGAATGATAGAAATCAGTTCGCAAAAGATGTTTGAACTGATTAAAAATCTGCTGGATGTCAACGCGATTGAATCTGGCAAAACGAACTTATTTTTCAATCCGCTGGACCTGCGCTATCTGGTTCTACTCACGCTGGAAAACTATATGGAAACAGCTAAGGCCAAAAACATTCAGTTACATGTCCACAGTGCTGACGAAAAACATATCGTGTGGGCTGACAAAACGGCCACCACGCAAGTGTTAGAAAATCTCATCTCGAATGCCATCAAATATTCACCACGCGGCAAACATGTCCACATCCACCTTCTTAAACAAGAGAAGAACATTTGCTGTGAAATACAAGACGAAGGTCCTGGATTAAATGAGAAGGACCGTGGCAAATTATTTGGCAAATTCGCCCGCCTCACTCCGCGCCCCACAGGTGGCGAACATTCCACAGGATTGGGACTGTTCATTGTCAAAAGATTAGTCACCCACATGAATGGCAGCATCCGCTGTGAAACGGAAGTCGGTAAAGGATCCACCTTTATTTTAGAATTGCCAGTATCGACGGAGAGTTAAAACAATTGAACCCTCTCAAAAACATATTGGTAGACTAGAGGCTTACGTCGGTCCCCAAAATACACCGGTGGACTAGAGGCTTCAGCCGGTGGGAACGGTCCGCTTTTTAAATCATCTGCCAACCTCCCGGCTGAAGCCTCTAGTCCACCATGACTTTGAACATATTTTGCTATCCACTATCGACTATCCGCTATCCACTAAAACCGTTATCCATTCAAATGAAACTTTACCAACGCCTCCGCACCAAACTGACTCTAGGTTTTCTAGTGGTGACACTCCTCCCTGCGACCATCATAGGCAGTTACGCCATTCGCATCTCCAGTGACGCCTTACGAGAACGAGAGTTGAACCATCAAATCGAAAGACTCAAAACGCTTAAATATCAAATTGAAACCTTTTTAGCCTCAGCCCAAAGTGACCTCATTTTTTTAAGTCACTCCCAACCTTTATCTGACTATTTAACCAAGCGTAGCCAGACTCCCGATTCACTCTCTGTAGAATTGGCCCGACAAGCAGTAGAACAAGAATTTTTAGCCTTCTCCCAGAGTCGCAAAATCTATTACCAAGTTCGCTACTTAGATGAAACAGGCCAAGAAATAGTACGAATAGACGCCGATGGTCAAAGCCAATTTTGGAAAATTGACCTAACTAAACTCCAAAACAAGGCCGATCGTTATTATTTTACCAATACCATGCGATTGCCAGATCAAGAACTCTTTGTCTCCTCCTTAGACCTGAATCAAGAAGGTGGTCGTATTGAAGTCCCTTATAGGCCCGTCCTCCGTTATGCCATCAATGTCTATTATCCAGATAAACGCAAAGCTGGCATCGCCATTGCCAATATCGATGCCAAACAATTTCTCCAATACATGGGAGAAACTTGGCTAATCGACGCAGAGGGTTATTACCTTGCCCACCCTCAAGCCAACAAGTGCTGGGGTAGTCAACGTGATTTAAAGACTGGCGCTTCCTTGACCCAAGATTATTCCGAATTGGCTATTGAAATTCTGGGCTTGTCCGAAGGGAATCTTCACACCAACGATGTTACCCTGTTTTTCCAACGTATCACCGTCCCTGGATTAGGGTACTGGACGCTAGTCCGGCAACAACCGACTACAGACCTCTTAAACAGCGTCATCACCTTCCAAATCACGTTTGGCATTATTCTACTCATTGCCCTTCTGTTGGCCCTAGCGATTTCTCTATTATTCACCCATTCTATTACACACCCCATTGAATCTTTAACAACGTTTGTTAAGCAAGTACAGTCTGGAGAACGACACCTGCGCATGGTGGATGATCGCAAAGATGAAATCGGTCAACTGGAAAAAGGGTTGAACGCCATGTTAAACGCCATCAATTCCTCTGAAGAAGCTTTGCAAAAGGCCAAGCAAGATTCTGAAACGGCGAATGTAGCCAAAAGTCGCTTCTTGGCCAACATGAGTCATGAACTTCGCACCCCCTTGAACGCTATCATTGGCTATGGCGAGATGTTACAAGAAGAAATTGCCGAACTTGGACAACCCGAAATGAGTGGTGATATGGCCAAAATTCACCAAGCCGGGAAACACCTGTTGGGAATCATCAATGACATTTTGGACATCTCCAAAATTGAAGCAGGGCGAATGGAACTGTATTTGGAAACCTTCTTCTTGCCAAACATGGTCAATGACATTGCCCATACCATTCAACCGCTGTTGATGAAAAATAAAAATACCTTAGAAGTCCACCTCGCTGCCGAAGTGGGCGAAATGCACGCGGATTTGACCAAAGTCCGTCAAATTATCCTGAATCTCCTCAGTAACGCCTGTAAGTTCAGCCTGGCAGGCGATACGGTGGTGCTGGAAGTCGCCTTGTCCACCAACGCAAATGAGATCCTCTTTCGGGTGCGGGACCGTGGCATTGGTATGAGTTCAGAACAACGCCAATGTGTCTTTGAAATCTTTAAACAAGCCGACGCCTCTAGCACTCGCAAATACGGCGGCATGGGCTTGGGATTAGCCATCACCAAATACTTTGTGGATATGATGGGTGGCCACATTGACATTGACAGCGAATTAGGTAGCGGCAGCACCTTTACCGTGTATTTACCCGCCACCGTGGCGACCATAGCCGGCCCCTCTTCTTACCCGGCTACCTATAATTCGGCATTAGAAGAAGGTAGCTTAGTGTTGGTCATTGATGATGACTCTGCTGTAAGGTCTGTGTTGAAGAAGTTTCTAAGTCATCTGGGTTATCAAGTGGAAGTGGCCGAAAGTGGAGAAGAAGGGTTAAGACTGGCCCGCAACTTCCTCCCCGATGTCATCATCTTGGATGTCATGATGCCCAGAATGGACGGTTGGGAAGTTCTCTCGTATCTCAAAGCAGACCACAAATTAACCAGAATACCGGTCATCATCTTGTCTATGATAGAAGACAAAAACATCGGCTACTCTCTAGGCGCCACGGATTACTTGATAAAACCCATCACCCGTGAACAACTCTCCGCCGTTTTGCAAAAATACCGATTCTCTACCGAAGACAGCAATCAACTAATATTGATTGTCGATGATGATGCCGTCACCCGCGACATGTTGGGACGAATGCTACGTCGAGAAGGTTGGAAAATATCCAAAGCTGACAGTGCCAGAGTCGCGTTAAACTCCCTCCAGAAACGGCAACCCGACCTGATTATTTCAGACCTACAAATGCCAGAGATGGACGGCTTTGAATTTATTTTGAGACTCTCTAAAAGCTATCCACACCTACCGTTACTGGTCATCACGGCGGAGGACTTGACGGTAGAAGACCGCCTTCGGTTAAAACAATGCAACGTTTCTGCTTATTTCCAAAAAGGGTCGTATGATCGAGACGAGTTGGTAGCCGAGGTGCGTAAGGTGTTAAAGACTAAACAGGAGCCTAAAACGTAAGTTTGGACCCCTGGCCTTTTGAGAATCAATCGGAGTCCAAGACGTGTCTTGGACTCCAACCACTTATTTACCACTCATTCGCACTTCCCGCCGTGGCACAATCGCCCGTCACGGTGGCACTGAAACGAATGTTTTTACCCTGTAGCAATTCCAACAAATTAGGTATCTTCTCCGCTGAATCCGAATAAGGAGACGCATCGGTGGATAACCAAATGTGGCCGCCGGGTTTCACATGTTGAGTGGCTAACTCTAATGCCTCCACGGAGGCTTCGGGGCACCCGCCACCCCCTTCGGCTTTCAGGGATTTGATGACCTTGAGTAACACGTTCAGGTCTTTGGTGAAGGCTTTTACCGTCACTTCGTCTTTGAACGTGAGGAGGGCTATCAAGGGGGATTGAGTGGGGTCGACCTGGTCCTTGAGGAACTTCTCTAAGGCCGCTTTGACGCCATCAATTTCACCTTGCATACTCACCGTGGTGTCCATCACTTTCGTTACTTGATTGGCATCATGCAATGATTACCACGATGGTAACGTGACGACATCATTAGTTAGCCAGTTCAAAGCGCCGTTTATCATAATGGAAAACCATCAAATCACCATCGTCATCTAACACACCTAGCACCAAATCCAATGGTTCATTGAAATATGGACTCCCCGAATCGCGTTCACTTTCTATAACAGGCTTTTCCAATTGTTGGATAACCATCGCAATTTGATCTTCCTTCGGGTATTTTTTGTTTTTTAACCCCGGTTTCCACCTGACCACCTCTCCACGCTTAAATTCTGGAGGAGGTTGCAAAAAATTATCAACCAGTTCGCGGAGTTTATTGGCAGGGTCACCAGTTCCCTTATTGGCGTTATTAGAACGTGCCTCTAAGTCGGCGATTTTCTGTTTTAACTCTTCTAATTCGGACATGTTTATTTACCTTGTTTGATGTTGATTAGTGGGTTTCTATTCCTTGTTGACTATCGGCAGGTTTCCTGTGGGAGACATTAAAGGGTCGCGGGCGGTTTGGGTTTTCCGTTCATCTTTGTTGCTGGTAAGTCCCAGTGTGTCCTCCATCTTAACCAGTTTAGTTTTATCTGCATCATCCACCTCCAAGACCTCTTTTATGAAATTCATGGCCTTTTTTACTGCCTCCAATGCGTCTCTTGCCGAAGTTTTGTCATTGGAATAGCGTATTTTTGTACCCCAACCAGGAAGATGATATTTTCCTGAATCAAAAGATTGCCTGCCGTCTGCTTGTTCACCATGTAATAAATCTTTCCATTTTTGCAATTCATCCAGAAAACCTTTTAGGTCATGATACCCTTCTTTCTGTTTTGGATACCTGTTATGAATAATAACTGAAAATCCATCAGCTTGTTGAGGAAAGTCTTTCAGAGATTTGCTAACAAGTACGATGTTTTTTAAGAAGAGAAGCAAGTCCTTAGGAGTTCTTGGAGGAAAAGAGAAGGTCTTGAAGAAGTCTGCAACTTCTTTTTTCGGGGATGTTCCCCCCCAAAGATGCTCCATTATTTCTCTAAATTTACCCTCCTCAAAAGACACCGCCTCATTGGCTAACTTATAAAACGCGGCCTTTGTACCTATTTCTATCACGTATCCTGCCATATATACTGCACCAGTATATCTTTCTCTATCGAAAAGGGCAACCGCATCCTCCAACTTCTCCAGTGCGGCATTTTTGCACTCATGGTAGTTTTCGCATTCTTTATACGATAGTTGATTAGACATTGTTTTAACAGACTAAAGATTATAAGTTATCATAATTCCAAGTTTGGTACACTGTGTAAATTCAAATTACTCGCTAATACCTTCGATAATCTTTTCTAACAAACACAAACTCAAAAATAGACCCGCCTTTAATTTTACCCCCGAAGGCGGAAAGGGGGCTTAGATTTAAGATTATTTATTTAACATTAGTTATCTTTATGTGCCGACAATACTTTGATTTTTCCGCGGAAAAACTTTATTTTGAAATAGTTATTATTTAGCTTAAATATATAAACATATTCACCCGGATATTTTCTGTCCAATTCTTTTTTGACAAAGTTATTTACATTTAAACCGTTGCTGTAATAAAAAAACCACCACAGTTCGCGGTTTATTTTGTTTTTGTCTTTAAAACGTATTGCAAAGCATATACGGCGGGTATATAAAAGCTTATTGTATATCTCATCAAAATCATCATTTTTCTGTGCAGAATCATCAGAGTCGTTAGTATTAAGATTATTTATGTTTTTAGTAGATGTTGCCGACATTTTCAAGTTGTTCATAAGTTTTACCTGTATGAGTATGAAATGAAAAGACCATTATCGAAACAACGGTCACCGCTGCATCATGCAGTTTCTCTATGGCAACAATTCTACTAACCTTAACCTAAGACTTTTAATCTCCTCCAATTTTACTTACGTTGATATTAGGCATACGCCAAATTATGGCTGTTTGCTATTCTCTATTCTCTTCACCTTCAGGGGGAGAGTTCCTGTCACCCTTCCCAGAGTTTGGTTCAGATATCAGATATAAGTTTTTCTAATTGATCTAAATCCACCACTTCTTGAGAAGATGAGTTAGGAAATTCAATGATTAATTTTAACTTTGCGTCCGCAAATCCTACTTGCAGAGTCTCGTTAAATCTATCAATGAACAATTTAAAACGGCTAATTGTTCCTTTCTTATACTTCGCATTTTTACACACATAAAGGAATGCACGCTTTATGGTTTCTTCCCGAGATTCTACCGAGTTAGACATGTCTTTCTATGCCTCCTTAAAGAAAAAAATTGCTTAATTCTGCTACTTCCAGATTAGCACAATGTGCAACTTTAACTACTGACTCTTACCTTCGTACTCTCTTGACAAGTAGCATAAGCAACACGGTTTATCGTTACCTGTAACATACCAATTGATTATAGTGACAATATAAACTAAAATCAATATGCAGTCAATAATTTTATCACCGTCAATTAATTATGCCTCTGATTATTTGGTTATTTATATCTAAATCATCAAAAATAACTACACGGCTTGTTATTTCCATAAACCAACAGGTTTATATTGACCCCCACCAGAGATATGTAGTTCGTGGTTTAACCACGATTTGTTTATTTGCGAAGACATCGCCGTTCTCCTCTTTAAATAAAATGAATTGGATTGAAGTGACTGAGACATTCTTAATTCTAACGGTCGGTGGCTGGGTCAGTCACGAGAGGCCAGTCAGGACCGGGGGTAGGGGGTCAGCCTAGTGGGGGGTGACCAAAGTTAAACCTCTGTTATTTTCGCTATCAATCTTTAGTTTAAGCCAAACCCCGAAAACGGGCTGGGAAATGAGTCTGATTCCAAGGTCAAGTGGTTACCAACGAGGGGTACCGCCCTTTCAAAAAACGGGCAAAGTCTAATACCTCTTTAGCAAGGTCTGGGGCCAATTGGTCCACCAACGCGGCCGTTTGTTGTGCCGGGGGCACCCATTGTTGGGTCCTGGCTTGCCAAACGACCATGAATTGTGTCGGTGTGACCGCTAACCATTCCAGTGTCTCTCCTTGGTCATTGGTAAACTCAACTTCATAAGCAGATTCTCCATGACAATGCACAATCGTTCCCTGAACACCAGCCCGGAGTTGTCGGTCCGGGAGGTGTTCTATCAGTTCGACGACATCACCTAATTCGGTCATTTTGTTACCTCCTCTGTTTTTATAGTCATATTCCTAACCCTCTGGAGGGAACTGTATCTCCAACTTGGATTGGTAATAATGTTATCCACCATTTCTGTAAAAGTCAAGATAATTCAATCCTCCTTAGTGTGGTTAGCCATGGAAATACGGTTTAGGTTGACAGTGGCAACCGTTGCCAGTTGACCTCCCGTCAGTCTCGGTTGAAGTTTGACCATGACGCTTCTTATAATAAGGTGTACTTTCAAATAATCCAAGTCTGTTAAACCAAATTTACCAAAATAGTAAATTTGGTTTAACAGGTTGTTAAATTTGGTTTACACGGGAACCATTGGCACGGAATTTGTCTGGGCCTGCCACCGGGTGAGAATGTTCGAAACGATTAGGGGTTGACCAAATTTAAATTCTCCTCTTAGATTAAATAAACCAATTTTCTACAGATTAGATTAAATAAACCAATTTTCTACAGACAGTTCCGTAAAATTTTCAAAATCTTTTAAATTCCGAGTCACTAACACTAGCCCGTTTACCTTGGCAATCGCCGCTATTTGTCCATCGATAAAAGCTGGAGTACGTCCTAACCTTGCCAGTCGCGCTTGTTCTTGACCATGCCATCGCGCCGCGGCCTCATCATAAGGTAAAATCGGTATCGTTGCCACAAATTCGTCTAAATAGCGCAACACTTCGGCACGTTTTTTGGCCAACTCTGGAAGACGATAAGCACCTTGTATCATCTCATAGACCACTTGCGCGGCCGTGGCAATTTCATGTTCATAAACCGTGAGGTTCGAGACGACCTGGGAAACTGCTTGAGGCTTTAAGGGTATGGTGATAGAGAAAGACATCTTCTCTAGTGTCCAAAACCTTTTGGAACGTTTTGTCACTAGAGATTAGGTATTCCCCCCACCCCAAACCGTGCGGGAC
>JAABRD010000064.1 GCA_011391085.1 Thiotrichaceae bacterium | reverse complement strand
CGGCTAAAGCCTCAATGCCATTAAGTTAAGGAAAACTCCGGTGGAGTGGAGGCTTTAGCCGGCCGGCCGTAGGCATCACCCCCCCACTCAAATTGCGGGTCGCCTACCGAAGGCCGGCTAAAGCCTCCACTCCACCGTACCTTAACTTAATGGCATTGCGGCTAAAGCCTCCACTCCACCGTACCTTAACTTAATAGGCATTGCGGCTAAAGCCTCTAGTCCACCTGACGATTCATTTCAGTTGCCGTTTTCTTTAATTTAATGGCATTGCCCCGACCCCTCTTCCTCTGGGAGAACCGGGGGTGAGGGTAAACATATCACCCACATTGCATCACCACCCAAAATTATTACCCCCTGCGAAGTGTCGCAACGGTGCAATAACTCTTATTGCGTCCCAGAGGAAATCGTACCGTTTTACAGGAATTTGACTATATTTGGGGTACCTTTATAGTAAATGCGACACCATTCCATCTGCCAGTTTTGGTTCAAACCAAGTCGATTTGGGTGGCATAATTTGCCCGGCATCGGCTACCGCCATCAACGCTTTCATGCGAGTGGGATACAGGGAAAAGGCTATGGCCATCTCGTTACTTTGTACCCGTTTTTCGAGTTCTGACAACCCGCGAATGCCTCCCACAAAGTCAATTCGCTTATCCCGGCGCAAATCGTCAATTCCTAACACAGGGGTCAGCAAGTAAGTGGTTAATAAACTCACATCTAAGCTGGCCACGGGATCCGTTTTAGGAATGAGGTCCGCATGAATATTCAGTTGGTACCACTGCCCGGCCAGATACATTCCAAATTCGCCACTTTGGCGCGGCTTGACAGGCTGTTGACAGGGATGCAGATCAAAATGCCGGGCGAGGCGGGCTTGCAATTCTGAGGGACTGAGACGATTTAAGTCGCGCACCACTCGGTTATAATCCAGAATCTGCATTTGATGGTCTGGAAAAATCACGCTGAGAAAATAATTATACGCTTCTTCGCCCGTATGATGAAGATTGTTGGCTTGCCGTAACGCTGCCACTCGCGCCGCGGCGGCGGAACGATGGTGGCCATCGGCAATATACAAGCAATCCATCTGGTCAAAAGTGCGCGTCAACGTTTCCAAGTGACCTTGATTATTTATCACCCATAGGCGATGCACCACTCCATCAGTTGCGGTGACTTCAATGTCTGGCGATTTGGCAGAAAGAGTCTTGACTAATTCGTCAATCTGCGGTTCCTGTTTATAGGTCAAAAAAACGGGACCAGTTTGGGCGTTCAGTACGTCAATATGGCGCACTCGATCATCTTCCTTGTCTGGACGAGTCAGTTCATGTTTACGAATGCGATTGCTATTATAATCGGTCACATTGGCAACCGCTACCAGACCGACTTGTTGATGAGTGCCCATAGTTAACCCATACAAATAATAACAAGGTTGGGCGTCTTGTTGAAGAATACCCTGTTTTATCAGGTGTTGCAAATTGAATGCGCCTCTGGTATATACTACCTCATCATAAGGGTCAATCTCAGGAGGCAAATCAATTTCTGGCTTAGAAATATGCAGAAAACTCAAAGGGCATCCTTGAGTACGTTGACGTGCCTCTGCGGTATTCAGGACATCATAAGGGGGGGCCAGAACCTCTTTTGCGTATTTAGACAAAGGACGTAAACCAGCAAATGGACGAATTAACGACATGTTATTTAACATAATGAATAATGAAGAGTAAATTATTATACAATATTATTACCAATATTCAATTATTCATTATTCATTATTTATTGTCAGGCCGCAGACAAAGCTTCGCTTTGAACTCCTGAGTTATACCATGACGCATCGCTTTACTATTAGTTCAACTCGTCAAATAGGAACCGTAAACTTATGAATACGATGATACGTATCGATCCCATCAAGGATCCTGTCTTTCAAAACCGAGTTGTGGTAGGCAACTCATCTTTCCAAATGTCAATGTTGACTATCATCATTGTTCTGGTCACCATAATCTCGTTAGGTTTATTGGGATATTTTTGGTTGACTTCATTTATCTCTGAACAAATCGGAAACCCGGCTAGGGCAACCGCGCCAACGTTAACCTCAGAAGTGACAACTGTGCCAGTCGCCATTTCGCCAACGGCTTCTCCAGAGACTTCCCAGGTCGCGGTGACCACGTCACCCGTGTCACCTCCCCCAGCCGATCCTACTTCCGACCCCGTGGCAACGCCCCTCCCTACAAAAGCGGCAGACGCGGCGCCCGTCGCTAGTTCCACGCCTCCCAGTCCTCCGCGTCCAGAGACGCCGGGAAATACCACGCCCCCAAGTCCGGCGAGTTCTCCACCGCCACCCGTGGCCACCACCCGTCCGCCTGCACCACCTGCATCATCCACGGTCATCAATCTGTTTGAGAGGGCGCAACAACAACTGGCCCGGCAACGTTTAACCTCACCTGCGGGGGATAATGCGTATGAAAGTTATCAAGCCTTGGCTAAATTGGCCCCCACCAAAGCGCAACCTATTTTGGATGGAATTGTCACCTGGTATCTGAAACAAGGGCGCGATTATCTTAACAAAGGTCGCCTTACGCAACCGAAGAATGCCAATGCCTACGAGATGTATCAAAAGATTCAAGAAATTGCGCCGCAACATCCCAATGCCAAACCTTTTTGGAACGAGATATTGACCAAGTTGAAAGACCTTTCAGAGAAGTCATTGCAAGACCCTAAGCCTTCGAACCGAGACATTGAGAATGCTTATGCGGTTTATCAACAGATGCGCACCCTGACTCCTGACGGCCAAGACACGCAACAGTTGTTAGATAACATTGTCAATCGATTACTGGCCAAGGCTGCTGAACAATTGGCAGATAACAAGCTGAACTCGCCTAAAAATGACAATGCTGACAATACTTACAGAAAGATTTTAGAGATTTCTCCAGACAATGGGCCTGCCAAAGAGGGAATCCAGAAAATCGCTAACAAATACTATGAATTAGCCCAAAATCATCAGAAGCTGGGTAAATACGCCGCCAGTCTGACGATGATTCAAAGAGGTTTAGAGGTTTTACCCAACGACCCTAATTTACTCCAATTGAAACAAGAAGTTCAAGACAGTTTGTCCAAACAGTAGTTTCGAAGGAGTCCAAAGCATTTCTCAAGAGTCCAAAGTGTCGCTTTAGACTCCTGGATCAAGTTGGGTGAAGTCTAACAAAGCGACGCGGTAGAGATGCAATGTGAATGGTAGAAATTTCAGGACTGCCAGTCCTTGCCTATCACCCACATTGCATCACTACCAACTACGCTAGAACTTACGCAGCCACCCCACCCCATGCGGGGAGGGAGTGATTCCCCCCCCCGTGTGCGGGGGCTAGGGGGGGTGTCAACTCAACGAGTTACAAAAGTGGTTGCGTAAGTCCTGTACGCTTTGAACTTCTTGCTTTGGCCCCCTTCCAAAACCGCAACATCCCCTTGAGAGGCCACCACTATGTCTCAAGCCACACAACTCCTACGCTTACGTCGGCGCCTTGCGCAAACCACCGCCCGTCTCATTGTACAAGAAGGCATCAAAGATTACCACTTTGCCAAATGTAAAGCGGCGGCCCGACTGGGTGTCCCCCACACGAAACATTTACCCAGCAATACTGAAATTGAGAAGGAGATTATCAGCTATCAACGCCTCTTCCAAGCCCGCACGCAACCCCAACAACTGTCTCAATTACGCCGCGTGGCCGTCCAAGCCATGCGTTTGTTTGCCAAATTTAACCCCCATCTCGTAGGTGAAGTGTTGGATGGCACTGCCAATCAATACTCTGACATCACCTTGCATTTGTTCGCCCACACTTCTGAAGAAGTCGCTTTTTTCTTCATTGACAAAAGGATTCCTTATCGATTAGAAGAACGGGAGTTTCGAACCACTAAGCTGATGAGTTACCCTTGCTACTGTTTTCTCGCAGGTGAGGTCACGATTGTGTCAATTATCTTTGGAGTCGACGACATTCGTTGGTCCCCACCGCATCCAGTGAATGGCAAACCCATGCGGCGTGCCGATTTGCGAACAGTGGAGAGATTATTGCAGAGTAGCAGATAAACCGGCGCCCAATAAGGAGTCCAAAACAGGTTTTGGACTCCATTACAACATTACAATCAAATTTCTTACTATCAAAGGTAACTTTATGAAACCACTATTATTTCTCATTTCCTTCAGTCTCACCCTGCTGGTCGCATGTGCAACACCTCCTCCCAAATCGGCAGGTCCCAGTGTACAACACGGTGTTTCCACCGCCTGGTCTGGCTTACAACATCTACTTTTGTCGCCATTACAAATCGCCGTAGGACTATTAGAAGGGATTGCTTCCGTGCCATATTACCTCTCCACTAGCCTCAATGAGATTAACCAGGGGCTGGTGCAAGCGCAAGCCAAAGTGACTTTGGATGACACTTACGAATCTGCGTATGGCAAACGTCTCCATGACGTTCCCGCAGATGGTGACACTGGAATTGTCTTCACTCGAATGAAACATGTCTCGGCCTATTTTCAAAAGGTGTTGAAACAATATGGCGTCTCTAACAGTGAACAGTATATTTTGACCAGTTTGGAGGAACCGACTGGCAAATATGTGTTATTGGCGGTGGTCCTGCGACCTCTGGAGACCATTCAAGTCATTGATAAGTACGATAGTCAATCCCAACGACTCTTAACCAGTGCTGATCGATTGTTTTATGAGACCTTTCAGCATGAGGCGGCTGGCAAATCCTTGGACACTGTTTTAGATTGGGCCGCACTGCCCAAAGAAACGATTAACACTCAAAAGGCACAAGCCATTTTAATCACTTTAGCAGCCAATGCAGTGGTCACTAGCAAAGCCCACCCTGAGTATTGGAGTACCGAACAACGTTGGTTAGCAGGTCAAGCGTCACAAGTGGTAGCAGAACGGGAAGGCCACTTGCGGGGGAAATTGGGGTTGTAGAAAACCAAACCACAATTCAATAGGACTTACGCAGTTACCCCACCCCGACCCTCCCCCCACGAGGGGAGGGAGTGGTTCCCCCCCGTGTACGGGGGGGCTAGGGGGGTATCAAATCTAAAGAGTTACAAATACAGTTGCGTAAGTTCTGTTCAATATTCACATTCAATTTCAGGAGTCCAAAACATGTTTTGGACTCCTTACTTCACCTAGCGACTTTAACTATTTTAACATCGTCACCACGGCATCCCGTTCCTGTTCCAATTCCTGCTGAGTCGCCAGCATCCGTTGCCGACTAAACTCACTGATTTCTAACCCTTGGACAATTTGATATTGCCCATTTTGAATAGTCACTGGGAAAGAATACATCAAACCTTCTGGAATCCCATAACTACCATCACTAGGAATCCCCATGCTGACCCAATCGGTCGTCCCCATTTGCCAATCCCGAATATGTGCGAGGGCGGCATAGGCGGCGGAGGCAGCACTCGATTTTCCACGCGCCTTGATAATGGCGGCCCCGCGTTGTTGCACGACAGGAATAAACTCCTTGACCAGCCATTCTTGATCCACTAAAGAGGTAGCCGGCGCCCCGTTGACAGTGGCATAACTGATGTCGGGATATTGCGTGGAGGAATGATTGCCCCACACCACCATCTTTTGAATCGCCGTCACCTTGACACCCGTTTTGGCCGCCAGTTGACTTAACGCCCGGTTATGATCTAAACGCATCATAGAGGTGAATTGTTTGGGGTTCAAATCTGGCGCCGACTGCATGGCAATGTACGCATTCGTGTTGGCAGGATTGCCTACGACGAGAACTTTCACATCCCGACTGGCACGTTCATTCAATGCCCGACCTTGCGCCGTGAAAATGTTACCATTGATTTTCAGCAAATCGTTTCTCTCCATGCCCGGCCCGCGGGGGGTAGCACCCACTAACAAAGCGTAATTGACATCCGTAAATGCCACATTCACATCGTCAGTCATGATAATATCAGCCAACAGCGGATACGCACAGTCATCGATTTCCATGACCGTGCCCCTCAACGCCTCCAACGCCGCAGGAACTTCCAAGACTTGTAAAATCACGGGTTGGTCAGGTCCTAACATTTCTCCAGAGGCAATTCGGAACAATAACGAATAAGCAATTTGGCCGGCGCCACCGGTGACGGCAACACGTACTGGTTTTTTCATAATGGTTTCCTTTGAATAAAGTTGAAATTTAAATAAATGTAGGGTGGATTAAGCGAAGCGTATCCACCAAAATGTAGAACGTAGGGTGGATTAAGCGAAGCGTATCCACCAAAATGTAGAACGTAGTAGAACGTAGGGTGGATTAAGCGAAGCGTATCCACCAGAATGTAGGGTGGATTAAGCGAAGCGTATCCACCAAAATGTAGGGTGGATTAAGCGAAGCGTATCCACCAAAATGTAGGGTGGATTAAGCGAAGCGTATCCACCAAAATGTAGAACGTAGACGGATTGGTGGATACGCTTCGCTTAATCCACCCTACGTTATACTACATTATACATTCTAAATGACGCACTGCACAAATACATACTATCACAATAATTTATATACATATTTGTGCAACTACAGTAGAATATCATATTGAATACCAAATTGGGAGTGCAGACTGGCGTTTGCACATATCACAACATATCGCTTTAAAAGAATAAAATGCGCGAACAATCATACCTTTACAACGCAACCTTCATTGATGAGTTATACGAAACTTATCTACTCAATCCTGCCCAGGTCAGTCCGGAATGGCGAGACTATTTTGTGCAGTTGCAACAAGAAATTCCATTATCAAAACCTGAGATTCCCCATGCCCCTATTCGTGCTACCTTTACTGACTTAAAATCAAACCTCCACAAACCCCAGGGAGTTGAGATAGAAACACTTACTAACTTTGCCAAAAAACAGGCGTTAGTGCTACGCTTCATCAATGCCCATCGGTTTCGCGGTCATCAACAGGCGGATTTAGACCCCTTGAAACTTCAAGATCGTCCCTACATTGACGAATTGTATCCTGAATACTATGGCTTCACTCAGGCCGATATGGCCACCGTCTTTAACCCTGGGTCTCTCTATGGGGTGGACGATCTCAAACTGGCAGACCTGATTCGGCGTGTCAAAAAAATCTACTGCGGTACAATCGGTGCGGAGTACATGCACATCACCGAAACCAAGCAAAAACGGTGGATTCAACAACGCTTAGAAGGCACCTTGGCGTCTCCCAATTTTCTCGTCAGCACCAAATTGAACTTGTTAGAACGGCTGACGGCTGCGCAAGGATTGGAAGAATATCTGCATACCCAATATGTCGGGCAAAAACGCTTTTCCTTGGAAGGGGGAGACACTCTGATTCCGTTACTGGATGAACTCATTTCCCATGCCAGCGTTTTGGGCGTCAAAGAAATCGTCTTAGGGATGGCCCACCGCGGTCGTTTAAACGTTCTTGTCAATATTTTAGGCAAACGTCCTAAAGACCTCTTCTCCGAATTTGAAGGTAAAATTCAACAAAAAGGTGGTTCTGGCGACGTGAAATATCACCAAGGTTTTTCTACCAACGTGATGACCGAAACAGGACCTGTCCATGTGGCTTTGGCGTTTAACCCGTCGCACCTGGAAATCATCTGTCCTGTCGTCGAAGGCGCCGTGCGGGCCCGGCAAGAACGTTATGGAGACAAACAACGTAACCAAATCCTCCCCATTCTCATTCATGGTGATGCCTCCTTTGCCGGTCAAGGGGTCATCATGGAAACCCTCAATCTCTCCCAAACCCGCGGTTATGGAACAGGTGGAACGGTTCACATCGTCGTCAATAACCTAATCGGTTTCACCACCAGCGATCCCCTCGATTCCCGTTCGACCCTCTATTGCACCGATGTGGCCAAACTGGTGCAAGCCCCCATCTTTCATGTCAATGGTGACGACCCTGAAGCAGTCCTCTATGTCACCAAACTGGCGTTAGATTTCCGCATGGAATTTCACAAGGAAGTTGTTATTGATATGGTCTGCTACCGGCGCCATGGGCATAACGAATCTGACGACCCGATGCCTACGCAACCGGTGATGTACCAAAAAATTGCTAAACAGTTGCCCACCCGTGCCATCTATGCCCAACATCTCATTCATCAAGGAATTATCAGCCCTGAAGAAGCGGAACTCATGTTGCACCAATATAAAGGGGAACTGAAAACGAAGGAACGAGTGGCGCCACGGGCGACGGGCGAAAGCTATTTCAAAGGCGTGGATTGGAAATCTTACATAACTAACCATTGGACCGCACCGGCGGATACCTGTATTACGCAAGCCACGTTGCAGGATTTGGTTCAAAGATTGACCGCGCTTCCAGACGGTTTTAAACTGACTCGTAGTGTTGCCAAAGTGGTTGAAGAACGCCAAAAAATGGGACGTGGGGAGGTGCCTTTAGATTGGGGCTGTGCCGAAACTCTAGCGTATGCCACCCTCTTAGAAGCCGGCTATCCGATTCGTCTCTCTGGCCAAGACAGTGGCCGTGGCACCTTTGCCCATCGCCATGCCGTCTGGCATGATGAAAACACCGATGAAACCTATTTACCGTTACAACACCTATCCCAATCTCAAGCCCGTTTTCTCGTCATCAACTCATTACTGTCTGAAGAAGCAGTCCTCGCTTTTGAATATGGCTACAGCACCTCAGAACCGAACACGTTAATATTATGGGAAGCCCAATTTGGCGACTTTGCCAACGGCGCCCAAGTCGTCATGGACCAATTCATCAGTTCCTCGGAAGCCAAATGGCAACGCTACAGTGGTCTAGTCATGCTTCTCCCGCATGGCTACGATGGTCAAGGCCCCGAACACTCTTCGGCCCGCCTCGAACGTTACCTCCAACTGTGTGCCGAAGACAATATTCAAGTGTGCGTTCCTAGCACCCCGGCCCAAATGTTTCACCTCCTCCGCCGGCAAATGTTACGTCCCTATCGCAAACCCTTGATTATCCTCACCCCCAAGAGTCTGTTGCGCCACAAACGTTCCGTCTCCCCCATAGCGGACTTCACTGACCGAGGCTTTCAAACTATCATTGACGAAGTTGAAAATATTCCCCCAGGACAAGTTGAACGCATCCTCTTTTGCACTGGCAAAGTTTATTTCGACTTGGTTGAAGCCCGTGAGAAACATGGAATTGACAACCTGGCCATCATTCGTTTGGAACAACTCTACCCCTACCCCAGAGAAGCGGTTTCCAAGATTTTAGAACGTTACCCGCACGTCAAACACCGCGTTTGGGTACAAGAAGAACCACGTAATCAAGGTGCTTGGTGGTACATGCGGGCCCACATGGATGTGAACTTGAGTCACAAAGATGTCGGACGCCTAGAATACGCAGGTCGCCCATCTTCTGCCTCACCTGCCGCCGGTTCCTATCAATTACATCGTCAACAACTTGAAGCGTTTTTAGCAGACGCATTACAATTGAACAAATAGTCAACATAGGTAGTGGTATAGTAATTATTCCCATAAATTTGTACTATATCATCTGGAGCGCAATAAGAATTATTGCGCATGGCAGCGCAATAAGAATTATTGCACCCCGGAGGGAATCGTACAGTTTTACGAGCATTGTTACCACTACCCAATGCACCACTACCACCTTATACACAAAAGGAGACCCTCGTGTTAGAAGCAATCAAAGTCCCAGTCCTTGCAGAATCCGTTGCAGATGCAACCCTTATCAACTGGCATATTCAACCCGGTCAATCAGTTCAAGAAGGTGATAAACTGGTTGATATTGAAACCGACAAAGTGGTTTTAGAAGTCGTCGCCCCCGCCGCGGGGACCCTGGTTGATATTCTCAAAAAAGCCGGTGAAAACGTCCTCAGCGAAGAAATTATCGCCCATTTAGACACCAGTCAATTGTCTATCAAAACTTCTGACGTTCCCCAACCAACCTCTGCTACGCACTCTAGTTCGCCCACCCTGACGCCCGTGAAAACCAGTCCAGCGGTACGCAAAATGGCCACTGAAGCAGGTATTGACCCAGCGTCGGTCCCCCACCGGGGAGATCGCGTGACGAAAGCTGACCTTTTGCAACAAGTAGGAGGTCCAGCGGAAATCCCCCCATCTTCTCCTCCTCCAAAAGTGCTGGAGACACCTGAACCTAAGAAAATGCCCGCTTCGCCGCTGGTTACTTCAGCACGCCATGAAGAACGAGTGCCAATGACTCGGTTGCGGAAACGGGCCTCCGAACGTTTATTAGCAGCCCAAAGTGAACATGCGATTCTCACGACCTTCAATGAAATCAACATGAAAGCCGTGATGGACTTGCGTAACAAATACAAAGACGAGTTTGAAAAAGCGCATGGCACCAAACTCGGTTTCATGTCCTTCTTCACCAAGGCCGTGGTAGCAGCCCTCCAAAAGTTTCCTATCATCAACGCCTCCACCGAAGGCGATGACATTGTTTATCATGGCTACTATGACATTGGCATTGCCGTCAGTTCCCCCCGCGGCCTCGTCGTTCCTATCCTCCGTGACGTGGACACCATGACGTTGGCAGACATCGAAAAGGCGATTGCTGACTTTGGCAAACGTGCCAAGGATGCCCAACTGACTTTGGAAGACCTCACGGGTGGCACTTTCACTATCACCAACGGCGGCATTTTTGGTTCCATGTTATCCACCCCCATTCTCAATCCGCCGCAAAGCGCAATTTTGGGAATGCACAACATTGTAGAACGCCCAATAGCCGAAAATGGGCAAGTCGTCATTCGTCCCATCATGTACGTGGCCTTATCTTATGACCACCGTTTAATTGACGGGCGCGATGCGGTACAATTTCTTTTCATGGTCAAAAAAGAGATAGAGGATCCGGCGCGGTTGTTGCTGGACCTTTAAGTAATGTTGCAAAGGTAATGGTAAAAAGGGGAATTGCGGGAGTAGAGGCTTTAGCCGGTGGCTGCACCCCGACGTCTCATTCTATACCAACCCTCACCGGCTAAAGCCTCTAGTCCACCGGTGTTTTAATTTCGGGGGACTTTCCCACCGGCTGAAGCCTCTAGTCCACCTGTCTCTCACCGGCTGAAGCCTCTAGTCCACCATAGTTTTCTCATTATCCATTATTCATTATCCATAAAAAAAGACAATATGGCAGATTACAACGTCATCATTATTGGTGCAGGTCCCGGCGGTTATGTGGCCGCCCTGCGTTGCGCCCAACTCGGTTTGAAAACCGCTTGTGTCGACAAATCGGTTACTTTAGAAGGCAAACCCACGCTAGGAGGCACTTGTCTCAACGTCGGTTGCATTCCTTCCAAAGCCTTATTAGATTCGTCTCACCATTATTATCATCTCCAGAAACATGCGGCTGATCATGGTATTCAACATCAAGGATTGAGTATCGATGTCGCCACCATGCAAGCCCGGAAGGATAAAATTGTGAAGACCCTGACCCAAGGTATTGCGGGTCTGTTCAAGAAAAATAGCGTTACCCATTTGCCAGGCATTGGGCGATTGGTGGGGACTAACGAAGTAGAGGTAAAAGGGTCAGATGGCCAGGTTAACACCTTCTCCACTGACCACATTATTATTGCCACCGGTTCCATTCCAACCGCCATTCCGATTGCCACCGTGGATAATAAATACATCGTGGACTCCACTGGTGCCTTAGCCTTTGACAGCGTTCCCAAACGTCTTGGACTCATTGGCGCCGGCGCCATCGGATTAGAATTGGGCAGCGTTTGGAATCGCCTGGGCAGTGAAGTCACCATTTTGGAAGCCTTACCTGATTTTTTAGCAGCAGCAGATCGTAAGATTGCAGATGCCGCTTTTAAAGAATTGAAGAAACAAGGACTCACTATTCACCTCGATGCCAAAGTCTCCTCCGCCACCGTCTCTAATGAGGAGGTGACGGTTTCCTATTCTGGAAAAAAAGGCGACCAACAATTGGTTGTGGATAAACTCGTGGTAGCCGTGGGTCGCAAGCCGAATACCGAAGGTCTCAACGCCCCCGCCGTGGGTATCCAAATCGACGCCCGCGGTTTTGTCCAAGTCAATGAACATCGGCAAACCGCTATTCCCAATATTTATGCGATTGGTGATGTGATCGGCGGTCCTATGTTAGCCCATAAGGCATCAGAAGAAGGCGTGATGGTAGCAGAACGGATTGCCGGTCAAAAAAGCGAAATGACCTATCACACCGTCCCCTGGGTCATTTACATCCACCCTGAAATTGCTTGGGTCGGTCAAACTGAAGAACAACTGAAAACGGCGGGAATCGAATACAAAGTCGGTCAATTCCCCTTCGCTGCCAGCGGCAGGGCACGGGCACATGGGGAAACCAATGGCATGGTTAGGATGTTAGCCGACGCCCAAACGGATCAGATTTTAGGAGTCCATATCTTTGGCATGTCTGCTTCAGAATTGATTGCTGAAGCGGTGGTAGCGATGGAATTTGAAGGCAGTGCCGAAGACTTAGCCCGCACTATTCATGCCCATCCGACGTTATCGGAAGCGGTCCATGAAGCGGCGTTGGGGGTGGCGGGGCGAATGATTCATGCTTAGGATGCCGAAACTTGAGTGACGGGGGCGGTTCTGAAATAGATTGCCACGCGGTGTCATTCATAAATTTTACCTCTAATAAAAATTGATGATTTTCTGTGGAGTCCAAAACCTATTTTGGACTCCAAATCAAAGAAGAGAAGTGATTTCTGGAATATTATGTATCTTCATACTTCTCTTCTTATCAAGGTCCTGTTTTTATCAACCTTGGCTTAACTTAATTACTCTCGACACTACCAAAAAAAATCCGTCCTGGTTCGGAGGCCAGATTAGGATAAAATGGGTCTAATGCCATTCTCATTTGCGATAGCGTGGAGAAACCTAAGACGGTGGGACCGGTCCACTCTTCACTGATGAAGAAAATAGTTTCTAAGTTCAGGTCTTCCCCCAAATCCGCCACTAAACTGATTTCCACACGTTCCAAACTGCCCTTAATGGAACCGCGTCTGGTACTCATCTTAACATTTTCCCCGGCCGGTTGGAGAATTTGAGAAATTGTCGCATACATCTCTCTCCCCACCACCGAATATTGCGCCCCAGTGTCCAACAACGCAATTTCGATTTCTTCCTGTTGCGGAAATTGACATCTTACCCCAATTATTAGAATCTCTCCATGGGCATATTCATAAAACGGATAAATCAGACCTGATCCACTGTTCTAATTAACCCAATGGTGATTTTCCTTCTCATACAGATAAGCCATGACTATTGGCCCCCGACTTTAATAAAGACCGCACCTGAATGAGTTCCAGAATCCTTGAGTTGTTGCCGCAAAGCACTCCGACTTTCATGGGCCCCCAATAAGACACCTTCTCGTAAAGCAATCCATTGACCATAATAGGGGCGGGAATGATGACGCAACCAAGCCACATTGGCAAAATCACCGACACCACTGGCCGGTGTCCCTGGTAACACTTTCGTTTTGGCCAACACTCGTTGCCAATAAGCCAACTGGTCACTGGGTCCCAACGTTTGACTCACCGCGTCGAGGAATTGTCTCGCCTCGTGGAGACGGTAGGATTCGACTAATCTTTTCACTTCTTCAGACCAGTTATTTCCTAGTTCTAAAGCCCGTTGACAAAGGTCGTTAGGAGAGGAGGGCATCATGCTATTGATAGCGTTATCAACCGGGAACGTCGCTTCTTTTTTGAGAGCTTCAATTTGCTTGAATGGTCTTTGTTTCTCTTGCATGGTATCCAACAATGGGTCATTCATAAGTTTCACCTCTAATAAAAATTGATGATTTTCTGGAGTCCAAAACATGTTTTGGACTCCGAAAGAATCAGTCATTCTCTCTTGACAAAACTCCTCAGAGTCTATCAAACTCTTCAGGTTCGACCGACTTGATTTTCGCTAACACGGCCTGAAATTGATCCCGACTACCGCGCTTGGCACGCTTGGCCAGGTAATCATCTGTCATCATCAGCGACACTTTTTCTGACAACGCTGACAACATGAGTTGTTCCAGCGAAACTTGTTCTCGTTGTGCTAATTCCATCACCTGATGATGTAAGGAATCAGGAATTTGTAACATCACTTGCATCATAAACACTCTCCTATCCGTTGTAAAAATTCTGTGGTAACCAGGTGAACTCACTCAGACCAGATTTGACCACTTTGGGAAAGTAGTCAAATCTACCCGCCGGCTTTCGCCGGAAGTCCCTAGATTGGCAATCCGTGTAGGGAAGTGGGCAACGATAAACCGGTGGCCCAACCTACTTGACTACCCTACACTGGTGGCTGATTGAACTTGGCAAAGTAAGCATCAATCTCAAGTCTTAATTCCAACCCTATACGTTCAAACACGTCTAGCAAATCTTGATACGAACCTGGTCCTCCTAAAAAATCCCAAAATTCTTCTGCAACCTTCAACTCATTTGGCAAATCCAACATTCCACGCATAGTCCAGCGGTTATAAGGTTGCGGTTCATAAGGATTATAGGGAATAGCGATCATGGTATAAATTTTTAAGGTAGGCTCCTTTGCTAATACGGTAGCAACCCATTCTAACAGAGTCCTTTTAAATTCTTTGAAACCGCCGGCATTGGGTTTGACCGTTTTTAAATCAAACAAATACCATTCCTGCGTTTGACTTTCTAGCCAAAGGTCAATTTTTGTCAGTTTGACTTTCTGCATTTTACCCAACTGACAAACTTCTCTAAGACGTTCAATTTCACTGAATTTGTCTGGTGAACCCTTCGCCGTGGTTAAGTCATTCACAATGTCTTGAATAACTTTAAATGCTTCTTCGCTAATATATTCGCCAGCAGTGGCTTGTGATTTAGCTACTTTGAAACGACCTTTCGCCAATGCTAACGCGACAGGTTCAAAAATGCTGGTACCAAAATTAGTGTTCAGCGAATGAATAAACGAATAAGTACTGAAGCAGAAATTTTCTCTTATTTTCTTTCACCCCTCTCCCTCTGGGAGAGGGGCCGGGGGTGAGGGAAAATACCGTAGAATTTCTGCTTCAGTACTTACAACGCTAACCGATCCTTACCTAACAATCTGGTATGGAAAGGCATGGAAGTCGGTTCAGGAAGGTAATTCTGAAACTTGTTTCTCAAAGCATTTCGCAAAACATTCTCAATCTCGAGAAATTGTGTTCTGGTCAATGACATTTTACTTCTCCTTCAAATGGAAGATGATTTCTGAATAAGCCCCTTTATCTTTCTCGGTGCGGTTTAAGACCGGCCGCTTATATTGGTGAACAATTTGGAGATTAGCAATCGGTGGATACAAATTGTATTTGTCGTTGGCCACCAGGAAGATGTCAAAATCCTTAGCTAAAAATTGTTGGCAGTGGACCAGGACCTTAGCAATTCCCTGGACATATTCCTGTTGGGCTTTCTTACTTTGTTTCTTGAACATCGCCCCAATCTCCTGTTCATCTTGTCGTTCCAAGCCAAATAATTCGTAAGCATAGGCATGTTGTTCATGGTAATCAATCAAACCCACATACGGCGGACTCGAAAAGATACCCCGGAATTTTTGCCGCTTCGCTAACTTAGCAAAAGTAGGATATACTTTGGCTAGTTGGGAAAAGAGATTAATTGTTTCCGAGTTGCCACTGAGACAGATTTGATAACTCACCTTACGCATTTTTTAGTCTGAATCGCAGATTCTCGCAGATGAGACAGATTACGCAGATGAATAAGAGTCAAATTGGAATCCGTGCGCAACCGCCCCCAATCTGCGTCATCTGTGTCAATCTGCGCTAATCTGCGATTCAGACTAAAAAATGCGTAAGGTAACCTCTATACTGCATAGCGTAACAATCTGAACTTCGACAGGGATAACAGCCCTTTCCGAGGTGTTATCCTTCGCAGCGAACGAAACTCAAACTGTCAAGCTATGCAGAGATTTGGTAGGTTTTCGTTCCCGCCAGCGAACTCCAACAATGGCCATGACATTAGAATCACTCCCAAAATGGCCCTGAAATTAGAGTCAGTTTGTTAGAGTTCGCTGAAGGGAACGAAAACCTACGACGGTGCGTTAACAGTTCCATAGCAAAATCGATAGTCACGGGCAAGATGAGGGCAGTTGGCAATGGTTGTAAAATCGTTTGATAATCAGCATCATGTAATGATGGGGTAATAATGTCTATTGACAATGAACCCAAAATATTTTAGGTTAACCTATTATCTTTGACCCCAAAGTAGATTAAACCATTTTACTATCAAAAAACCGTAAATAATAACCATATAATGATTCACCGATTACTTATTGATCTGGACCATGAATTTATGACCTCTTACACCAACTGGAACCAAGCACTCATTTCCTATTTTACTACGGGGGCCTCTCGCGGCAGCAAAATCTATTTGAGTGTAGATGACGAGGTATTAGACCGGCTTGGACAAAATTTTTCTGCTACACCCTTCAATGGCAATTGGAAAGATGATTTTTGTAATGCCGTCAAACAACAAGTGATTAGGAATGGACAAGTCAATTTAACTTCTTTGCAAGGGCGCGATGAGAAAGGTTTCCCCAAGGGAGTAGCCTTTTTGGGTGCCCTGGTGTTAGCAGCTTACCAAATGGCAGAAGAGGAAGGAATCAACCAAAATAATTACTTCCGTCGCCTTAAAGAAATTTTAGGACTGTCAACTTCGGAAAAAGGTCGTCCTCCTGGGATGAGTCAAGGAGACAAGGAAGAACCTTTATGGCAAGCCTGGGCCTATTGGCTAAGACGAAGTGGTTTTTTACCTTCCGCACAACGTGGAGAAGGAACTTCCAGTTTATGTAGAGTGGGCAACGGTATTATTGTTGCTCATCAGAGATTTTGATGAAGACGGTGGGCAAAAAAATACTTGCCCACTATAATATCTTATGAACAGTGGAATTTAGTGGTTCAACGATAAACCGCACGGATCATTCTACCTGACTTGATTTGCCAATCAGTCATAATTTATAATATAGCTAGTATGGTTCAACGGTTTTATTTATGATTTTATCTTGAATTTATGGTACTCTCAATTAATAAAATGATATTATTCAAATGAATAAAATTTTAGAATTTCTGCAAGAACACACGGGCGGCACCTGCTATAAGTCTCTCAAATACTGTTTTGACGCGACCGAACCCTCGCCGGCAGCTTATGATGACCAGCCAAATACCATCAAATTCAATGCAGACAGTAATGGTGAAACTGACAAGGGTTTAAAAATGTCTAAATCACTTGAAACACTGGCCAAAAAGATTCAAAATGATCCGCCGTTATCATTTAGATATTTTCTGGACGGTTCTCGGCGAACTTATAAAATAGACGATATTGCTTACAATAATAGATTATACCCGATTATGGCAGGCCAAATTGGGGTGGGATGCTGTGAACGCCAAAGTCCTCACTCTTTTAAATACTTATTCATGGAGAAGCAATTAGTGTTGTCTTTGCCCGACTGCGCCGACAAGGACGGTAAACCAAATTCATTTTTTCAGACGTTGGTGAAAAATTTGAATGGTTTGCCCGTGTTGCAAAAGCACCAAATTGCCTTCCAGAAAGTTTTGAGTTACTCGGATGAACAACTTGGGGAAGGGGAAAAATATGAACATAAGGGCATTGCCAAAATCCAAAATGAAATGGTTGAATTGGAAAAAGTTTTGGTCAGACGGCTGGTGCAAGACCGAAAATTGACACTGGAGAATTATCTACTGAAAGATGGTTCCTTGGAATATTCCGAACGGGGTGCATCGAAGGACTCGCGATTATCGGTTATCAAAAATCAATATCAATGTGTGGTAGGCGTTTCCAAGACGTTTAATCCAGAAATGTTTAAGGACAGGGGGCATAAAAGTTTTGCTAAACGTATTGCCGACTTGCCACTCTTTCATCGCACCCCTGCTTGTAGATATGAAGCCGGTTCTGTACAGGGAGTAAAATTTAGTGTCTGGTATCTCCGGGTTCGAGATAGCCGTCGGACTGTGAGTCCCTTTGAGGGAGTCTTAAAAATTGAGAAAATTTTGGTCACGGAGAAGGAACAAGACTACGGCTTAGAGTCTGATGAAATAGACCTCATTAGTGCGAATTTACTGAATGAGAGAAATCCGACTTGCTACGGGGTCGATAACCGCTGGGCTAATCATTTATATCCAGTTTATCTGACGGAACGGTTTGTCAAAAGCCAATATTTGAGTGATTTATATTTTCTAAATTTATTTTAACAAAGGTGAGTGATGTTCAAAACAGTTACTATTCATGGTCTTAGAGGACTAAGACACTTGACGCTTAATCAACTCCAGAGAATCAATCTGATTGTGGGTCAAAATAACAGTGGTAAAACCACGGTGCTGGAGGGATTGTTTTTGCTGACTAACCCTGCCAATGCCGAATTATTAATCCGAATCAATGCCTTTAGAAAAATTGAAGAGTTTCACGAAAATTGGTACGCCCTGTTTGGTCAAAGGCTTTCGGAGAAATTGATTTCCATGGAGGCTTGTCGGTCCCTTCCCTCGGATTATCAAGACCATCTGAAATTGGAAATAAAACCTTTAGTTTCAGCGGAGTCGAAACGATATGTTAGTGAAGAGGAAAAGACTACGTTTCAAAACCAAGACTTTCAGTCTCATCCTCTGCTTTACCGAAAACCAATGATTCAGGGGCTTGCCATCGAAAGTAGTTCGACATCTAATGGTCAAACAAAACATACAAGGTCAGAACTTCGTCTTGGCAAAGGACTCATTGAAGTTATTCAAGGTGACCGAGGAGATAATGTGATGAATGCCATCTATTTGACGCCTGGGCTAGTAGAATCTCCTTTGGTGACTAATCTGCTAAATAATTTGCTATTGAGAAAAGAAACCGATAAACTTATTACGGTTCTCCAAACGGCTTTGGAAGAATCTGTCAAAGGTGTCTATCTAGGCAAAAATAACTCGGTCCTGATTGATGTGGGATACGATTGGTTAATGCCCATTAACAGCATGGGTGCGGGACTGGTTAAAATACTCGCTTTGATTGCGGCTACGGCAGAAAGTCGTGATGGCGTGTTGTTAATTGATGAAATCGAAAATGGTCTCCATCACCGTTCCCAATTAGCACTTTGGAAAGCGTTAATTGCTGCCGCCAGACAGTACAATGTTCAAGTTTTTGCCACCACTCATTCTATGGAGTGTATCACGGCTTTAAGTGCCGCTTATCAGGACTCTTCGGAAGTGGAGGATGTGAAATTGTATCGCCTGGAGAAGACGGAACCACAGACCCGCACGGTGGACTATGATTATGAGATTTTTGCCAGGGCGATTGAAAATGCCTGGGAGGTGCGTTAGATGATGACCTATAAGGACCTGAAATGCACTAAAGTGCTGGCCGTAGAAGGCAAGGACGAGGTCAATTTTTTCAGAAGAATCTTGGCAATTTCAGAGATTGATAAGGTAGAGATTATCGATGTGGGTGGCAAAGATAATTTTAAACTAGGAATAGCCGGCTTGGTAAAAATGCCTAGTTTTTCTAAAGTGACGATTTTGGCTATTGTAAGAGATTCTGAAACAGATGCCCAGGCCACTTTTCAAAGTATCAGTCAGATTTTGACTAACAATCAATTACCGCCACCTGAGACAATGGGCAGTTACTCCGCAGGTCATCCCAAAGTGGGCATTTTTCTGATGCCTGGGGATAGGGACCAAGGGATGTTAGAGGACTTTTGTTTGGAAACAGTGCGTGACCACCCAGCGATGAGGTGTGTGGAGTCTTTTTTTGATTGTATTGGGGACGCTAATTTACCTCGGCCTAGAATTTTGTCCAAAGCTAAAGTTCAGGCTTTTTTAGCGGCGTTGCCAGACACGGTAAATAGTTTAGGATTGGGGGCATTAAGAGATTATTGGAATTTGAATCATCCTAATACAAACAAACTGAAAGAATTTTTGGAACCACTTCGTTGAAATCAGTCTGCACCAGGGAATCGACATGATGAACAAAATCATAGGTAAAGGTGGCGTGGTTAGGACTGGCAGTCCTAGATGACCACCCAGATTTAATGACTACCGTTTTTTCACAAGTAACCTGAAAAATATGAAAGAAAATGTTTTCTATGTCTATCAAAAAGAGGTTGACTGGTCCACGTTGCACCAGGGTTTAACTGTTCCTGTATCAATACAAGTGAAATTTCAAGAATTGTTAAGGGTCAGTCTCATGAGGGGAGTTACCAAAGACATTCATTTGATATTGGAGGGCGAAACCCATACAGTCAAATTGGTAAATCAAAAATTTGATGAAGCAAAATATCCTATGCACAAAGATATTTTACAGATCAGATATTTACCCAACAGTATGGTTGCGCAAAAACTAAGAAGTATTTTTCAAGTCAGTTATGATTACTTGAAAAATATAAAGGCCAAACAAAAGGGCAAACAAACTATTGTTGTGCCACACGAAATAAAAGAATACCTCATTTTATACTCAACGGATGTTCCGGATACCTTTTGGGCAGAATGTCTTACTTCAGAAGATTTTCAAACAGTAAGTTCTGCTATTTTAGCCATTTCAGAAGAAGAATTTGAATTAGACAGTAACTATGAAAGGAAAGATTCAACTGCAAGAATTGATAAGATAACTCAACTGGTCAAAGTCAGAAGACTGGATAGATCAATAGGTGACAGTTTGAAATTACTTTACCACTATAAGTGCCAAATCTGTGATTGTAACTTTGGTGAAAATTACGGGAGTCACATCGTGGAAACACACCATATTGAGCCTTTTACCATTTCGCTAAATAATAATGCGGAGAATCTTATCATTGTTTGTCCAAATCATCATAGAGTCATTCATGAAGCGAATCCGACATTTGATAGGACAAACCTCTTGTTGTTATATCCTAATGGATACAAAGAGCTTGTAAGATTGAATCAGCACTTATAACTTATAATGAAGCTAATTCCTATCATGCCCTGCCAAATACGGGATTAGGGAACTGTCTAATTACCTGTTGTATAACTATCTGGATTCCCCTGAAGACCTTTATGAGAGATTGAGTATTAATCAAGAACTTAGTGTTGAACTAGATTTACATATTTATTCCTTTCCGATGAAGTACATTCCCCTTGACCCTAAAGGACGGGAACATCTGGGACCTCATTGGAATAGGAAATTTATTCGTGCGGTTCAATGTATCTTGAATGTCACCAGAGGCATTGTAGCACATTCCATCAACCCAGAGAAGGGCAGTTTTTTTGAAAAAGCCTTTGGTAGCGAGTTGAAGAAATTTCAGGAATTGTTGTATATGCCTGAGACCTATATTGTCTATCGGAAGTTATTTGAGGAAGAATTAGGTTATACCGAAGAGTGGTTAAATTTATTTAGAGAACTCCGGGATACTCCCCGTCACAACAAGCGCTTTGAAGAGGTTAAACGATTAATTGAAGGTAATGATTTTAGCCAGATTCCACGCCATCTTTCAAAAAATGCTGAAGTGTCTGAGTTACTGAAACATTATCTGATTACTCGTGGTGATGTCGAAAAGGCTAAAGAGAAAGGGGATTATGATTCATTGTCCAGAAAACATTACCAGCGACCCACCACCTTCCCCTTATGTTGACCTGCGCAGTGAAGAAATTTTTCGTCAATGGGGTGCCCGGTTATTGTCGTTTTCTTGCCCGATCTGAAGAATTTAAGAATTTAAGAAGTGATGGTTTTAAACCTCCGAGGTCTATAAGACCTCGGAGGTTTGACCAAAGGTAACGACGAATCAATCCTCAGTTATCACCCACCTTGCCTCACTACCCAAGAAAATTCTTGCTTCAAGATTTACTTACGTTTAACTTTTGGCAAACTAGGTAAAGTGTGAAAACGCGGTAATTGGGTTTCCCCACCTATCAAGTAAGGCCACAGCGCAGGATGTTCTAAGACATAAATCCGCCATTGCCAAAAATCTTGGGCCCGTTCGTCAACGCTGGCAAGTGCCAGCAGACTGCGTAACAGGTCCAAGTTGTCCTCCTTATCAATCACTTGCCAGGCTGATTCACGTAACCCGAAACCTTGTTGAGAACTGGCCTGGTAAATACCGTACAAGTAATATTGTCGGTCGGTGGAAGCAAACACCTCGGCGTGTTTTTTGATCAGCGTTTGCAACTGTAAACCGACCTCTTTAATCTCCTCTTCAGAACTGTGAAAGGTTCTGGCTTGGTTGACCACTTGGTCAAGAATGTACTCTTCTTCCGGCGCCGGCGCCGATGATTGATTGGAGTCGGGGCCAACCACTTCTTGAAAACCGGTGGGCACCGATAAGCGCGGCGGGCCTGGGTCAACAGTCTCGGCCTTCTCCTCCAGCGTAGCCAAGAGAGTTTTCGTCTGTTCCAGTTCTTCCCGACATTTCTTCTCACCGTCAGTGATGAGGTTCTGGAAAGTGTCTCGTTGTTGGGGGGCATAGTGGCAAAAAATTTCCAACAGTTCCTCACGGGGGAGGTAGAAATCGGTAAACGACGGGGCCCCGGCCAGACGCATAAAGACTTGCCCAAAAGTGTCTTCTATGGTTGCTAAGTGTTCTGAAGAACTCGTGAACATGAACAGGGGTTCGCGTTCTGGTTTATCAATCGTAATAAATTTTTGGCAAAGGACTTTTAGGAGTTCCTCCAGAGGAAACTGTTTCGGTTCTTTTCTGGCATCACTGACCAAATCTATCAATTGTCGGAGATTTTGAGTCACCGTTAGAATTTGAGATAACAAGTCAATCGCCCCGAATTGCGACAAGGAGGAGTAACTAGCTAAGTCGTGCCTCCACTTTTGTAACACCAAAGTACGGTCCGCGTGTTGCAATAGCGTCGCCAATTTCTCTTCATTCGTGCCCAAAAAAAGGGTGCTAAAGCGTTCGATGGCCAAGGTCTCGGCGGGTTGATAGGCCGATTTAAGTCGTGTCAACAATCTTGGACCATCTAAACAGATGGGTAAGGTCACCGGTGAACTTAGGACGCTATTTATCCAGAGAATAGTGTGTTCAACTTGAGACCGGTCAATGTCACCAAAAACATAAACATTGTTAGGGAATCGGCTTTCAAATAAAATACCTACAGCCAAGACCGCCAAATGATAAGGATAACCTTGGGTTTTGTTTCCAAAAAGGTCCACCCCATTGCCGTTAACATAATCTATTTCCGATTCTTCGGCCCACAATACATCCTGGTCCGAAGACACCAGAGGCATACGACGATACAAACTAGCTGTTTCGGCATGACGATAACTGCTGAAATCGCCAACGATTTCCCAGTGTTCCTCATCAGTATCGACTTGGTCAACTAAGTTGCCCGTATAAACCACACGCCGGTATTGCTGAATTTTTTCAACTCGACGTCGCATGAGGGGGACTGGAAACTTTTGGAGTAACTCCAAACTTTCCTGATATGTGGTTTCCCATTGTTGGGAAGTAAGGTTATGAGAATTAACGGTAAGATGAACATACAGTCCCATAAATTTTCTCCAATTTGAGTTTTGTGAAATTTGTTAAGTTTAACCCTATTACGGATAATGCGTCAACAAAATAAGTAGTGAAGCAGAAATTTTCTGGTATAATGACGCCCTTACCCTCACCCCCGGCCCCTCTCCCAGGGGGAGAGGGGAGAAAACCACTGGTGTTGCCTGTCTCCCCTCTCCCTCTGGGAGAGGGGCCGGGGGTGAGGGCGACGATTGAAAATACCGTAAAATTTCTGCTTCGGTACTTAGTCTGGTTCGGTCTGCAAAGTCTGAAGACAATTTGAAAAATCAGTCATCTAGATAGTTTCGTCCCAAACGGGTTTTGGACTCCAAAACATGACTTTACAATTTATTGACGCCAACCAGTTCATTTGCTAAAGACGAGAATTTGTTAAGTTCTCGGTCAATTCGCTGTGCTAATTGAAACAAATCGTTGTCACGTCGACACACAACAATGCCAGAGTGAGGTAGCCCAGTCTTGTGCAACGCTATGAAATCTTTACGATTTAACGTGATAACAGCACGTTGTTGACGGCTGGAAAAAGTCAACACCTCCTCATCGGGAATCCCTTGATTGGCTTGTCCCACTTCAAAGGAAGTGAGGACCTCGTAACCTAACTGTCGTAATTCTTCAACCACCGCACGGAGAAAATTTTCATTGGCGTATAATTTAATCTTCATCTGGGTCTGCCATCGCCTGGTCAATTTCTGATTGATGTGCCTGATAATACGCCCAGGTTGCCTCAAAATCACTTGGAGTCAACGATGGATAATTATACAGTAATTCCTCCTCGGTCATTCCTTCTTGACGAAAGGCGACCAGGGTCCAGACCGGGATACGAGTGTTACGCACACGGGCGTTGCCTCCACAAACTCCATGAGTGCGTTGGATAACGTTATCAACTGGGAACGTCGCCTCTTTTTTGACAGCTTCAATTTGATTAAATAGTCTTGGTTTCTCTTGGATGGTATCCAACAATGGGTCATTCATAAGTTTCACCGCTAATAAAACTTGACGATTCTTTGGAGTCCAAAACATGTTTTGGACTCCAATTCCACTATATTTCCCGCACCTAACAAATCTCCTCTATAAACGTTTGCAGCCGGGCAAAAGAAGGATGCTTTTTAGCAATTTTTTCATAGCTATCGATATGTTGAATAATTCTCAAAGCCTCTGCCACATCATTATATTTACGTCCCAAATATTTTGAAATAACCTTCTTCGCTTCGTTGCTGTTAGAGGGTAGTTGTTTGCCTTTGAACTTTTCCACTGGGTGCGGATGACTCAACTGGGCCTTATAATCAGTGAGGGCGTTACCTTCCACCAACAGCCAACCTTCTAATTCAGGTTCCATACAAATCAGTTTAATTTTGGCTAAGTCAACCTGTTCCGACTCCATCTTCTTGATGATGGTCGTCACATCTTCAAGACGACAAGGTTGACCTCCCCATGGTGGCATCAAGTCCCAGATAATCAATACGTTATCACATTGTTCCAGGTCAAGTAACAGTCTCGCTACTTTGCCACAGTTTTGAATCATTTGAGGTTTATTGGACCCGGCGGGTAAAGTGACAAAATCCAGACCAGGACACCATTGTCTAATGACATATTCATAAACTTGTTGGTCCGTGCCTCCTTTCGGGCATTCCAAGATCAAGCCTAATTTCATGATTTTGTCAGCCTATCCATTAAGTACAATTGACCCGCAGAAAATTCGTTTTTCCACGCCTTGAGTTTCTCATTGTCAGCCGGGCGAAAATATTCGGTTTGGCCTTGATTTCGTTCTGCGACAATGAGATGCCGTAAATCCACTAAATCCAAGAAATAAGGTGAATGGGTCGTCGTAATGACTTGATGTTCACCAAGTATTCCACGTATTTCCGCCACTAACAGATTTAAAGTGCGTGGGTCTAAACCATTTTCGATTTCTTCAATAAAGGTAACGGGAGGCACTTCTTTACCATTAAATAATGCCAACATGGCCAAAATACGCAAGGTGCCGGTTGATAATAACCAACTTGCCAAAGGTTCTGGAAGAGATTTTTCTAACATTTGTAAAAAAACTTCTTTACGCAAGTTATCGTGTTTAGCCGTCAGGTCGGTTAACTCCGGCAAGACATAGCGCATCTTTTCTAAAATGAGATGGAGTTGTGACGGTGAGTCTTGCAACCGACTAAAAAAATCGGCCAAATTTTCACCGGAACTGTCCATCCGCACGTTTAGACTACCTTGATTTCTGCAAGTCGGCTTAAACATCGTTTCTGGGGCAAGAGTTAAGAATTGCCAAGACTTGATATAGTCTGCCAACCTTTTGGAAAAAGAGTCTGACTGTTTATCTAACGAAAATGGCGCATTCGTGAGATGAAAGAGTTCACGTTTCCCCTGGTAAAGTTTTTCCGCTTCCACAAAGTATAAATCTTGGTTGGCTGTCGCATTGAATGAAACCTCATAACGATATTTATCTTTGCCCATTTTACCTTGGATGCCAATAAAAATAGCTTTGCCCTGGGCCTGTTGGTTCTGGATTTTTTCCAAACCATACCAACGTTCGGTAAACGCAGTTGAGATGCCATACCACAAGACATTTTGCAACGTTTGTAAGGCTTCGATGAGGCTGCTTTTGCCACTGCCATTGTTACCGACGAATACGGAGAAATCCGTGAGTGTGACACTGGCCGAGTGGATGGCTTTAAAGTTCTTGAGGGTGATTTTTTCTATCATATTTGCGCCGATGGTTATGGTTTGAAAAATGGGGCAAAGGAGGAAACTTTCATTGGCATATCATTTCCTCCTCCATAAATATTTCTCATTCAGATGACCAGGAGTCCTTCGCTGTGCTTTGTCAAGCAATTTCTCCTACTCGTAAGGCCAATTGTGCAACCAATTGATTGTTGTAACGTAGTCCCCGTTTTTGCATTCCCCTAACACAGTCAACAAAAGATAATATCTTATTTTGTTGTTTCGCCTTGAGTAAAATACCTAAAGTGCCGATCACATTTAAACCCAAGTTTTTCGCCAAATTGCGTCCCTGTCTTTCATCAATAATAACATAATCCGCTTGCTGATACAGGGCCGCTTCAAGCGTATGTTTTTCACCATCATCTAGGGAAAGTAACAACGAGTTTTTCGGATAATTTTTATGATCCACCATTTGTAACCAGGTTAATTTAGCCAAATTAGGCACCACAATTTTGCCACCCCTGGCACACTCGTTGACGACGGTATCAACAACATAGATTTTATTAAAGAGTGCCGGCAACAAATCTAATTGTTGAATTGCCGAAAGTGCAATCAGAGGCGTGGTATTGGAAAAAATTATCATAACAAAGCCGTTTCTCTGTCAAAGTCTTCCGGTGTGTTTTCCAGTAACTCCGCACCCGCTTCCATAGCCAACATCAAAAAGGTGACGCGGGGCATATTCAGCCATTTAGCGGCCATCCCAGAGGAGATTTGGCCCTGTTTAAATAGCGCCATCGCAGCTTGTAATTTGATGAGTTCCGCAAAGACTTCGGCACTTACTTGTAAGCCCTTCAACAATTCGGTAGGGCATTGTATGTGTATGGTTTGTTGCATAAGTTATTTCTCTTTTATAGTAAGGCAATCCATTGACCTTAACATGTTTTGAACTCCACTTTACTAATTATACCACATCCATCGGCTTCCAAATCGTCAACCCCACAATATGTTCAAAATCACTGTCATAGGTCACTAGGTTGGTCAACGGGGGCGAATGACGGTTCATGCTGCCCAAATGCAATGAATCGGTGGTCATCAGTCCATATTCATCACGTTCTTGTTTGGTCGAAAGTAACAAAGAGGGTTCCATAGGTAAAACCATCAACGAGGGTAACTGCAACAGTTCTGCTAAGGGTGTCTGATAATGAGTAAGTTGACGTGTTAAACCACGATTCTTCTCTAACTGGGCTTTCAGATGTGTCGCACTGAGACGACTGATGAACCCTTTTTGATAAGCCTCAGCTAACATCAATTTGTGTAGCAAATCAGATAATACTTGGAAGTTCACGTAGGCCAAAAAACTTCCAAGGTTAACTTTTTCCAAAAATTCTGTACAACTCTTTGATTTTCCTCGCAGGTGTAAATAGAAGATATTGGTATCGATAAAAACGTGAGAATGCTCTGGCAACTGATTGAGGTTGTTAATGATAGCCGTCATGATTACCACCCATCCTCGCCAGTCATCGCCGGTAAATCAGCCCAGATACCACAGGAAGCCTGTATCGGATTATGTAATTTTTCGGCATTTTGAAGCAGTTGTATTTCTACTGGACTCAATTGATAAAGTTGATAGAGATATTCATCTAATTCCTTTTGCCAAAGTCCTTGTTGAATGGGCATATTAACAGCCAAAATCGCTTGCATTAGTTTTACCGCCGGTGCTTTTTGGACATCCGTGGCTGCGAAAACGGGAAATTTTTCCACATATTGAGCGATAAAACGCAGTCGTCCCGTGGGGGTCCAGGGGTCTCCTAACGTTTGAAATTGATGACGGGCATACCAATCAAAGACACGACTGGTTAAGATGGCCAGCAGATAAAGGTCCTCGGTAGGCAAGATATAAAGCGTATTGGCACAAAATGCGCCGGTCGTGTCATAACAAGCACGCATATATTTGGCGATTTCTGCATAAATAATTTTGGGTTTGGCAAATTTGGCATGGTAAGCACAAGGACGTTGTTCCCAGAAAAATTGGCCTTGGTCCTCTCGTTTTTGCAATTGGTTTTCCCATGGCCGCAAATGATTATAAATAGCGGGATAAGTTTTCGCAAAGATTTTAAGTGCCGCACCATCAGTTTTGGCAGATGACCATGTCCAAGTTCGATAGGCACTACTTGGCAAGTCCAGAAAATATAATCCAGCCCACTGTGCCTGCCATTCTCGAATATCTTGTCCGCGTAGCCATGGTTTGATAAGTTCCGCACTGTTTGGGTCTTCTGCAATAAGTTGGTCCCGAGTCGTGGTATTAATCACAAAAGCTTCGTTTAAACCTGTTTTGAGGCCGGTGTAAAGTTGTCCTTTGACATATTCTTTTAAGGGCACCCCTAATCTTCTCAACTTTTCCAAAACCTCAAGTACCGCAGAATTTTGTAAAACCCAGCCGGTTTTTGAGAGGTAACTAGAGGACATGATAAAACCACGAGACTTTACCACGTCGTCAATACTTTGAATTTCAGAAACTTCTTTAATCGTTGCCACTTGCACTTCCGATTTGCTACCGGGCGATTTGTTAACCAATAAGATACAAGGGTCAATTCCCGCTTCAAATACCGGCAGTTCACCAAAATCAATGATTACTCTTGGTATTGCCACTGTTGTCAAGTATTCCCGCGTATTCTTCCCATACCCAGCCCGCATAAGTTTGTTGGGGACGATATAGCACAGATGCCCATTCTCTTTAGTGAGTTGCAACCCTTTGTGAAAGAAATAAGTATAGAGGTCGGCGGTGCCACTGAAAAATTTCTGAAACTCTGCTTTCAATTGCGGCTTGATGGTTTTAATCGCTTCCTGGCGCACATACGGCGGATTCCCCAACACCACCTCAAACCCCTCCGTCACCCCAAACATCCAAAACGGGTCAAACCAGGCACAACTCTCATCCGCAAACGGTTTCCAAGTCGCTAATTGTGACACTTCCGAATCCTTCCCTGCCCATTGCAATACCTTATCCAATAAAGACTTTTGCACCTCCTTAAATTGCTTCTGCAATGCCATTTTGGCCTCGCCCTGACTATTCAAATACTCACCGCGTAATTGCCCCAATAACGTCACTTCGTTGCGCACTTGTGGTTCATATAATTGCCAGTCTAACTTCGAAATTCCCAGCAAGGTATTGGCACACACAAACTTAAATGCCAAATTGGGCAACGGTAAAATGCCGCGATTCTCTTCCGAATCGGTGATATTCTCCTCCACCATCAGGGATAAAAAGCAACGCAGGCGACTGATTTCCACCGCAATGGGTTGAATATCCACCCCATAAATACATTCCCGCAAGAT
>JAABRD010000063.1 GCA_011391085.1 Thiotrichaceae bacterium | reverse complement strand
CCGTACTCCAACGGAATCAATTCCGTACTCCAACGGAATCAATTCCGTACTCCAACGGAATCAATTCCGTACTCCAACGGAATCAATTCCGTACTCCAAAACCGCTATACCATTACCTTTGCAACACTACCAAAAATTCCTTCCTTGGTAAAGGACGTAATTAGCCATTTGAATAAGGAATCGTGGCTTTTGGGGTTGAGTCGTTTCATGTTTATTATAAGGTAGTTTGGTAGTGATGCAATGTGGGTGATAACAGAAGCACTGGCTAATTGTCAGGTTCGGGCAAACCTCCGAGGTCTTTAAGACCTCGGAGGTTTCGGGTTATCACCCAGATTGCATCACTACCGGTAGTTTAAAACCGCATCGTTCCTAAATGGTGCGTAGGACGCACCCTACTCCTCGTGCTTAACGGCAATGACATTGAAACTTTAGTCTGTAGGGTGGATTAAGCGAAGCGTATCCACCAGCCAGAACTAAATCTTTAATAATTTATAAATGTGGGCACGAAATGCCTGGCTAACATGTAATGAACTCTCGTTAAACAGTAAATCAATAGCTTTTTCTAATTCTATCTTTTTATCAACATGATATGCCCGAATCAAAAGTCCTGCTGAACCAATTACCAAATTTCCACGCGCCTCAAGTTGTCGTCTTAACGCTAAGTCATCGGTTAATACAGGTAATGAAAAATTGACTTGTTGGGCCAGCTGAAAAACCCCGGCATCTGCCAAATGGATAGGAGGTTGCACAAGTTGTTGAAGAATTTTCCGAAGAAATGCTTGTTCAACCTGATGGACCACGATTTTTGCCTTTAAGTTCAAAGTGTTCGTATGTAAACCATAATTGGTTAACTCGCCGACCACTAAGTTTGGTAAATGAAGTTGTTCAAATCGGTCCAATACGAATAAATGATTGATTTCATTCCAGTGCAAAAGGGGGCCTGTATCCGCAATCACTTCAGTCATTCGCCAGTCCCCATTCGACATCACGAGTTAAAGCATCACGTTGATAATCTACTTGGGCTAAGGTGTCAGCACCTAATTCTGTCAGTGCTTGTTCACGAGGCAATTGGCCCAACAAATAAGCCTCTGTAATGGCTTCTTGATAAAGTAGTTGCATACCTTTGCTTATCGCTAGTGCCAGGATAGTCGTTTCATCCAATCCACGTTGTGTCATCACAAAAGCTAGTTTTGGTGCTAAAACACTTTGTATCATAATTTTTCCTCGAAATGTTATTCAAGACTTACGCGATAATTTTTACTATTTTAACATGAGTACATCAGTCAGCTTTCCTAAACCTTGAAGGTTTAGGAAAGCTAAATCCCCCCCCACTACCCCACTCTCCCACTACCTAAAAATCTCCCCCATCGGCAACCGAATCCCCAACACTTCATCAATCACGTCTCCCCCACTGAATGTTTGTTCTTTATCTGGAGGTGAAAACACAGAAACACTGCGTATCGGGGGGGACGACTAGCCAACAGGACTTGATACCTGCCTGAAAATAAACTTGAAATTTATCCAATGAATGTTTGTTCTTTAAAGTAGCATGTCCACCAACATTAGAGAACGGCTGGTGGATACGCTACGCTTAATCCACCCTACAGAAATTTATCCAATGAATGTTTGTTCTTTAAAGTAGCATGTCCACCAACATTAGAGAACGGCTGGTGGATACGCTACGCTTAATCCACCCTACAGATGAAACTGAAATGTCAAATTGGTTTTGCATGGATACTTATTTGTGCCAAGGTGTCTGCACTTCATTCTGTTTCAGCCTTGGGGATAGCCACCGCCGTGGGTTGTGCCTTCTTGCAAAGCCGCGGTGGTCTTGAAATGACGGGCCGATTTTCTAACTGTTGTTGGTCACGATAATATTGACATAAAGCATGAACGTCATAGTTAAATTTGGCAGCCACTTCTGCACTTTGTCTATGAATTTCTTCTACAATTGGGTCATTTAACATAGTTAACCTCCTAATAATTCTTCTGGAGTACAAATAATTGGAGAAACATAACCAAATTCAGTACAAACATCTCCTATTTTTTGGTGCTTTTCAGCATTTGCAATATGTTTGCAATTCCACGTCAATAAGTAGTTTACACCATGTACACAAGAAACGGCTATATGTACCGCATCTCGCATCTCATTCGCTGGAATAATCTTATAGTCTATTAGGCGATAGGCGAAAGTTTCTACTTTCTCAGTAATATCAAGAAAATCAATCCATTCCAGAATTTTCAGACGTCTGGTAGCTGCTTCTGGATCCCCCTGTTTTGCCTCATCAACCACTGTTTGAGAAATGAATAATTCAAAATCTTGACGACGCTTTTCCCACCACTCAAGGGTAAGGTTTTGATGGGCGGCCACAATAATATCCCGACTTGGTTTGGCAGTGAGATAGCTGATAAAGCTAGTTTCTAAATAGACTGACGGCTGGTTCATTCTAAGACAAATCCGGTTTAAATTGGAAATCAACGTTTTATTCAGGAGTCCAAAGCGCAGCTTTGTCCGTCACCTGGCAAGGCTACGCTTTGAACTCCTGAACCAAAAAAAAACGGGACTCCATTTATTTCTGAAGTCCCGTTCTCAACAATTACCTTCCACATCCGTTATTAACGGTGCATCCGGTGCATTGGTCGGAAGTGGGCTAAGGTGGCGCTACCATCCCACTCAAAGGTGTACATGAGGCCAGGCCAACTGCGCAGATAGGTATAAGCATCTCCCGCCGTCGGATTGTTGGTAGTAAATCCGACAACCACCCGACCGGATAGAAAATCTTGTATCGCGCCTTCTGAGCTGATCAGATTTTTGATGTCATTGATACTCAAAAAGGTCAGTTCATGACCAAAAGAGGCTACCGTAGGACCTGCTGCTTCGACCTTTATGGAGGGTGACACATCTCCCCCTATAGTAGCAGGACCTGCTGCCCCCCTGCTGCTGTTTTCAAAAATGTCCCACACTTCCAGACCCACCGGTTTGGTCAATCTCAACAGTTCTGTCACCGCCGCTGTGAGATACTCTGGAAGAGATTTTTTGGTGTACAGATTCCGATCTTCCCCATAGTAGAACTTAGTTGGGAAGAACGCCAGATAATAGCTGGTCAACGTTGTCAACGTTGTTGCATCCCCAGTGGAAGAAGCGGCGCGAGATTGTCTGGGTGGACAAAACTTTTCACTTTGCCAGGTGCCGTTCCCTTCACAAGACTTGTCAAAGATGTCACCATCCATGTAATAGGCACTAAACACCTGCGGTCCTTGAATACGGTTTGGATGTTTGGACACCCCCATACGAATAGCCTCTTCCACCTCGGCTATACTATTGGGGAAATCGAGGCCATGGACACCTACAGCGTTACTATCAAAGTCGTCCATCTCCTCATCATCTTCAGCCGTCAGTCTTAACTCGGCCAGATTATAATCATCCCCATCTGCCAACGTGGGCCCCCACGTATTGTTGAAGGAGATACGGGCTTCATCCAAATTGTCTTCAAGGAGACCTGGAACTGGATTGTTGAAACGATAGACGTAGTCCCCAAAAGGTCTGCGTGGAGTGGCTGTGCCAGAACTGGCTGCGTCTTCATGATGGACAATAACTGCACGATTATGGGCAACCCAGTCAATCTCAGTCTCCTCATCCTTGGGACGAGGATACCAAGCAGGGTCAATACCGTCCGCTTCGAGAGACAGATAGCCCTCTGCAGTTTCTACCATGCGGTAGTTATCAATACGATGTTCCGTCGCCATTGTGCGGAAATCAACAAAGGCTTCAGCATTGTAAGCTAACCCATGACCGATGCCGGGAATGGTAAGAAAAGCTGTGCCACTCAGCGCATTAGGAACATCACTCAATCCCATGTCATGTTCAAAGTTGTTTTCGGCATCACTCCACCGCCAAGCATTGGTACCACGGCCACTAAAGACCTTGGTTTGATGCCACTTGCCCCAGTTATCTTGAAGATTAGGATTCCACAGCAGGGACTTCATGAGTTCTCCTGTCATGTTTTCCAACACGGCTTCACCGATAAACTCGACATAACCCATGTTCTTGTGATATTCAATCACCCCTTCCGTGATGACAGCATCTTTGGCTGGAATTAACTTATCACTTGGATCCATACATTTGGAAATTTTAATATCCGTATTGTATGAAGGACTACAAATGAAACCTTCGTTATCAGGTGTGCCACCCAACCCTGTGTACATGAAATTCTTAATGTCCAGGCTTTGGTCAATTTCCCACCAGCCATCGCCATCAATATCTGCGACCCGGAACACAAACACATCTCCAGGGGACAAAATCACGTCAAAGTCGCGCAATTCACCTGTCCATGCCCCACCCCGAAACCGAAGGTGGCCTTGGATCCACCCATTATGATTGTTCATAATGGTGAAGTAATTTTCAATATACCCGTTAAAAACCGGAAACAGCAACGCGTCCCCGCGACCATTGGGATGAAATTCTATCTCCGTCGCTTTTGCTTGGGGCATAGCGGTCATACTCAATGCCACCGCCATCGCCGCAGCCAATTTGTTGATTTTCTTCATAACTGAAGTTCCTCAAAGTTATTAAAACGTCATTTCAGTTTGGCATGACTGAACTCGAACTCGTCGTCATCGTCCAGTTCACATCTACCTTTTGGGGTTGCCTATCATTCGCAAATACCCAAGTATTGGAGTGCCAACTTTATGGAAAGAATATTATCTAACCTATTTCAATTTGTCAATATACAACACTGTGAGTTTTTTGTACAACAAAATTTTTTAAGTCACACAATTGTTGCATAAACACAACAAGCACTTTTAAAATCATAGAAATTATATTGCTAACTTAGAAAGTTAGGCAAATATAGTACCATGTTGGTTGTCTGAATCAGAATTTTCAGAATTTGAGAATTTTCAGAATGTATTTTTGACACCATTCTGTCAATTCTCAAATTCTGCAAATTCTGATTCTGACTATTTTAGTGGCGCATCTAGTGGCGCCGTCGACTACTATTAGCTAGAAACTCAGGCGTTCTCAAACACTATGCCACAAACATGTGAACCTGTCATGCGTGGCACAACATTACTATTTCAACGTCTTTCACATTCAAATTCTTAAAGTCTCTATCTAACGTAGCCAATTTCAAATGGCATGATTTTGCTACCAAATACTGGTAAGCATCATCAAAGTCCAACCGTAATGATTGCGTGACAATATCCAACTGTGCGTAATACTCCTGTGGTAGAGTAACCACTTTAACATTTGGTAAAACCTCTTGTGTAAATTGAGTAAATACACCTGTTTGGTTTTGTCTAAAGGTAATCACCCCAATGGAATGCAAAGTGAAATCACTGATGCAAATTTCTTGAAGGTGATTCGTCAAGAATTGTTTACACAATTCACTTCTTTCTTGTTGAAGTAATACTTCAAGAAAGATATTCGTGTCTGCCAAAAACATTAACGCCACTCCAACGCCTTTTTCTGAAGTGAAACTCCATTATACTCCTGTTTCAGCGCGGCAAGTCCACCTTCCCATTTGAAATGCAAAGGTTGTTTGGGCTGCCTTTTTTCCTGCTTACTTAACAGAAAATCAATATAATCATTTAGTTCAGGAATAGCATAACCCGGCAATCGGTTAATCTTACTGTTGATTTCACTGATATTCATTAAGTATAACCCCCTTTTCTCAAAAACAGATTGTGGATTCCTAGCGCGTCAACCACCGCCGCACCGCCCGCAATGGCGCCGTAATCCGCCAGGAATTGGAATGTTCCACCCATTCAATATAAGATTTTAACGCCTGATACTCTTTTTCGCAATCCCATCCTTGAATAAAATTTCTTGACCCATTTTCTATCCGTATATCAGGCGCCACAGTGGCATTGGCACACAAGGCTTGTAAAGGTTGTGTCACGGTTGACCAACCATAACGTTGGGCCAATTGTGTCACGCCCTCTACACACTTTGCATATTCCTGCTTATCCAGCATCCTTTCAATGGCTTCTATCCAACCTTCCTCATCTTGCGGTTTTACCACGATGCCAGCATGATTGTTGACAATGGCCTCCGCTAACACATCCCCATCTGTGGTGATAATCGGCTTGCCTGCCCATAAGTAATGCAAAATACGGGTACGAAACGAGAAATGCGTCTCTAGCGTATTTAAATGGGCACTGACACCTATATCTGCATCTAATAAGTAATTCGACAACGTATTATAGGGCACCCAACCTGACTGAAAAATAACATGAGTGCCATACATTTTTAATTCTTTGGCCAATGCCTTCGCCCGGTGTTGCATGGGCATCGTTTGAATCGTCGTATTAGGATGCTGTGTGCCTAAAAACACTAATCTTATTTTAGGATGATGAGATTGTAAACGATAAATCGCCCGAATAACAGTCAAGGGGTCAAACCATTCCCATATTCCACCGCCCCATAATAAGATAAATCCTTTATCCTCAATACTTTGGCGCAATCCTATCCCCGTGCGTTGTGGTGGCATGTCCGGCAATCCAAACGGCACCGTCACGACACGTTGCTGAATCTGTGAATAAGTATACGGGTTAATCCGCCCCAATGTCAACAAATGCCCTAACCATAAATCTCGTTGCCGTTCATTGGCACATAAAAAATAATCTGCTACTTTCAATTGGTCATTCATCATTTGCACTTGATGACGAATAGCCTGCCACTCCGCCTCTCCCTGCCCTTGTTGCTGTTCCAATCCCTCCAGTGGCACGGGGTCATATAAATCCGCCACCAGAATTTTACCAGTTTGGCGCAACAATGGGTATTGGTCAAGAATATATCCCTGAAAGATGATAATGTCATGGTGATAGGCTAAATTGGCAATATTCTCCTGTGTATGTTGCACCAATTTGGCAGGCATGTCTGATTGCAACACTTCAGGGATGGAATTAGGGGCCGCCAATGTCACCGAATGATGCGGGGCTAAGGCTTTGGCAAATTCCCAGTAACGAATGGCGGGGCCAGCCATGCGTTCAGTGATGTAATCTGGACATAAAAGTAGAATGGAATTGGACATTCGGTATTTTAAAAGTAGTCAATAGTGAGATTGAATTGTACATTCAATGGTTGCTAGTTATCAACTGGGTTTATGCAAGAGTCCAAAGCGTAGCTTTGTCAGGAGACATTAAATTACGAAAAACGCTGGTGGAGTGGAGGCTTTAGCCGGTCGGCAGTGGGCACACTCTATACTTTAAGAGGGGGCGCCGACCGCCGACCGGCTAAAGCCTCCACTCCTACGGAAAACGCTTTCACTCCTACGGAAAACGCTTTCCTCGTTCCCTCGCGCCGGCGTGGGAATGCCGTGAAGCTACGCTGTGGACGCCTGGGAGGATTTTGGTACCCAAGGCAACCAAACACAAAAAGTTGTGCCTCGTCCAGGTGTACTTTGCACCGTGATATTGCCTCCCATCATTTCTGCAAACTGTTTGCTAATCACTAATCCCAATCCAGTGCCTCCATATTTTCGAGTGGAAGAGGAGTCAATTTGGGTGAACAGTTGAAACAAGTTGCTGATTTGTTCAGAAGTCAATCCAATTCCCGTGTCGCTGATCTGAAAACAGAGACGCGATTGAGAGTCGTGAAGTCGACGCAACACGGTAAGAGACACGGTGCCATGAGTGGTAAATTTGGCAGCATTGTCTAACAGGTTCAATAAGATTTGGCGAAGTTTGGTGACATCGGCATACCTCTCTCCCAAAGCGTCGGGGTCACAATGTACTTGGAAACTGTTGCCGGTGCTTTCTATATAGGGTTGCATCGTGTTAACCACTTCCTTAATTAATTCTGAGAGTTGAAAATTTTCTGGGTATAGTATCATCTCTCCCGCTTCTATTTTGGAAATGTCCAATACATCATTGACAAGGGCTAACAGATGTTTGCCAGACGCAATCACTTTTTCCAAATCTGGTAAAAATTCTTCTGCGCCAGATTCAACCGCCGCCTCCTTGACCATTTCGCTATAACCTAGAATGGCGTTGAGAGGAGTGCGTAACTCGTGACTCATGGTGGCTAGAAATCGGCTTTTGGCTAAGTTAGCTGATTCTGCGGTTTCCTTGGCCGTTTTCAATTTGCTTTCAATATCTTTGCGTTCCTGAATTTCTTGAGTTAATTGACGATTGAGTTCTAAGAGTTCTTTGGTACGTTCTTGAACTTTATGTTCTAACTCTTGTTCATATTCACTATGTTGCTGTTCTTGCTGAATAAAACGCAAATAGGTATTGATTTTACTAATAAGTTGTGGTGTATCAATCGGTTTCGTCAGATAGTCGGCAGCCCCAATGGCATATCCGCGTTTTTTAAATTCATCAGATTTATAGGCAGCCGTTAGAAAGACGATGGGAATCCGTTGTGTTTTTTTGCGAGAACGAATAATTTCAGCGGTTTCAAAGCCGTCCATATCAGGCATTTGGATGTCAAGGATAATGAGATCAATTTCCTTTTTCATGAGGATATTTAAAGCTGCTATCCCGGATTCTGCTTCTAAAACGTTCACGTTATCAATATATTCATCAATTAAACCATGCAAACTTAATAGATTGTTTTTATGGTCGTCCACAATGAGGATTTGAAGAGGTTCGGTTGGTTTTGGCATTTTTATATCTGTTTGCGCTTGGAAGTTTTAGGTGTGAAAAATTTGCCGTTGGAGTAAAGAATTTGCCGTTGGAGTAAAGAATTTGCCGTTGGAGTACGGAATTTATTCCGTTTCGTGGAATCAACTGTAACGGAATAAATTCCGTACTCCAACGGCAACAAAACATGTTATCAGGTCGTCGACTCTTTTTGCAATATCTCCTCAATTCCCTGGTTAGCCAATTCATCTGCAATGTCATTCTCGGTCACCCCACTATGTCCTTTGACCCATTGCCATTCAATGTCATGGCGTTGGGTGGCCGCTTCCAGGCGTTGCCAGAGATCAATATTTTTAACGGGTTCTTTATTAGCAGTCTTCCAGCCACGTTTAATCCAGTTAGATAGCCATTGCGTAATGCCTTTTTGAACATATTGGGAGTCGGTGGTGAGACGAATTTTACAAGGTCGTTTTAAAGTTTCTAACGCCATGATAGTGGCCAGTAGTTCCATACGATTATTCGTGGTGCTAAGTTCTCCTCCGCAAAGACGTCTTTCGTGTTGTTTATAGCGTAACAGGACGCCCCAACCGCCAGGACCGCCGGGATTGCCACGGCAGGCGCCGTCGGTGAATATTTCTACAAGAGTTTCTTCTTCATTCATGAGTGGTGGTCCTCAAAGTGAGTGCCCACGGCGTCGGGTACCAAGGCCGGTTGCAGTTGCCATTTAGGTTTGATCGGGGTGAGGGTAGCGACTCGTTTTTTGGCGACGAGTAAGTAGGAGGCGCCAAGGTTTTTCGTCCAACGGTTGGCAAACTTTTCTAGCCAGCGGGTGTAATTTTTCAGGTGGTCATTGTGGAACGGGAAGGCGAAAAAGAATATTTGTTGTTCAATAATATCAAATCCCAATAAGGCCAGCCAGTCTTTGATGCGTAATAGGCTTAAAAAGCGTCCACACCAGGGGGCATCCTGGCGGTTGGAGAGGAACCAGCGGGAGATGCCCCAGAGGCTAAATGGGTTGAAACCGAGTATGACGATGTGGCCTTCGGGAATGAGGATGCGTTCGATTTCACGTAAAATTTCATGAGGATGGTCTTCAAATTCTAAAATGTGAGACAGGACGACTACGTCTATGCTATCGTGGGCGAAGGGGAGGGTGTCGGCCTGGGCATAGATAGCGGAATAGGGTAGGCAGATCAGATTCGGTGGTTTGGTTAACACGCAACGGTGCATGATGCGACTGCTGTCTAGCAAGCGTCCATGGCCAACGTCGCCTATTTGGATGAGGTGATAACCGAAGAGTTGGGGCAAAATTTGTTGCAAAGTGTCTGCTTCGGTATTCAACAAGCGTTGTCCCAAGGGAGTTTCAAACCAGCGATTGAGTTGTATGGTGCGTGTATTCATGGCTGGGGTAAGAAGAAACTAAGTTTTTCCGAAAAACTTAGTTTCTTTTTTAAAAAATCGGCTTGTGTTTTGGTAGTGCGGTGGTGGTATCAGACCCAGGATACCCAGGAGTCCAAAGCGAAACTTTGTCCGTAACCTGGCAAAGCTTCGCTTTGGACTCCTGAACACTACCCGTTTTTTTCTTCATACGGGCCTTTAAAACGGCATTTTGAGACCCTCTGGAAGTCCTCCCAAGAGACCTGCCATGTTGGCAAGTTTTTCTTGACTGGTTTTTTCCACTTTGCGGACGGCATCGTTGATGGCGGCAGCAATGAGGTCTTCTAGCATGTCTTTGTCTTCACCCAACAGGGCGGGGTCAATGCTGACTCGTTCGACGTCGTGTCGACCAGTCATGATAATTTTGACCATACCTCCTCCAGATTCGCCCGTGATTTTTAGACTAGAGAGTTCTTCTTGGGCTTTTTGGATGTTTTTTTGAATTTGTTGGGCTTGTTTCATCAGGTTGGAGAGTCCACCTTTCATTCGGTTTGTTTCCTCTAGGTTGATAATGAATAATGAATAATGAATAATGAAAAAACCGGTAGTGATGCAATCTGGGTGAAATATCGTGCGGTTTCTCTTCGTCTGGAACTGTGATTTAGATGATTAAATGAGGGCTATGAAAGGAGGCTTGACCAATCATAGTCCATCTGAAAATCATTCTAATCAGAGTTCAGACAGTACACCCACATTGCCTCACTACCAAAAAACCAAAGCAGGCCCGCTTCTGAAAGTCTAGTGTCCATTATTCATTATTCATTATTCATTATCCATTATCCATTATCTATTGTCCACTATTGGGCAGAATTTTTCTAATTTGTGCCTCACCGCGTTGTTTCAATTCAATCACAAAGGGGTCGTTTTCCACCGTTATCATGGTTGCCTGGGTACGAGTTTCTTGAATACGTTGTTGTTGTACGGCGGGGGTGTCCGTTTTAGGATATTCTACACAAATATGCAGGTGTTGGGGACTACCAAAGTGTTTTTGCAGGAGGGTTTCTAACTCGTTTTGTTTCTTAATGTGTTCTTTCATGCTGTCTGGCAAAACCAGGTGCCAGTTGTCGCCTTCATGTTTTTTCAGGGCGCAGTGGACCGCAAGTTGTTTGACCAGCCCTTTTAGGGGTAGGGTATGCACGAGGGTGGCCCATTCATCGGTGAAATTGGAGGTCGTCGTCGTCGGTGAGGAAACGGGTTCCGAAGATGTCGATGGATAGGTGGTGGCAGACGGTGAAGGCGCCGGGGTCACAGATGCCATTGGTGTTGGCGCGGTGACAGTTTGAGAAGACGGGCTGACTGGGTGAAATGACAAAGAATCTGGACGAAAGGCTAACATTCGTAACAGCGTCATTTCAAAACCGCCGCGAGGGTCGGGGGCAAGTGGTAAATCGCGTCGGCCTAGCAATCCAATTTGATAAAAGAGTTGTACATCTTCAGGCAAGATTTGTTTTGCCAGTTGTAGAATGGTTTCGCTATCGCCGTCATTGGGGTCTATTGTGGAGGGGATAATTTGTGCCAGGGCAATTTTTTGTAAAACGGACAGAAGTTCTCCTAAGACGGCGAAAAAATCGGGATTGTGTTCCGCCAAGTGGGCAATGTTGCGTAACAAGCCAGGGGCGTCGTTGGCGGCTAACGCTTTGATTAAGTCCAAAATCACATTTTGATCTTGTGTTCCCAACATGCCACTGATTTCTGAAGTTAATAATCTGCTACCGCCATAGGCAATGGCTTGATCTAACAGGCTGAGGGCATCGCGCAAACTGCCATCTGCGGCGTGGGCCAAGAGGCGTAAAGCTGGTAATTCGTAACCAATTTCTTCAGATTGAGCAATTTTTTCTAAATGTTGGGTGATATATTCCAGCGGTAATCGTTTCAAATTGAATTGCAAACAACGTGATAATACCGTGGGTGGTAATTTCTGTGGATCCGTCGTAGCCAGTAGGAATTTGATATGAGGGGGAGGTTCTTCTAACGTTTTCAATAACGCATTGAAGCTACTATTGGAAAGCATGTGAACTTCGTCAATGAGATAGACTTTATAGCGTCCTTTGGTGGGGGCATATTGCACATTTTCCAAAAGTTCCCGCGTGTCTTCCACTTTGGTACGGGAAGCGGCATCGACTTCGATGAGGTCGACAAAACGTCCTTCATCAATTTCTTGACAGGCTTTACATTGTCCACATGGATAGGCGGTGACACCTTTTTCACAGTTGAGAGATTTGGCTAAAATACGTGCAATAGTCGTCTTCCCCACGCCACGGGTTCCGGTGAATAGGTAAGCATGATGGAGACGGTTATTTTCGAGGGCATTTGTCAACGCCCGTAAGACATGGGATTGACCCACCATTTCAGGAAAGTTGCGGGGGCGCCATTTGCGGGCAAGAACTTGATAAGCCATGTGTGTATGTTAGCGGATAGTGGTGTTAGTGGATAGTGGTGTTAGTGGATAGTGGATAGCGGATAGTGGATAGCGAATTATGGTTATTCGCTTCACTATTCAAGGTGACATTTTCACGGAAATCATTGGCGGAATGATGTTATTTTTTGTAATAACTTATACATTTGCCGCTTTGTTGTTGTTTTTAATACCACTGATCCTGGTGGAGTAAAGGCTTACGCCTCCATGCCATTAAGTTAAGGTAGGGTGGATTAAGCGTTAGCGTATCCACCGACTGTGAGAACTTTTAGGTAGGATCGTAAGGGCAGATAGACACTGAAACAGGAAGAACATTTTTTTGAAATTGGGAATAGAGGGCGGTAGCCAGTGCCAGCCACACCCCGGCACACGCTGCCACTGTTGCCGCTGCTTCCTTCCGGACCTGACGGGGTTCACAGTTTTGCGTTGCGAGGGGACCGACACTAACCACCATAAAAACATGGCGGAGAGAGAGGGATTCGAACCCTCGGTACGCTATTAACGTACACACGCTCTCCAGGCGTGCTCCTTAAACCGCTCGGACATCTCTCCTAAATACTAGGACAATACGGGAACTTTCAGAAGACTATATTTTAGGTTCCTGCGTATGATAGAATAATAAGGGAATGGTAGCGTATTTTCAACCCCATTGTTTCAACGAATAGTAAATAATGGATAATGAGTAGTGAAAATGACGGGTAGTGGAGGTGACAAAATGTCAATCACTTAAAGGCATTATTCATTATTCATTAATTTCAGTTGGGTACACTTTTTGCGACACATCAAATATTTAATAGAACTTTTACCTTAAAAATAAAGGAGATTTTAATGAGTAAATTAGCCCCAAAAATAGAAGAAGAGTTACTTTCATCTTTGATGAAAGCCAAAGAAGAATCCACCAGCCACATTCCCATCTTGACACGTCGTTGGGAGGCTTCTCATATCACGCGCCTCAGCAAAATAGCCCTAATTATTTCTGTGGCGTTTCTCTTAACCATAGCCGTTATCAACAATATTAGCGACTACCGGATGAATTTTCAATTCGTCAAAAATGTCATGTCTATGAATTCGGTCTATTTACACAATCAAGATTCCTGGCGTGCCATCACTTCTCCCGCATTGCATCATCTATTTTACTGGATAATTATTTCTTGGCAAGCGGTAGCCGCCCTATTATGTTGGTGGGGCGCCTATCGCTGTTGGCAAACGGTGAAAGATTCCGCCAAGATTTTTCACCAAGCCAAAGCTGTGGCTATTGGTGGCTTGACCTTAACCCTATTAATGTGGATGGTAGCATTTCTTGGCGTCGGCGGTCAATGGTTTTTGATGTGGCAATCCGAATTATGGAATGATCAAGAGATGGCTTTCCGCATGGTGACGGCCATTGGTATTATACTGGTGTTTTTAAGTTTGCCAGAAAGAGAGGATTATTTGAATTATTTGTAGTATAGTAAAGTCCCTGCAAAATTGTCAACACTTTCTGGAATGTCATTTGTTAGATACGGAGTCCCAAAACATGTTTTGGGACCCCATATATTCCAAATACAAAATGAATTTTGCATGAACCTATTGCAAAAATGCCTCGGTGGATAGCCGCAATGCCATTAAGTTAAGAAAAACACTCCTTGAAATGAATCGCCAGATGGACTAGAGGCTTCAGCCGGTGGGGCGCACCGTGATTTCAATATCTGTTCTGCACTTTCCGGCTAAAGCCTCTAGTCCACCTGGCGATTCATTTCGGGGATAGTTTTTCTTAACTTAATGGCATTGCGGCTAAAGCCTCTACTCCACCGGGGCATTTTTGGGAGAGGTTCAGGGATGTTTACCAATTCAACTGTATATATCCATTATCAATAATTTCCAAGGTTTCCTAAACCTTTAAGGTTTGGTCTCCCTTCCCCTATTCATCATTCCAGAGGTTTGCCTCCACTTCGTGGGTGGAGGCAAACCTCTTATTTTGTTAATCACCATGAAAAACACTCATCTATTTTCAATCAAAGAAGTCAAACCGCTTCCGAAAGACACCCGTACTCGTTGGCAAATCTTCACGGCGGCCCCCCATCGCATGATGTTCTTTGGAGGCTTCCTACAACTCCTCCTCACCCTACTTTGGTGGAATGGGGAACTTGTCGGACGCTATCTCAACATCTGGCCACCGATGCAGACGGTGATTTTTAGCACCTGGATACATGCTTTCCTGATGTTATACACCGTCTTTATTTTTTTCATCTTTGGCTTCTTGATGACCACCTATCCACGTTGGATGCGCGGGCAAGAAGTGCCTGCGCGTCTTTATATCCCCGCATTTCTGCTACTTTTCAGTGGCATTCCGGTCATTTACCTGGGATTATTTCTCAACCAGTGGATTTTTGCCACTGGAATACTCCTCCTGCTGGGAGGTTGGAATGTCGGTTTCTATGCCCTCTTGCACGTTTATTACCACACGCCTTTGGTCACGGATAAACGTTATGAAACCTTACTTAATTTTGCTATGGGTGCTGGTGAAATCGGTGTTTTCACCTATCTATTCGGCATCTTGACAAGTTCCGAGACACTCATTCTCTACTCCCTCCACATTGGACTATGGCTATTCCTCATGCCCATTCTTATCGGCGTCTGTCATCGCATGATTCCCTATTTTAGTAGCACCATCATCCCTGGCTACCGCATGGTTCAACCCAATTGGAGTCTCCCCCTCCTCAGCGTCTGTGTAGTCGGTCACACCATTGTCACCACGCAAGCCCTCGATGCCTGGCGATTCCTCTTTGACATCCCACTCATGCTACTGGTCTTCCATCACTCCTACCACTGGGGACTGCGGCAAAGTTTCAAAAGTCGAATCTTGGCCATGCTACATATCGCCTTCCTCTGGTTAGGCATTGCCCTGTTACTTTACAACATACAAAGTCTTTGGTTACTGGTGACCGGCGAGTCCATTTTAGGAAGGGCCCCTTTACATGCCCTCACCCTGGGTTTTATCACTTCCCTAGTCGTGGCCATGGTTTCCAGAGTCACCTTGGGACACTCAGGACAACTTCTCATTGCCGACCGTTTAACTTGGTATTGCTTTTGGGGCGTTTCCGTGATGGCGATCATGCGTTGTTTAGCAGAATTACCCCCACTTGACTTTTTACTGGGAATACATTTTAATGTCTGGGCCGTCTGGGTAGGATTATTGACATTATTGCCTTGGGTGATTCGGTATTTCCCAATTATCCTCAAACCTCGTGTGGACGGTAAACCAGGATAGCAATCATTGGTGGTGATGCACAGGTGTACTGATAACAGGTAGCATAATTCATCAAAACCTGACAGGTCTGCCAGACCTGTTAGGTCTAACACTACCATCTTGTGTATCACTACTAAACCCATTTATTTGACCCTCTTTACCAAACTTTACATAACGTCAGTAAAGATAGCTAAGAAACTTCCTTAAAAGGAGAAACATGATGTTTAATTTTTTGATGTTTAATTTTTTCAAGAAAAAAACGGTCACTCAAACACCACTTCCCCCAACTACTCCGACTGCTTCCCAAGAGACACGGGGAAAAGACCGACAACCGGGAAATGCCAGGGCCGTCTTATATAACCCCCAATTGGTCCCGGTCCTCAAGTCGGAACATAAGCAAATGCTAAACATCTCTACCACCATTTTAGCAGCGGTGGACCAGCAAAATTTTGCCAAAGTGTCCCAACAACTACACAACTTGGACACCTTGTTAAGGGCCCACTTGTTGAAGGAACATGTTGAACTCTACGTCTATCTGGAATACATTCTTACGAAAGGCACTCAAGCCTTTGCCGAAGTACACCGCTTACGCCTTGAAATGGAACGCATCTCTAGTGATGTCACCGCGTTTCTCAATATTTACCAAACCGTCCCTGTCAACGCGGCCACCGCCAATAAATTCAGACAAGATTTTGAAAACATCGGGACCGTGTTAGATAAACGGATTTTGCGGGAAGAGACGGTCTTGTATCCGCTGTATAAACCGATGGAGGGATATAAAACGAAGTAACGTCACCTGCCAGATTTGCTAACGAATCAATTTCATCTGAAACTAAATTTTTTTCAAAACACTTAGTTTCTCATGTTACCAAATGGCCCTTTGAAACAAGGCTTGACCTTTGTTAAGAAATGGAAGAGGGTTAGGAAAGAAGCTGAGTTTAAAGAATCTGAGTTTTTTGCAAAAAGTTTAAGTCAGTGTAGAGTAAGGGAATTGTACAAGTGTCTCGTTCCCACGCGCCCGCTTAGGAACGAGACAAATACCAGTTAAGGTTGGTGGATACGCTATGCTTAATCCACCCTACCTGAAATACCAGTTAAGGTTGGTGGATACGCTACGCTTAATCCACCCTACCTGAAATACCAGTTAAGGTTGGTGGATACGCTACGCTTAATCCACCCTACCTAAAATACCAGGTTCGTTAAGCACAGGTACTTATGTCCACTATCCACTATCCGCTATCCGCTACTCCACCGTCACCGATTTTGCCAAATTCCGCGGTTGGTCCACATCCGTACCTTTTATCACTGCCGCATGATAGGCTAATAGTTGCAAAGGGATGCTATAGACCAGGGGGGAGATAATTTCATTAATTTCTCCAAGTTCAATGATTTTAACATAGTCAGAAGATTGCATGATAGCACGATGGTTGGCGAAAATAAATAATTGGCCGCCTCTAGCATGAACTTCTTGCAAATTTGACTTCAGTTTTTCTTGCAACGCATCGTTGGGGGCGACGGCTACGACGGGCATATTGGCGTCCACTAAGGCAAGCGGTCCATGTTTCAACTCCCCAGCAGGATAAGCTTCGGCGTGGATGTAAGAGATTTCTTTTAGTTTCAAAGCCCCTTCCATGGCAATTGGATAATGAATGCCTCTCCCTAAAAACAGGGCATGATTTTTATTGGCAAATTGTTCGGCCCATTGTTTGATCTGGGAGTTGAGAAGGAGAACTTTGTCAATTTCTTGGGGTAAGGAAAGGATGGCGGTGACGATGTTTTTCTCCTCTTCCGCAGTCATCTGATGGCGTCGTCCAAGAACCACTGTTAAGATTAATAAAGACAGGAGTTGCGTGGTGAAAGCTTTGGTAGAAGCGACTCCCATTTCAGGACCTGCGTGAGTCATCCAGACGAGGTCCGCCAGGCGCACCAGGGAACTTTCAGGGACGTTGCAAATCGCTAACGTGGGGCCAAATCCTAATCGTTTCGCTTCTTGCACCGCGGCCAAGGTGTCTGCCGTTTCACCAGATTGGGAAATGGCCACGATTAGGGTATGAGGATTGGCAAGAGGTTGGCGATAGCGAAATTCGCTGGCAATTTCTACGGCGCAAGGAATTTTGGCAAGACTTTCTAGCCAGTAACGGGCGACTAAACCGGCGTGATAACTGGTGCCACAAGCAATGATTTGGACCGCTTCGATGTTGTCAAAGAGTGGTTTCGCTTTGGGGCCAAACGCAGCTTCTAGTACTCGGCCCTGATAAATGCGATTGTCGAAGGTGTTGCGAAGCGCACGCGGTTGTTCAAAAATCTCTTTTTGCATGTAGTGACGATATTCGCCACGTTCAACTGCGTCAGCTTGTAAAGTGGAGGTGTGTATCTGACGGGTAACGGGTTGTCCTGAGAAGTCTAAAATAGTGAATTGATCTCGTTGTAACGTAACCATGTCACCATCTTCTAAAAAGATGACTCGTTGAGTGACAGGGACGATGGCCGCGACATCGGAGGCGATAAAATTTTCACCAATGCCAATTCCGACGATCAGTGGGGCATGGCGGCGGGCGGCCACCAAGCGACCTGGTTCGCCAGTGTAGATGACACAAATAGCATAGGTGCCTTCTAAAATGTGCAAGGTTTCAAAAACCGCGGCGGCGAGTTCTCGACCTTGTTGCAAAAAATGGTGAATGAAGTGGGCAATGACTTCCGTATCAGTGTCAGACCGAAATTCATAACCGTGTTGTTCCAATTGAAGACGTAATGGCAAATAATTTTCGATAATGCCGTTATGCACCACGGCCACAGTGTCTTTGGAAACTTGAGGATGGGCATTTGCTAAGCTGGGTTTCCCATGCGTGGCCCAACGAGTGTGGGCAATTCCTGTGGGGGAGGCAAGAGGGGTGGAATGGAGGAGGGTTTCTAACTCTTTGACTTTTCCTACGACTCGTTGTCGTTCTAAAGTGCGGGATGAATGGTTAATTACAGCCAACCCCGCGGAGTCGTAACCTCGATATTCTAAACGTTTCAGTCCTTCTAATAAAATGGGCACAACATCTCGTTCTGCCACGGCGCCGATGATTCCGCACATGATTATATTTAGTGGATAATGGATAGTGGATAGTGGATAGTGGAGAATAGAAAAATTGCGTTGGACTAGAGTCCAAAACCTGTTTTGGACTTCACCGTCGGAGTCCAAAACAGGTTTTGGACGACAGGTTTTGGACGACATATTCTTCAAATGGTATTACAAATATTCTACATAAGTATGCACCTGCGTCCCCTTCCATTCAATGATACGCCAGCCCGGTTGGGTACTGGCCATGACAAAATAAGGGGACTGCGTGTCAATTTGAAAAATCGTAGAAGGGGTTAAATATACCGTTTTACCTTCTTTGGACACCGTTTTCTCTGTATGATAGTGTCCACAGAATATATGCTTAACTTGTGGCAGTTGTACCAAGATTGGCCAAACTTCGCCAATGTTTTGTAAGGCATAACGTTCGTCCATGAAACGACATTCACACAATAGAGGCGGATGGTGGATGAATAATAATACCTCCTCTGTGACTCTTGCCAATTGTGCCTGTAACCAGTCCATTTGGGCAAGTGGAAGTCGATATGAGGAACTGTCTAAGAAAAATAGGTGCCGACCTTTGAGGGTACGACTAAAATAAAGCATTCCGTCTTTTACATCCTCTACGGGTAACTCAAAAGTTTGAGTTAGGCGTCCTAAATGGTCATGGTTTCCTGCCATTACCACATAAGGATGAGGAAAGGTAGCCAAGGATTGTTTTAGCCAGGCATACGCTTCGGGTTCTCCTGCAACGGCGGCTAAATCTCCAGAGATTACTAATAAATCTATAGGCCTTTGGGCAAGCACTTGTAAGACATCTAAAAATTGTTGGCGGACGGGTATGTTTCGATAAGGGGCATCGGTAATGCCAATGTGCATATCCGTAACTTGGGCAATCAGTAAGTCACCTGTTTTCTCAACAGGTGCTAACAAACCTTTTAAAAAATGTAATATCCTACTTTTCCATGAGACTTTTTGGGTTACGCTGGTTGTGCTATTTAAATTTGTTGACATGGCTAAATCCTTAGTATATAAAGTAGGACTTACGCAATCACCCCACCCCAACCCTCCCCGCACGCGGGGAGGAACTGATTCCCCCACACGCCGAGAGGGACTGATTCCCCCCGTGTGGGGGATAGGGGGGATAGGGGGTGGTTGTATAAACCCTGTATTAAGGTCCAAAGTGTCAGCTTTGGACAAAACTGAAGTGTTCCTGCAATAATAATACCTGAAATGAACAAAATGATAAATAACTGGTGTTGCTATCGAACAATGAATTGGCTAGTGTTAGCCATGTTCCTAACTGCCTGTGCGAATTTGCCGATACAACCGCTGGCCCCGCAAATTAGTTTGACGGATTTTAAGGTTGCCAATTTGGGAGTATTTGAACAAAATTACGTGTTACAATTACGTTTAAAAAACCCTAATCCGTTTCCGATGCCCTTGACAAATTTGGACTATATTTTATATATCAATGATCAAGAATTTACCAGAGGCATCAGTGAACAACCGCTTACTTTACCCGCACTGGGCGAAAATTCTTTGGAATTGAAAGTCACCAGCAATTTGTGGCGAATTGTGGAACAATGGCGAAATTGGGAAGTGGGATTTACTCGTCAATTCAATTACCGTCTGACGGGCGGAGTCAACATGTTGAATGGTGTGCCTAAAATACCTTTTGAATATAAAGGCGAAGTGATGTTAACCTGGGGTGGGAAAAATTAGCAATGATTCAATCATTCAGGAGTCCAAAACGTAGCTTTTGATTCCTGGATCAACTTAGGAGTCCAACAGCGTAGCTTTGACCCGCCGTCGCCTGGCAAAGCTTTGCAGTGGATTCCTGAGTCAAGTAATGATTCTAAATTCAAGCACTTAAATAGAAAAGACCATGACTCACTTAAAATTTATCAACGTCTATATCGACGGATTTCGCGCCTGTCATTACGAGAAATTGTCCAAATTCGAGTGTCCCCATCCCACTCACACTCAAGAAGCAGCCCATTGGCAAAAGGGTTACGAATATGCAGAAACACTTGACAAAATTTTGGCACATTCCCTCTTAAAAGTTGCCTAATGACCAGTTCGTGTAGGGTGGGGCAATGTGGTTTTCGATTGCCCATTTTCCCTGGTAACGAAATGGTGGACAATCAAAACACGTTGTCCACCCTACCCGGACTACATATTAAAATAATCTACCCTCAACTGATTAACTATTAAAAGAAAGTAATGTTTGGATTCGGCAAAAAATCGGAGAAATCTCCAGAAAAACCTCAAGACCACTCTCCACCACCAGAGAAGCCTCCAGAACCGCCTGAGAAAAAAGGCTTCTTTGCCCGCCTGAAAGAAGGATTAAGTCGAACTCGTCAACAATTGACAGCAGGTTTGGCTAAACTGTTGGGTGGCAAAAAAGCCATTGATGAGAAATTGTTAGAAGAAATGGAAACGTTGTTGTTAATGGCAGATGTCGGCGTGGAAGCGACCAACGTGTTAATCAAGGATTTGACGGGACGGGTGGCACGCAAACAATTGGCAGATTCAGAGGCACTGTTTCAAGCCTTACGAGAAGATATGGTGGCCATTTTGCAACCTGTGGAAAAGCCACTGGTGTTGCCAACGGAGAACCAAAAACCTTATGTCGTCTTGATGGTGGGAGTCAACGGGGCGGGTAAAACGACTACCATTGGCAAATTAGCCAAACTTTTTCAAGCCCAAGGACGGTCTGTTATGTTGGCCGCCGGCGACACGTTTCGGGCCGCCGCCATTGAACAGCTAAAAGTGTGGGGAGAACGTAACAACGTCCCCGTGATTGCCCAACATAACCGTGCCGATTCAGCCTCTGTCATCTATGACGCCCTGCAAGCGGCAACCGCCCGCGGGATTGACGTGTTAATTGCAGACACCGCTGGCCGTTTGCACACACAGGCCAACTTGATGGAAGAACTGAAAAAAGTGCGACGCGTGATTAACAAATTAGACCCAACCGCGCCCCATGAAACCATGTTGATTATAGACGCCTGTATTGGTCAAAATGCGCTAGTACAAGCCAAACAATTTCATGACGCCATTGGTTTAACCGGAATAACCATCACCAAATTGGACGGCACTGCAAAAGGTGGAATCATTTTTGCGGTAGCTAAAAAAATGGGTCTCCCAATACGCTTCATTGGCGTCGGCGAACAAGTGGATGACTTGCGTTCATTTGAAGCTGTCAACTTTGTGGAGGCACTGTTGAGTAAAGATTAATGAACGGAGAGTGGACTTAGTGGATAGTGGATAGAGGATAACGGATAGTGGATAACGGATAGTGGATAACGGATAGTGGATAACGGATAGTAGATAACGGATAGTAAAAAAACTCACGGAGGACTAGAGGCTTCAGCCGGTGGCAACGGTATAATCTCCAGCTAAAGCCTCTAGTCCAACAACCGGTGGCAGGGGTATAATCTCCGGCTAAAGCCTCTAGTCCACCTTGAGTTTTTTTACTATCCACTCTCCACTCTCCACTCTCCACTCTTCACTCCCCACTACCATGATAATCTTCAACAACGTCAGCAAACGCTACCCCAGTGGTTATGAAGCACTTAAACAAGTGAATTTTCACCTAAAAGCAGGAGAAATGGCTTTTCTCACCGGTCATTCAGGGGCTGGTAAAAGCACGTTATTACGACTGATTGCACTAATTGAACGTAACACCACCGGCCAAATTGTGGTCGGCGGACAACATTTAGGACGACTACCAACGCATCGAATTCCCTATTTGCGGCGACGAATCGGTATGATATTTCAAGACCATCGTTTATTGTTTGACCGCACCGTCTATGACAACGTGGCCCTACCCTTGGTCATTGGCGGTTTTCGCCCTCCAGAAATACGCCGACGAGTCCGGGCCGCTTTAGATAAAGTGGGACTGTTGAATAAGGAGAAAAGTTACCCGATCACCTTGTCCGGTGGCGAACAACAACGGGTCGGGATTGCGCGGGCCGTAGTGAATAAACCACCCATTTTACTGGCCGATGAACCCACAGGAAATCTTGACCCAAACTTAGCGAAAGATATTATGAACTTGTTTGTCCATTTTAACCAAGTGGGTGTCACCGTATTAGTCGCCACGCACGCGGTAGGCTTGATTAAACATATCAAATGTCGCATGTTAGTTTTACAACATGGCGGTTTGATAGGTGACACCCACCTACGCATGATGAGATGAAACGACCTCCTGTACCTCCTCCCACGCCACCACGTCGGTCTCCCAAAGCGTCGCAGATGACCTATGGCAATGCGTGGTTGACCCACCATTTAACCACGTTGTTCACCAGTTTTGGACAAATCCTTCGCACTCCCTTACCAAGTTTGATGACTGCTATGGTTATTGGCATTGCTTTGGCATTACCGGCAGGACTATACTTGTTGTTGGAAAATGTGCAACATCTCAGCAACGAGTGGAATGGCACCGCGCAAATTTCGTTATTTCTCAAACAAACGGTAGGCGAAGAAAAGGCCCAGAATCTAGCTGACTGGTTATTACAGAAGAAAGAGATCAGCGGCGTACAAATTATCACGCCGACCCAGGCATTGGAAGAATATCGCAATTTATCTGGCTTTGGACAAGCCTTGACGGCCTTGGAAGACAACCCGTTGCCGTATGTGTTGATAGTGCAATTGGCCACTGCAAACACGGACTTGGGGGAACGTCTCTTAGAAGAGTTGAAGCGCAAACCAGAAATAGAAGTCGCCCAATTTGACATGCTATGGTTAAAACGTCTATTTGCCATGATTGCCTTGGTGCGACGCGGAGTCATCATCTTAGCCAGTTTATTAACTTTGGCCGTGTTATTGGTGATAGGTAACACCATTCGGCTGGCCATTTACAATCGTCGCGAAGAAATTGAGATTCACAAATTATTTGGCGCCACCGATGCGTTTATCCGTCGTCCATTTTTATATGCAGGAGGCTGGTATGGACTGTTAGGCGGAATCATTGCGTGGCTGTTAGTGCATTTCTGTTTTTGGTTACTCCAAGACCCCGTCAAACAACTCAGTTTGCTTTATTATAGCCAATTTGAATTAGTTACCTTAGACTTATTATCCAGTTTGGCATTATTATTGACTGGTGGCTTATTAGGACTGATAGGTGCATGGTTGGCCGTGGGAAGGCACCTGAAAGAAATTCAACCACGCTAAACAATATCTGGAGTCCCAAAACACGTTTTGGGACAATAGCCGTATTCATAAATTCACTTTCTCATCAATACTATGTCTCTCATACATAAAACCTTACGCATCACTAACTGGATTATCGTCATTCTACTCATCTGTCTGGGAATTGTCTTGTCTATCGAGATATTAGACACCGCCATTGTATTGGTCATTGTGGGCGTTCTTATCTCCCCCTACGCCAGTGACCTCATGCGAAAAATTGGAGTCACTGTTTCTTATCAAACCAAAATGATACTGGTGTTACTTGGTTTAGTCACCATCGCCTTTTCCATCAATCAAGGTAGTAATGAACAAGTCGGATTGAAGATAGCCAGTGGTTTTTTAGACTATGAAAACGATGAGAGATTCAAGGCGTTTGTTCAAAACCAAGAAAAGAAAGAACGTGTTTCGGACCTAGAAAACACTTTTCAGGCTAACCGTAACAAGCAAGTCGCCCAACTCCGTACACTTTACAACAATGGTAATTACCAAGAAGTGGTGACTCAGGGAACCCCTTACATAGAATTTGACGCAACTGTCAAAAAACTGGTTGAAGATGCCCAAATTTTTATCGACCAACAACAAATTGAGAAGGCCCTATTGGAAGCCCCTCAACTCCAAAAAGACGGTAAATTTTACGAAGTTTACCTGCTGACCCATAAGTTCATCGACATCCCTGAACTCAAAAAACTCGCTGACGACGCTAATAACCAGCGTGAAGAACTATTTAAGGCCCTCAAGTTGTTGTATGAAAAGGGCAAATATGACGAAGTTATCAGGCAAGGCATCACGCTTGTGGAATTTGATTGTCGAATAAACGGATTGGTAACCGCTGCCAAACAAGCCAAAGATAAGAAGGAAGAACTGGAACGAAACGACAAGGTCCGAAAATCCGCGTATCGTTTGCTAAGAGACCGCCAATTCGACAAAGCCTACGATCTGACTAAAGATTTTAAAGACCCCGATTTACAAGAAGTTACCCGGGTGGCCAAAGAAGAATTGGATAAGATCGCAGAAAAAAGAATTTTAGCGAAGTTGAAATCCATTTCTGCCGCGCACATTCCACAACAAATAGAAGAGTACGCTAAGTTAGTCGCCCTCTTTCCTGACAACCCAGAATACAAAGATAAGTTGAAATACTATCGAGACAAAATGGCCACTACTAAACACGAGTCTAGGTATATCGTGTCGCAAACAGAATATGGTAACAAATGGCCCTTCAAGGTATCGCAAGGCTTGTTAAAATGCGACCCTCCTGGCATCGTCACCTTCTGGGCCAATGAACGAACGTATGGACTCAATGAACTAGCCAGTTCACGGGGATACGCAAAAATTACCGATATTTTGGTGAGTCCCAATGCGGATACTCTTTCAATTATTAGTAAAGGGTTGAAGTTGTGTCAGTGACACTAGGACCGAAACCAGGTCATAGAAACCGAGTTTTTGGCAAAAACTCGGTTTCTTGAATCACATTACCACTGATTATCGCCTCTTCTCATTTTTTCTCCTCTACATTGGTTAAGTCATCCAATTTGTTCCTTAACCCAGGCACGGAACTCCCGCATCGTCCGCGTTCTCCCAATGTCTTTGCTTCTTGCCAAATAGCGCGGAATTTCCTCTTTCACAGACAACTGCGGAAAGTGGCGACTGGTGGCAGAGTCCATATATCTGCCTTGTTGCAATAGATAAATTTGCAACTGATGACCATCAAAACGCCACAGTTCTGGAACACCTAACTTCTCATAATTGTCAAAGTGGGTACGAGATGTGAGATCAATCTCAATGGCCAAATCAGGAGGCGGATCGGTAGCCAAGTCAATACGTTTCTTGCCGCGAATCATCGTTTCATGTTCAATGTAAAAGCACTCATCCGCCTCTATGGCTTGGGCCATCCGTTGATTCTTAAAAGTGGTCGACCCAAGTCGTCTAAACTCAATGTTACTTTCATCGAGAATAATTTCTACGAGGCTACCAATGATGACTTTATCATCTTCATGTTCAGGAAGTGGTGCCATAATTTCTAATATACCTCTGCTATAAGATAACCGGGCCGCACGTTTGTCCCCCAATTCTGTCAACAAGTCTTCAAACATTTGCCAGTTGACATTTTTCATGAGGAGATTTGACCCTGGCGGAATCATAAGTTGGTTAAGTTCTAGTTGCATATTGGTTCACCCGTAGCTTTCCTAAACCTCTCAGGTTTAGGAAAGCTGAAAAAAGTATTGTCTAATAAACCCCAATATTCCCACAAAACAGATACGACAAGTTCAAAATTGGAATAGCCACCCCTTCATAGTAAAAACAAGAAACGCTTAGAGGCGCGGCCCAGTATCTCTTATGGGCAGGTAATTCACAAGACTGGTCATCACTCACATACACACTCGTCGGTAACGTCGCCAATCGGATTCCTCCATAACCAACGGGATGAGAGGGGTCGTCCTGAAACACCGCAACCCCGATCACATCATTACTCGTATGAATAATTCGCTGTCCTTCCAATAAACTGGGAATGTCGAGGACGGGCATAATACGGTTTTGATAAATTAATACCTCGCTACAATAATGGGGAGTGCAAGGTATATCAAATAAGACTGCGGTGGGGAGTACATGCGACATTTCATGTTGACCCACGGCGGCTTGTAAACCTCTACCAAAGTCTAATAACCAAGCACGACTGCTTTTTACCTCTTTCTTCTCGGTTGCCATACTCCTGACGCCTGTTTTTACTCTTGGGATTGTTCACAAAGGGTTGCCAAATAAGCCAAATATTCTACCAAATTCGGGCCTGTACAAACACAACCTACTTTCTCCCGATAAATCACCAATTGACTAAACGGAGAATGAGGGGTTTTCATAACCACAGGCAAAGGTTGAAGATACAGATGTTCCTGCCTGACGTCAAGATTTTCTACCTCGTCACAAGTAACTCCAACAGGAATTTCAGGCGCCTTGATTAACGCAAAATACTGGCGCGTTTCAGGGACATCTGACAATAACGATAAATCTTCGGCCAAACAAAACACCGGCGAATTTTGTCCATGCCCATGTTCATGCCTAAACCATCCTATCGCCCCCATAGAAGTGGACGTGATATGCACATCGGCAATGATTTCTACAGCTTGTATATCAGGTTGTGGAATAAATAAAAACATTCCTTCGAATTTTAGGAGGACGTATAAATAGTTCATAGGATGGTGGATAAGAGTGGAAAAAATGCCGGTGGACTAGAGATGAGTGGAAGGATGGAAAAGGCTGGTGGACTAGAGACTTTAGCTATAATGCCATTAAGTTAAGAGATTCTTGGACCGCTGGCCTTGAACATGGAACGAAAACAAAAATGCCATTAAGTTAAGGAAAACAGTCCCCCGAATTAAAATACAGGGGGACTAGAGGCTTTAGCCGGCCGGCGGTAGGCACACTCCAGTCTTTGAGAACGGGGAACGCCTACCGCCGGCCGGCTAAAGCCTCCAGTCCAACGGCATTTTTTTATACTTAATCGTACCAGTTTGAATGAATATGACTATAACAGATTTTGCCGTTTTAGCCATTACAAAGAACCATAATACTCTGCCATGCTTTCCAAAGTAATGATGCGGTCTCCTCTAACCGTATCAGACAGTCCATGTCTGGCTGAAATCCAAGGAGATTCGCTATGAGTTTGGTCGCTTAACCACTGGGCTGACTTATCCGCATAAGCTTTTAATACTGTATCAATAGTCTCTTTCTGACTCTCACTGAGAGGATGTTCCGCATAACCTTTGAAGGTGTCTTTGTCTATTTGAAACATTCCGCTATGGGCATTATACAGTTCTCGTACCACAGGGCCATTACACCACGCTTCAAAGTTTTCATGGAACAAAGGCACATCATCCCAGACCAGGGACCAGACCTGAGAATAATAGACGAGTTTTTGCAATTTCATGGCGGACATGGGCCCGCATTTTTCCAGAATATACCTGGCTACATCAAAGACAGTTATGTTATTCATAATCGTACCTCATGGCGTTTCAAATGGGAGGTACAATAGAAACTCAGTTTCTTTAAGAAATTGAGGTTCTGTCGCACCGTTGCATAAAGTGAAATATTAATCGTGGTCAGAATCGGAATCAAATTTTTTAACTTCCTCATCCCCAAACGCCTCCTCACCCTTTTGGTCTGTTGAAGGACAAGGCATCTCCACTCGGAGAATATTTAGAACCACCATTCGATTTTTAACCGGGTCAAAATGCTCTATGTGGACTGAACTGTTTAAGACATGAACTGCACCATTTAAGGTATGAATCAAACTTGTCCACGGTGCTGGGGGACTTGAAGAATTTAGACTAATTGGTAATCGATATCCCATTTCCTCCAACCATTGCAGAATCTCACGATGATTGCGCATCCTCTCCCCATCATGGTTAGACAATTGTTTGATATATTGATACAACGTGTTACACATAAACGCTTCCACACCCCGAACACTTCTATGCAGTTTTTCTGCAATATCACGGGGACTATAGCCACATAGCAACCCACGCAGATGAATTTTTTCCATCTTGGTGTGTGTGTGTCCTTTTACTTTGGTTAAATCTTGGTAAAGACGTTCCACGTCCCAATGGGCTTCGGCTTGAGTAAAGTGTGTTTGAGAAGGATGATTCATATTGGTTGGTGTAAATTTTTTTCCTCGTTTTCCTCGTTCCCACGCGCCAGCGTGGGAATGCGGTACGGACGCGCCAGCGTCCCGTGTTCGCCATGCTGGCGCACTGTTACGGCATTCCCACGCTGGCGCGTGGGAACGAGAAAAATGCTTGAACAGGTACTGGCAGATTCTTAAACTCTCTCCTGAAAGCGGGACGAATCTCAAGAGTATAACGACTCATTTGACCTCCCATCCCACTTCTCTTTTCAGTTCCTCCAGAGAAATATTCTCTCCAGATTCATCTAAAGCTTCTATCCCTTCTTGATAATCGAAACGATCTTCCAATTGTTGCAACCACCTCAAATCTTCCAACGGGATAAGTGCCGCTATGGGTTGACCATTGTCGGTCAGGATAGCCCGTTCTTTTTGACCACTGGTACGTGCTATCCATTCGGCAAAATGCTGTTGAAATTCTATGGTGGACAGGTTAACAAAGTCAAATGGATATTCCAAGGTGTTACAGATCATTAGTTTATGACCGTGTATGAATAAATATAAATTACTCAGCAATTCTGATTCAGACAGTCAACCAATGGTGTCCAAATTTTCTAAATTTTCTAACTAAACTATAACATAATTTGCAACATCAGTTATTTTTTTTTTGAACTATTTTAATTTACTCTGGTCACACGATTTAATTAGTGGTGCATTTTGTAACCTAAGTTGTAAAAAATTTGCAACCTTAGTTAAGAGTGTGACAGCAAATTAAATCGTTCATCTAATTTTACTTTAGTCAATTGAAATTTGCCAGAGTGTTTATTTCAGTTTACCAGAAAAGTATAAGATGAAATCAACGGTAGTTTCTCAATTTCAACTTTTTTATGAGGAAAACCAAAATGTTACACAAATATCTACAGTGGACTTTACCAGTCCTTAGTATCTTGCTATCCCATCCCGCTATGGTGGTGGGTGGCCAATTTGACAGTTGGTGGGATAGTGTCACTAATTGTCCGGAGTGTTCAGCTTCGGCAGTTTCTTTATATGGTTATGGTTACAGTAGCCGCGGTGATCTTCTCGCTTTACCAACAGAAAAAATGGAAATGGTGCGACAATTCCCCTTTCCACCTTCTGGTTCTGGAGATTCTCTTGTGCAGTGTGCTGAACCAACCCCGTCTGAACTTAACCAGGGAGATGTTAACAAGGCTGCTGAGTGGGTCAAAAAGAGTATACTGGACGGCGGTGGCAGGGTCAACGATGACAGTGGTAGCGATCATCAGGTGGTCGCCGCAGACCAGATAGATCTAAACAATCCAACAGAAATGGTCGAATTGGCTAAACGAGGGGCACGGGCCATGGTGGTGGATACCTCAAATACCATGGGCGTGGTATAGCAATTCTCACTTGAATAAGTATCACTAAAGACAATGTCTAAACCAGGCCAGAGAGTCCTCTTTAGTAATCTGTGCCAAAGCTTCTTGAAGTGAT
>JAABRD010000062.1 GCA_011391085.1 Thiotrichaceae bacterium | reverse complement strand
ATGGTCAATATCCAGTTCCTGGAACCGGCTAGTTTTCAACAAGGCAATATGCTGATTAATCCAGCCTGAAAAATCTTGTTCGTAGGTGAGTGATAACGTGTTCATTAGGTTTTCTCTCTTTCGTGGTAAGTAACTAAGCCAGGTAGAGTGGGCCACCGTTGCCCACGCCAATATTTACCCCACCCCAACCCTCCTCGCACGCGGGGAGGGTTGGGGTAAAGACCGGCGGTTGCGTAAGTCCTGTTTAAGAAACTGAGTTTCTTTCTTACTCTTCCCTCCCCCAGAAACTCAGTTTCTTAAACACGCCCCGAGTTTCTCCATTATTCAGGATGCGGATAAAAATCATCCTCCAACAGTTGTTCTATCAAATAGGGACATTCTTTCGGAAACGTCTTCGCTACCAAACCCGTTTCCTTTACAGCCAACGAAACGGCTTTAGGATAAGCCTTAGCCACCGCCTCTGTCAACTGCCTTTTCAAGCTGAGATTATTTTCCAGTTGGTCACGAATTTCAGACCGTTGTTCGATAATCGAAGACCGCCAACTGCTACCCTTAAATTCCTCCCAGCGTTCGCTTAATTGCTTCAGTTGAAATTGCCATTTCAACAAATGGGCAATTAAAATTTTCAAATGACTGACTAATTCATTCCTATCGCGAATCGCCATACCTTCCAATTCCTCAATCAGATGGTCAATATCCAGTTCCTGGAACCGGCTAGTTTTCAACAAGGCAATATGCTGATTAATCCAGCCTGAAAAATCTTGTTCGTAGGTGAGTGATAACGTATTCATTAGGTTTTCTCTCTTTCGTGGTATAGTGATATTCCTCTACTTTTGTACACCCCCCCAACCCCCCCGCACGCGGGAGGGAGTCACTCCCCCCGTGTACGGGGGGTTAGGGGGGTACAAGAGTGAAGGAATATTACTATAAGAAACTAAGCCATGTAAAGTGGGTCGCCGTTGCCCACCACATCCGCCGACTTATCGTGGTAAACGGTGGGCAAACAAAAGGACGTTTGCCCACTCTACCTGGCTATCGTGAGTTATCCATGACGGTGAAATCTAACCTTGATAAGGGGCGACTTTCGACCTCAGATAGGGCGGATGAAACCCAATAACAATATCTTGTTTTGCCACTCCCAGCGTAATCAGTTCGTCAATCACTTCAAGTTCAGTGGCATTGTATTGAAACCACACTTTGCCGTCTTTAATATCAAATTGAAGGGCAGGCCCACAAAGGTATTGTTCTTGTTGCCAACCAACATAATTCAGTAAGTAATGATCTCGTTCGCGATCAAAAATCAATTGCGTTTCCACGCCTGTGGAGGATTTGCCTAACTGGGCGTATTGTTTCAACAAAGTTTCAATGGAAGTACGATATTGGTTCAATTTAGCCATTTGATGATGGTCTCCTGCATAACACTATACACTAGATATTTTACTTGATATTCTTCCGAAAGTGCTTTGGCATAAGGAAAATTCAGAAACCCTTGATAAATTTCATTGGGGATAGCCAAGTATAGGAAGCGTTCAGGTTGCTGTTGTTTAAGCACCAAACGATAACCAAGGAATTGTCATAAGGCTTTATGAAACTCATTAGTAGGTGACAATTGGGCAAAACTTTTAATTTCAACCGCAATTTTTTGTCCGGCCTTTTCCGCCGCTAAGATTTTTTCCGCACCCAAATCGACATAGAGATTTAATCCGCCATATTTTAAATGAAGTGGGTCATCAGTAATTAACCAACCCTCTTTTTGTAGTGCTATTTTGACAGTATCGTGAAATAAATCTTTGGCTGGCATAATGGTTACCAAATCAGTTTTCAGTGGTGATATAGTGATATTCACTTATTCTTGTGCCCCCCCCAGCCCCCCCGTACACGGGGGGGAGTGACCCCCCTGCGTGCGGGGGGCTGGGGGGGTACAAAAATGAATGAATATTACTATAACATGTGTGCGAAATGAGACAGACCTATTAAAACAGGGTAGTGAGGCAATATGGGTTCTCTGTCTGAACTTTGATTAGAATGATTTTCAGATGAACTATGATTAGTAAAATCTCCTTATCAGAGTCCTCATTTAATCCTCTCCATCAGAGTTCCAGACCGACGCGAAACCGTGCGATATTTCACCCAGATTGCATCTCTACCTTAAAAGGAGTTGACAACTTTTGAAAAGTTGTCAACTCTCATCGTGTAGAGTAGGCAAGAAACACACTCTGCCTTACCCTACTTGATTTGCCGTTGACTTTCAAAAAATAAACAGTTGATTGCTGCACACAATTCATCCAAGTTTTCAATCTGATACCCATTCAGATTTTTGGTAAACACGACATTTTGCAATTTGGCAAACTCCCAACGTTCTGCATTAGTTACCACCCCAAACAAGGTTTGTTCAGGCTGATTATTGAGTTTTTGTATAGCCACTAATTCCGCGGCACACTGTCCCCAACCTTCGCTAAAATTGTCTTTTTTAGCTTCAACTACAATCAAATAGGGTTGTTCAAAAACGATTTTGCCCAAGGGTGAACGTTTCGCTATGAGGTAATCAGGAACACCTGATAATTCATCATCACTCTCCAGTGGATGGTGACTCCATAGCATCAAATCGGTCTTATAAGCCTTCCAGATTTCTCGCAAAATGGGGTAAATCAGATTTTCACAAAGGGCATATTCTGAACTATCTACAACCAACTCGGTTAAATTAAACTGCAATTCAGCCCGTAAATAGTCACCCATTTCAAACCGTTTAGGTTGAATAAAGTTTTGTTCCTGATAAGACAGATGAAACGTTTGTACCACTTGACTCAAGGTTTTGTAATGGGTGAAAGACATACTTGATATTCCTAACTTATTTGTGCCTCAATGGTAGGGTGGATTTCGCTGCGCGTATCCACCAAAATGTATAACTCACCTTGAGTAAGGCGAGTTTTGTAACATGGAAAGTTTACCATAGTTTCCACCCTCCCTAAATTTGGGTATAAATACCTAAATTTTCAATACCAAACTCATTAAAAATTTCTGGTTACCAATAATGATAATGTTGCACTGGACATGACTATAACCCTTGGGACACTGCCATTTATTCTCCTTAACTTCTCAACTTTTCCCCAAATTTCAACAACTCCAGCAACGCATACTCTGCCGCGATTTTCTCAATCACTAACCCCTTTTCATACCCTTTCACCCGTTCCGCTGGCGCCCCAAGGTTAAATACCGCTAACGGCAATCCCATCATCATCACCTCTTCGGTGGTGAACGAAAACGTTTCCGGACAGATAGAGGGGATAAAAAACATGCTGATGTTATGTTGGACTATCAGCGCAGGCAATTCTTCATGGGTGTATTCGCCTGTCACTACCAACTTGTTACTGGTGAAAGAACCACCAGTATAGCCGATGACGATAATTTTCGCATCATATTTTTTCCGTTCTATCAATTTCACCATCTCTGTTAAGATGGAAATCCCCTTATGAAAACCTATTGCCCCCAGCACACCAATATGTAACGTGCCTGGGGTGGGCGTAAAATTCAGGGGTTGTAAGTATTCAACCCGATGCGGGCAAACCTCTATCTGGGTTTCAGGCAACGCGGGATAAGCCTGTTTTAACAGACTTTTTGAGGACGGCGAAAAACATACAATCTGGTTGGCCAGGTTTAACAACTGTCCCCAGCCGTTTCGCCAGTCCAAGGGATTGTAAAGTTCAGGAAAATCCAACCGTTTGTGAACCTTTAAACACCGTTGACAGATTTGCAGGTCCTCTGGAATGCCGCAATACTTGCCCTGATCATTGAGTAAGTTGTAGCTTGGGCAAATCGCAAAATAATCATGGAGATAAACAGTCATCTGGGGCTGAAATCGCCTCTTTAAATCGGTCAGAAATGATACCGTTTCCAGGGACGCCTTAAAACTCACCAGTTCATTGATCCGCAGGTCGGTGATGTTTAACAGGGCAAATAAATGATACAGTCCTACAATCTCAGGGAAGACATAGCCAAATTGATAGTGCGGGTCTTGATAAGAGAGTCTGTAAACCTCCTTGGAACGATGGTAACTAAGAGACAGAACCGGTCTGCCTTGATTGACCCATTCTTGTTTGAATTTTTGAGAAAACAAATTGGCCCCTCCTCCCAACTCATGGTCTATCACCAGCACTGCACCCTGTGAGTGAGTGTGGGTAGAAATCAAGATGACTAAAAACTCTCTGATGGTTTTCAAAGGATTACGGTTGATAAAGGTGTTCACCAGTGCTGAATATTCTGGATGCAAACGAAACAGTTTGGCCAAGTTTTCTTGTTGCAATTGAGTTCTTTCCGCTGCCGAAAAAGACCCGCCATGTTTATGATACACAAACAAATTGGGGACGATAAAATTTTTATAACCCGCCTGTTTGGCCCTCATGCACCAATCATTTTCTTCCCCATAGCCACGTCCAAAGGTATCAGCATCAAACATGCCTATCGTGTCCGCCACACGTTTGTTGATGCCCATGCAAAAGCCCACGCCCGTGGGTAATTCAAAATAATGCAACATGGGGTTCAATCTCTGAAAAAATTTATCCAAACCTGTCACGGTTAACCCCTTAAACAAGGGATTGTCCTCCAACCAGGTGGGAAAGCTACAAATCGTTCCAGAATTGGTAAACGGCGTGGTACTGGCCACATCGTGGTATTTGAAAATGGGATACATCAATCGTTCTAGCCATCCTTCAGGCACTTCAGTGTCTTGATTTAAAATCACAAAGTGATTTTGTACCTGCTGATAGGCCCGGTTGACGGTTCCCACAAAACCTAGATTGTGGTCGTTATGGAGGAGAATCACTTGGGGATGGGTGCGATGTATCTCCTCCAAATAATCGGCCACTCGTGGATCCGGACTGGCATCATTACAACAGAGGAGCCGATAAGGCAGAGTGGTATGTTTGAGAATCGCAGGCAGGAGGGTCACTAAATAATCATAACCATTGTAAATAGGCACGATGATGTCGATGGGAGTGTCAACTACCAGCGTTGGAAGAAACGGTTCTGGCAGAAAGGAGTCCAACATGTTGGTCAAATTAACATATTCTATGCGTGGAGACGCAGTTTTATTCGCTGGCCTATTTAACAGGCGACGTACATTGGCCAAACTATTGTGAAAATTAGCATCATCAGGCCGAAACTGAAGCGCCTGCACCATCAATTGTTCGGCATTTTGTAACTGTCCTGCATGGGCCATAATCACACCCAACAGATGTAACGTCAAAGCATGGTGTGGTGTTGTAGCCAAAATTTGTTGGCATAACTGTTCTGCCTGGGCATGTTGACCTGCTTTGAAGGCTTGTTCAGCCCTCAAATAGGCGTTATCGGCCAATGACAGTGTCAAAGATTGAGTTGTTGTAGTGACACCATGAGTGAGTGACTTTTTGGATTTCGATGATTTTGGTTTTTGTGCCATAATAATTTATCTCTTTGTTGAGACACTAAAAAATAATAGTCAACCTTGTGTGCAACACCTATTTGAGTAGGTAAATTGGAGTAGAGGCTTTCGCCTGTGGCCGTTGGCCGACGTTTCATTCTGTGCCAACCCATACAGGCGTTAAGTGTACGCACTTAAAGAGGTGTTGCACACAAGGTGAAAACGATTATACTTTGGAATTAAAACAAAGTCACTATAGACAACTCATGCGTATCATTTCGCGGAAACGACTCAGAGACTTTTGGACTTTGCACCCCGATGCCGAACAACCTTTACAAACTTGGTACGAAGATACGAAACAGGCCCATTGGTAAACCCCTAATGACCTTAAATCGAGGTATCGTAATGCCAGTATTCTAGCCAATAACCGAGTCGTGTTCAATATTAAAGGCAATACTTACCGACTGGTCGGGGCTATCAATTACCAACGTGGTATCGTATATCTGCGTTTTCTTGGGACACACCAGGAATATGATCAAATTGATGCCACGACCATTTGAGAGAGAAATTATCACCATGAACATCAAACCCATAAAAACCGAAGCTGATTATCAAGCCGCTTTAAAAGCCGTTGAAAACCTCTTTGAGGCACCCGCAAACAGCCCAGAAGGCGATGATTTAGAAGTGCTTACTACCTTGATAGAAGCCTACGAGGAACAACATTATCCCATCCCGTTACCCAATCATCCGTTGGCCGCTATCCAATATTACTTGGACCGCGATGGTCTCACGCCGCAAGAATTAGAACCGTGGTTAGGCAAGGGGCAGGAGGTCAATGAAGTCCTCAATGGTAAGCGTCCTTTGACTTTGGACATGATTCGCCAATTACATCAACACTTGAGAATCCCTGCGGAGATATTGATTCAACCCTATTCACTGGCGGTCGCGTAATTGGGTAGTAGTGAGTAAAATGAGGTGTCCAGTCTCTAAGTCTAGTACAGCGGATTGATGGGATACACGGATAAACCCGCGGGCCTGCCTTATTCGTTTATCTCCAACAGGACTTACGCAATTGTTTTTGTAACTCGTTGAGTTGACACCCCCCTAGTCCCCCCGCACGCGGGGGGAAATGACTCCCTGTGTGGGGTGGGGTGAGTGCGTAAGTCCTATCCTACTCTCCACTTTTATCCACTCTCCACTCTTAACTCTCTTCTTGTTGCAACGCCCACAGATGCGCATACATCCCCCCCTGATTTAACAACTCTGCATGAGTTCCCCGTTCAATGATTTGCCCTTGTTCCATCACCAAAATTTGTTCGGCATCTACAATAGTGGATAAGCGATGGGCAATCACTAGAGTGGTATGTTGCGTTGCTACTTCCTCCAAAGCCGCTTGAATCGCCTGTTCAGATTTAGAATCTAATGAGGAGGTGGCTTCGTCAAAAATCAAGATTTTCGCCCGTTTCAAAATCACTCGCGCAATCGCTACCCGTTGCTTCTCGCCACCAGATAATTTTAAGCCACGTTCTCCCACCACCGTATCATATCCTTTGGGCAATGATTCAATGAAGTGATGAATATGGGCCAGCCGTGCGGCTTCTATCACCTCCTCTCTGGACGCTTGTGGACGGGCATAGACGATGTTGTAATAAATGGTGTCATTAAACAACACCGTGTCTTGAGGAACAATTCCAATCGAAGCCCGCAGACTCGCTTGAGTGACCTCCCGAATATCTTGCCCATTGATTAAAATTCTCCCTCCCGTCACTTCATAAAACCGGCAGAGTAACCGGGCAATCGTGGTCTTCCCCGCACCACTGGTACCAACGATGGCGATTTTATGGCCAGGAGGAATGTCAAAACTCACTTCTTGTAAAATGGGACGTTCTGGTTGATAATCAAAACTGACTCGGTCAAAGTGAATTGCCCCTTCTCCCACTTCCAACGGATAAGCGGTGGGACTGTCTTGAATTTCGGTGGGGTGGTCCAACAGGTTAAACATCAATTCCATATCGGCCAGTGCATACTTGGTGGAACGATAGACGATGCCTAAAAAATTCAGGGGGATAAAGAGTTGCAACAGAAACGTGTTGACGAGAACCAAGTCGCCGATACTCATGCGTCCAGCCACGACCCCTTGACTGGCAAAAATCATCATCAAGGTGACGCCAATGGCAATGATCGCCGATTGTCCAAAATTCAACGTTGACATAGATGTTTGACTCTTGACCGACGCCTCTTCCCATTGTTGCAATGTCTCATCATACCGGCGCACTTCAAATGCTTCATTGCCAAAATATTTCACCGTTTCATAGTTCACTAAACTATCAATGGCTTGATTATTCGCTTGTGATTCCGCATGATTAGCAGTGTGTCGAAACTCCATTCGCCATTCTGTCACCGCAAAGGTGAAAGCGACGTAAACCGCCACGGTAATCACCGTGATGATGACAAATTGGGGATCATATTGAGAAAACAAAATCATGGCAATCAACCCAAATTCGGCAAAGGTGGGGATGATGTGGAAAATCATGTAATTGAGAATGGTACTGACACTGCGCGTCCCCCGTTCCAAATCGCGAGAAATGGCCCCAGTTTGACGTTCTATGTGAAATCGCAAGGATAAGCGATGCAAGTGAGTTAACGCCGTGTTGGACAATCGCCGCATGGCCTGAAACCGCACTCTGGCAAAGACTGCGTCCCGTAATTCGTTAAACAGTGAACTTCCCAACCTCAATAAACCATACGCAGCGAGTAATGCCAAAGGCAACGTGTGCGAATGATTGTCCAGGGTGTCCACGATATGTTTTAACACGATAGGGATGCCGACGTTGGCCAGTTTTGCTAACACTAACAGAAGTAGCGCAAGTAAGACTCGTCCTCGATAGTCCCAAATATAAGGTAGCATAGCACGTAATTTGGACTGCCGTGGCGCCGCGGTAAGAGAAATGGTTTGAGGTTGAGAATTGTGTAAATGTATGGACATGGAAGTAATCAGTTTTAAATCAGGGTGGTTAGGGACTAAGGAGTCCAAAACACGTTTTGGACACAAATGGTTATCTGGTAGTGAGGCAATGTGAGTGATGGCTTTAAACCTCCGATGTAATCTTCGACCTCGGAGGTTTTGAGGAATCCAAAGTCCCGCCAGTTTTCGGTTATCACTCACATTGCCTCACTACCCTATATCTTGAGGACTTACGCAACCACTTTTGTAAGTCGTTGAGTTGACACCCCCCCTATCCCCCCCGTACACGGGGGGGAATCACTCCCTCCCCGCGTGGGGGGAGGGTTGGGGTGGGGTAACTGCGTAAGTCCTAATCTTATCACTTGCTTACTTTCATAAAAAAGAGTATCCTTATTCAAATGTATCAAAATCATCTCTATGCTATCTTTCAGGCGTTATTAGCAGCCTTATTATTTGGGGCCAGTGCCCCGCTTGCGAAACAATTGTTAGACACGGTGGAACCCACATTGTTGGCCGCTTTTCTTTATCTCGGCAGTGCGGTTTTCGTACTTATCATCAAAACTATACAACGGTTATTTAAACCGTTGGTAAAAATGGAAGCAAAGATTCAAAAAGCGGATTTGATTTGGCTTGTCAGTGGCATTGTAGTAGGTGGCATAGTGGCCCCCAACGTTTTGCTTATCAGTTTACGCGATACGCCAGCGGCCACGGCTTCTCTGTTACTGAACTTTGAAGTGGTTGCTACCACATTAATCGCTACGTTTGCCTTCAAAGAATCCGTCAGTCGCCGCGCCTGGGGGGCGATTGTCACCATCACGTTGGCCAGTCTGATTCTGACCGTGAACCCAGGTTCACAATGGGGAGGGTCGTTGGGGGCGATAGGCATTTTAGTGGCGTGTGTGCTGTGGGGTCTCGACAACAATTTAACCAGAAATATTTCGGCCAAAGACCCTTTGTTCATGGTCATCATCAGAGGATTGGTGGCTGGAACTTTTTCACTGGTTTTGGCAGTCATAATGGGAAGTCCGTTTCCCGACTGGAAACTCGTGTTATGGGGAATGGCGTTAGGGAGTATCAGTTATGGACTTAGCCTGGCGTTGATTATTTGGGCCATGCGTGGACTTGGGACTGCCCGCACCAGTGCCTTATTTGGTACCGCGCCCTTCGCTGGAGTCATCGTCTCATTTGGGTTGTTTGACGAAGCGATAACTATTATGTTTTTGTTGGCCATTGGGTTAATGGTTATCGGTACCCTATTTTTGATTTATGAGGAACATAACCATCTGCATGTTCATGAAGCAATTTCCCATGAACATTGGCATCGCCATGATGATGGTCATCACGAACACTCTCACGACGATGGTGAAGAGTACGCTACATCACATTCGCATTGGCATGAACATCCGTATTGTGAACATGCGCATCCTCATACGCCTGATATTCACCATCGTCATACGCATTAATGGGTAGTGTTGTACAAGTAATGGTATAGCGGTTTTGGAGTACGGAATTGATTCCGTTGGAGTACGGAATTGATTCCGTTGGAGTACGGAATTGATTCCGACACTGCTATACCATTACTTGTACAACACTACCCTTCTTCTCATCACACACATCATATACATCACAGTTCCAGTCATCCACATTGTCTCACTACCGTTTAAAATTATTAGTTGCTAATCACGCCTCTCACGCCTCTCCCAATTTTTATGGAAACTATCATTTTCACCGGTTTGCAAGCCACTGGTAAATCGACTTTTTACAAAAAATATTTCTATGAGACTCACATCCGAATCAACCTGGATATGTTGAAAACTAGGCATCGAGAAAATATCCTCCTCAAGGCTTGTCTGGAGGCAAAACAAGCATTTGTGGTAGACAACACCAATCCCACCATAGAGGTTCGCAAAAAATATATCGACGCCGCTAAACAGGCGGGGTTTAGAGTGTTCGGTTATTATTTCCGATCTCACTTAAAAGAAGCGATTGACAGAAATAATCGTCGTTCTAGCAAGGCTTGTATTCCTGAGAAAGGTCTTAGGGCTACTTATGCAAAACTACAGATTCCCAGTTTCTCGGAAGGCTTTGATGCACTTTATTATGTGGTTCAAAAAGAAGGTTCTTTTTTGGTTAAAGAATGGAGAATAGAGAATGACGTGCCGGTACCAGAGTAGAGGCTTTAGCCGCAATGCCATTAAGTTAAGCACGATTTGTAGGGTGCGTTCCACGCACCACGAAGGCACGGTGCGGTTTCCAAAATGGTGCGTGGGACGCACCCTACCTTAATGGCATGGAGGCGTAAGCCTCTACTCCAAAGCCTCTAATCCACAGCTGTTTTCATTTTTTGGTAGTGATGCAATGTTGCGCAATAATTCTTATTGCGATCCAGCGGGAATCGTACAGGTTTGAATGAATATCACTATATATCCTTGAATATAGTTCTTTAAATTCTCTTCCGTCACGGGTTCAAAATCCATACCTCTACCCGCCCTTTCCTAATTTTTTGGGTGCCTACCAACTCTCGCAACTGTTTAATTTTAAACTTTGCGGGCGGTGCCTCCACAGTGTCAACCTCTTGCATAAATTGGGAAACCTGGGATTGCAAGTTCTTCACCGCTTCCAAATCTTCCCCGTAATAATAACGAATGTCCCATTGTGGTTTAGAGAGTTTAATCTTGACCTTTTCGACCTGGTCCACTTCATATCCCAGGTCGCGCAGAACGGTAGTCAATTTGTCTATCCTCTGTTTATCCTCTGTTTTGGTATAAACCAACACTAAGGCTAATGTCGACGGTTTCCTGGGCACGGCTGGCAGTGGCGTGGCAGTGGACTGAGACATGGTTGACTGCTGTTGAGGAGGTTTTGACGGTGACGGCATTGGAGAAGAAGTTTCTTCCGCTGTGACGGGGTTGTGAATCTTTCCCAAGGTAGGCGAAGGAACTGATGGACGCGGTGTTTTTGGTTGCTTATCCGTCTTTTCGACCAGTGTCTGTTCCTTTAAAAAGGGACGTGCTTTGTAAATGTCTTCCAATTGTGTTTGCGCTTCTATATACCCCTGTTCAGCAGCTTTTCGATACCAAAATACGGCTTGCTTTTCATTTCGTGTGATTCCTTCGCCACGGCTGTATGCCACACCTAAATTATATTGGGCCACGGCATATCCTTGAGATGCGGATTTTTCGTACCATTTGGCAGCCTCTTGAACATTTTGAACGACTCCCAAACCTTCTCTATACAGGCTACCTAAATTATTTTGCGCATAACTGTCTCCCTGTTCAGCAGCTTTTCTATACCATTTCACTGCTTCCAAATAGTCTTGAGGGACTCCTAATCCTTTGCTATAAGCGATTCCCAGATTGTGTTGGGCCGAGGCAACTCCTTGTTCGGCCACTTTGCGATACCACTTCATGGCTTCTTGATAATCTTGTGGGACTCCGTTGCCAATATAATAGGCTGAAGCTAATTCAAATTGTGCTTTCACTTCTCCACGTTGGGCCGCTTGACGCAATTTTTCTAGGTTGGTTTCAGAAACGGCGCAAGTAGCGGGGACGGAGAAAATGTTTAAAATTAACAATGTCAAAAATAAGATGGATCTGTTCATACTTTAATAGTGGATAGTGGATAGCGGATAGCGGATAGCGGATAGTGGATAGTGGATAGTGGATAGCGGATAGTGATTTCTCAATAGTGTTGGACTAGAGGCTTTAGCCGGAAGGTAGGGCACGTTCACCGGCTAAAGCCTCTAGTCCAGCATAAAAATCAAGGTGGACTGGAGGCTTTAGCCGGTGACGTGCCCATGCTACCGGCGGAAGCCTTGAGTCCAGCATAATTTATTCTTCACTATCCACTCAAACCACTATCCACTGCCCGTAGTGATTTTTTCTTGAACTTCTTTAGGTAGCCAATTCCAAACCACTTGATAATAGAGATTTTGAATCTCATCATAATGTTGTTTGGCAAATTTTTCTACCAAGTGAGTGTCTCGGAATTTCAAGGGTTGATGAAAGAAACCATGGATTTCTTCCAGCAAGCCATATACCCTGCGAATTTCCGTAACGTCTATTTCGATTTTATGTGTCATAGTAACTTACCTATTTTCGTAGAACCTAGGCTTACGACCTGCTAAATTTACATCGCCCTTGAAAACATATTCTATAGCCTTAGTTAAGTAGTTATAGACCTCTTTAAATTCGCCAGGATAAGCATCAAATTCCACATAATGACTGCCTCGTCCGCGTTTGATACCTAACTCGTTTTCGACCTCACGGGCACCACCTGGTTTCCCTTTAGCATGTACAGTAAAAACGCTATTCTGGTCTGACGCTTTGATAAGCTGAGTTTCTTGAATACCTTCCCAACCTTTCTTGTTGGTAAAATGTCTTACCAGCACTGGCCTGATGTTTTCAGTATATTTAGTTGCAGGGGTAGCCTGATCTTCAACTGACAGTAAAGTAGTACATGAAAGTAGTACATGTTCATCCAGCATTCACAACTTCCCTTTCTTCATACGTGACGACATAGTAGTGTTGTAGAGGTAATGGCATTAAACCCAGGGGAAAAGCGACGTTTTGGATTCCTGAATCATTATCACACCACTTACGGTCCACCTTCCACTAATTTAATTAAATTGTTTCAAAAACCGCACGTCATTTTCAAAAAACCAGCGTAAATCGCTAAGGCCATAACGCAACATGGCTAACCTTTCTACGCCCATGCCAAACGCAAACCCGGTGTATTTCTCGTTGTCAATTCCTACCTGTCGAAACACATTCGGATGTATCATGCCACAGCCTAGCACTTCTAGCCAACCAGATTGTTTACAAACCCGACAACCTTGGCCTCCACAGACGACACATTGAACGTCAACTTCGGCAGAAGGTTCGGTAAAGGGGAAGTAGGAGGGGCGAAAGCGCACTCTTAAATCTCGTTCAAAAAAGCGTTTGAGGAAATCATTTAACATGCCCTTTAGGTCTGCGAAACCAGTGTCTATACTCACCATGAAACCTTCCACTTGATGGAACATGGGTGAATGGGTCACGTCCGAATCGCACCGATAGACTCGGCCTGGGGCAATGATTTTCAGCGGTGGCGATTGTTGTTTCATCACGCGAATTTGGACGGGTGAAGTATGTGTTCGCAATAGCAAATGTTCATCAAAGTAAAACGTATCGTGCATCGCCCGTGCGGGGTGGGAAGCGGGAATATTGAGGGCTTCAAAGTTATGATAGTCGTCCTCAATTTCAGGCCCTTCTGCCACACTAAAACCGACTTGGATAAACAAATTTTGGATGCGTTGCAACGTTTGGGTAAGAGGATGTAAGCCACCTCTGCCGAGACCTCGTCCAGGCAACGTCACATCAATGCGTTCCTTTGCGAGTTGGGTTTCTAACTGGGCTGTTTGCAACTCCGTGCGACGTTTTTCCAGTGCTTGTTGTAACGTTTGTTTGGCCTCATTAATAGCCTGTCCCGCCTGAGGACGAGTTTGAGGAGGTAATTGACCTAGTTGTTTAAGTTGTTCGGTAATAACCCCTTTTTTGCCTAACCAGTGAACCCGTAACTGTTCTAGTGCTGTTAAATCGGACACTTGGTTAATATCTTGTTGGGCTTGAACAATCAGTTGTGTGAGAGGTTGCATGTGTGTATTAAACTGAAACAAAAGAGTTGAGGATATATAGGAGTGTATGGTACACTATCGTTGCTGTTGATACAAGCTATCATGGAAATGGAGAATAGAAAATCGTAGGAAAACATGGGAAGGTAGAAGGTAGGGTGGATTAAGCGAAGCGTATCCACCACGGTCGACACACTGGTGGATACGCTTCGCTTAATCCACCCTACATTTTTGGGCTGTATGGAAATTTAGGACTGTCAGTCCTTGTCAGTTTCATGGACGCCGAATAATCTTAGCCAATTGTAACAAATATGAACTAGCCTTTAAACCAGTCTCACTTAACGTTTGCGGGTCGACAGAGAAACGAACCTTGTTATCTAACATATAAAATTGTATCATTCCGCCGCGTGTAACAAAATCGTCTATCTCACTTACCGTCAAGATGGAACTTTGTTTGGTATACTCAAGAATTTTAGTTAAACGCCAATGTTCTGAATGACTAATAAATAAAATGTGACACCCCTTGATTTTTGGAATGTCTGTCGGATAACGCACTTCCAATGTTCTCTCCTTGACGGTGCCATCCTTGATGGCGGCCTCTAATTGGCCATCAAAGGGATCCACACCCATTATACAGAGTTGAAAGGGTGCCTCAGTACTGCTAAAAGCGGCGTTGGGCCAGGTAATAAATTTCGCGTAGTTATACAGATAAATGGCTTTCATCTCATATTCATCAATGCGGGCAGCCGGCACGGCATGATTGACTAGACAAATTAGCAAACATAAGAATACAACCAGATAAAATTTTATCTGTAATCGTTTCTTTTTCAAAAAATGACACATATAAATCTCCTTTATACCGTTTGAATCATTCTCAAATGGATAGTGATGCAATCTGGGTGAAATATCGTGCGGTTTCTCTTCGTCTGGAACTGTGATTGATATGATTAAATGAAGGCTATGACGAATCATAGTCCATCTGAAAATCATTCTAATCAGAGTTCAGACAGAGAACCCACATTGCATCACTACCCTCAAATGGATAGTGTTGTAGTGGTAATTGGTATCAAATCGCCTCAACTCCATGAGTCCAAAGCATAGCTTTGTCCACACCTACAAAGCTACGCTTTGAACTCCTGAACCAAACTATTTTGACTTCTCAAATGAATTTGGTAAAATATGAATTGGCTAGAAATACCTTTATCTGTTCTAAACCCTTTACCCCAAATTTAGGACTACCCACACGAATTCTTCTTGTGATTACTTATCGTTAAAATTTAGTGCAATTACCTCAAAATATGCCTGTTGACCTACTCATCTTTTATACTTTTTTAAAACGCGACCTCATGTTAGCCTATCGCCACCGGGCTGAATTGGCTAACCCCTTGCTATTTTTTATCATGGTTATCAGCTTATTTCCGCTAGGTATTTCCCCAGAAGCGAAAATTCTACAAATTCTCGCCCCTGGCGTCATCTGGGTGGCAGCTTTACTGGCCACTCTACTGTCCTTAGATAGCCTCTTTCGTTCCGATTTTGAAGATGGTTCATTAGAACAAATGGTTTTAAGTTCTCATTCTTTACCTTGGCTAGTCTTGGCCAAAGTCACCGCGCATTGGCTAGTCACAGGTTTCCCCCTCTTGCTATTGGCCCCGTTGTTAGGAATCTTGTTATTTCTTCCGCAACCAGCGATGTTCACCCTGATAGTGACTCTGGCGTTAGGTACACCCATTTTAAGTCTAATCGGTGCCATTGGGGTAGCCCTTACCGTGGGATTACGACGCGGCGGTGTGTTACTATCCTTATTGGTATTACCATTATACATTCCCGTCTTGATTTTTGCGGCCAACGCGGTTAATGTTGCCGCCGATGGCTTGCCTGTCACTGGACAACTGTATTTTTTGGGCGCGTTACTTTCACTGTCCTTAACCCTGTCACCCTTTGCTACCGCGGCAGCGTTGCGGATTAGTTTAAGTTAAATCATTCCATTATTTAGATTTGACAACTTTTCAAAAGTTGTCAAATCTGGTTGCCAACGGACCTGCGAATGAAAATAGGTTGCCTAAAGTAAGTGAGTTACCCATTATGATGCACAGTCTATTCCTGAAAACAGTTATTCGCACAGTTATTCGCACTGTCATATTAATTATCGTTTAAAAAACACCAATTTTCAACCTCAACTTCAACAAATCACCATGTGGGCTTTTTTTCAAAAATATTCCTCACCCAAAAATTTTTACCTTCTCGCAGGCCGTCTCATCCCCTGGTTAGGCTGGTCTTGCCTCCTCTTCATGTTAGCGGGACTCTATTACGGCCTCTTCGTTGCCCCCCCCGACTATCAACAAGGCCAAAGTTACCGCATCATGTTCATTCATGTTCCCGCGGCCTGGATGTCCATGTTTATCTATATGGTCATGGCCATTGCTGGAGGTATCGGCCTCATTTGGCGAATTAAACTCGCTGAAGTCATTGCGGCCAGTTCTGCCCCTCTAGGTGCCTCCTTCACTTTCCTGGCCCTAGTCACCGGTGCCCTATGGGGCAAACCAATGTGGGGCACTTGGTGGGTTTGGGATGCCCGCCTCACTTCAGAACTGATTCTGTTATTTTTATATTTGGGTGTTATCGCCCTCAACTCCGCCATTGAAGACAAACGCACTGCCTCCCGTGCCAGTGCCGTCCTCGCCTTAGTGGGCGTGGTCAACATTCCTATTATTCACTATTCAGTCATCTGGTGGAACACGCTTCACCAAGGGCCAACTATCACCAAATTGGACGCCCCTTCGATTCATATTTCCATGTTAATTCCTTTGCTACTGATGGCCGTGGCATTTAAATTATACTATGGACTAACACTCCTCATGCGGGCCCGTTGCGAAATTTTAGACCGGGAAAGAAATACCAGTTGGATACGAGAACTTGTTCTAGCGGATAGTGGATAGTGGATAGTGGATAGTGGATAGTGGATAGTGACACCGATAATTAGCACGGCAAAACAAAAATCCTTATTTCTTCGGCTCGGCCTTCCCTTGCCTCCCCAATTCATCTAAATCATGAACCTAATCATGAACCTATCCCCAAAATGCCCCGGTGGACTAGAGGCTTCAGCCGGTGGAGGTTGGTACACCACCGAAGGAAGGAGTAATTGCCACCGACTTTCGCCTCTAGTCCACCACGATATTTTGGGAAAGACAGGGATTTTTAGTGTGAGTGACTGAATCCGTCTCAAAATGAGATAGATTCATTTTTCGGTAGTGATGCAATGTGGGTTCTCTGTCTGAACTTTGATTAGAATGATTTTCAGATGAACTATGATTAGTAAAACCTCCTGATCAGAGTCCTCATTTAATCCTCTCAATCAGAGTTCCAGACCGACGCGAAACCGTGCGATATTTCACCCAGATTGCATCACTACCCATTTTTCATTTTTCATCTCTAACTATGTTAACCACCTTACAAACCTTACAACGTCCCCCTCTCCCAGAGGGACGACACCCGTCCCCACCAGCCGATGTCCGTCCACGTTCGCCAACCAGGGTTTGGGTCCCTGAAGAAGTGTATTGGGAAACTTACTATCCTCAATCTGATACTATTTATGAATGGAACAACGGCTATTTGGAGGAAAAACCCGTGTCGGACTACAACACTCTCTTGATGTACAAATGGTTTGTCCAATTATTGGATCAATTTCTGTTCACCCATCCGATAGCTACTACCACCATGCTGGAAATGGGTTTTCGCTTAGTGCTTCCTCACAAACGGACCATTCGTCGACCTGATTTAGGTGTGATACGCCACGATAATCCCACTTTGGTTCACGGTGACGACCATAGCTATAAAGGTCTCTGCGATTTATGTGTAGAAGCCTTGTCTGACACCGACAAGAAAGGAATTGAACGAGACACGGTCACCAAATTTTCGGAATATGAAATGGGTGGTGTAACAGAATACTATATTCTCTACTCGAAAGGCGAACCGATGGAATTTTACCGCCTCAATTCGCAGGGGGTCTATGTTCCTATTCAGCCTGTTGGGGATGTCATCAAATCCTCTGTCTTGCCCGGCTTTCAATTTCGCAAATTGGATTTGTTCAATCGCCCCACTCCACAAGAGATGAGTGAAGACAAGGTTTACCAAGACTTTGTGTTGCCGTTTTATCAGAAGGAGAAACGGGCGCGACAATTGGCCGAAGCGCAAGCATTGGAGGAAAGGCGGTCGCGACAATTGGCCGAAGCGCAACTCTTTGAGGAACAACAGACGCGGCAAACCTTGGAAATGAGACTCAAACAACTGGAGGCGGAGTTGGCTAAAACGCAAAATTTATAACTCATATTTCTCGTCTAGGACTGGTAGTCCGTAAAGAGATTACCAGTCCTTCTTTGGAAGCCAAATTTTAAGAACTCGGAACAGAATTAGCCAAACCGCAAAATCAGTCACTCAACGTTTTCATTTCCGTTTGAATCATCACCCAAATATGCCCAATTTTATTCACCTCCACTGCCACACCGAATACTCCCTAGTGGACAGCCTCATTGATGTCAAATCCCTCTCTAAAAAAATTCGAGACTTGGGAATGCCCGCGTGTGCTGTCACCGACCAAAATAACCTCTTCGCCCTCGTCAAATTCTACCGGGCCGCCCAGGCCGAAGGAATTAAACCGATTATCGGCACCGACATGCAACTCTATGACAGCGAGGAAGCTAACAGTCGCCTCGTTCTACTTTGTCAAAATACCATCGGTTATCGCAATCTCACCCGCCTCCTCTCCAAAAGCTATACCGAAGGACAAGTCAAAGGGATTCCTTACCTACGTCGACATTGGTTAAACGGTCATACCGAAGGCTTGATCGCCCTGTCCGGAGGCCGCGCTGGTGACATTGGACAAGCCCTGTTAGCAGGTCATTCGCATCTCGTCAAACAATATCTGGAAGACTGGCAAGCCCTCTTCCCACAGCGTTTTTATTTAGAATTGCAACGTACTGGCCGACCGCAGGAGGAGGAGTATATTTATGCTGCCGTAGAATTGGCACAGGCTACTGCTACGCCCGTGGTGGCTACCAATGACGTGTGCTTCCTCACCCCAGAGGATTTTGACGCCCACGAAGTACGAGTGTGCATTCACGGTGGTCACACGTTGGCAGACCCACGGCGTCCGCATCACTACAGTGCCCAACAATACTTACGGTCTCCTCAAGAAATGGCGGAACGGTTTTCTGATCTTCCCGAAGCCGTAGAAAATACTTGGCACATTGCCCAACGTTGCAGCCTAGAACTGCTCTTGGGTAAGAACTTCCTTCCTAACTACCCGATTCCCACCGGTCAAACGACTGAAGAATACTTCCGTCAACAAGCCCACTTAGGTTTGGAACAACGTCTAGCCACTCTCTTTGACAGAACGCGCCCAGAATTTGCACAACAACGTCGACCTTATGATGAACGTCTGGCCCGAGAATTAGACGTGATTATCCAAATGGGCTTTCCAGGCTACTTCCTGATTGTCTCTGACTTTATCCAATGGGCTAAAGACAATCACATTCCGGTAGGCCCCGGCCGCGGTTCTGGTGCCGGTTCTCTAGTTGCCTATGCCCTGCGTATTACCGACCTTGACCCACTGAAATACGACCTCCTCTTTGAACGCTTCCTCAATCCCGAACGGGTCTCCATGCCAGACTTTGACATTGATTTTTGTCAGGAAGGACGAGATAAAGTGATTGAATATGTTGCCAAACGGTATGGCCGAGAACGGGTTTCCCAAATCATCACCTACGGTTCCATGGCGGCCAAAGCGGTGGTTCGCGACGTGGGACGAGTGTTAAGTCATCCCCATGGCTTTGTCGATAAAATTGCCAAACTGATTCCCTTTGAAGTGGGCATCACGTTGGCAGAAGCTTTGGAGAAGGAGGATGAGTTACGCAGTCGTTACCGGCGGGAGGAGGAGGTGCGTATTCTCATCGACATGGCCCAAAAACTCGAAGGCTTAGTCCGTAACCCTGGCAAACATGCCGGTGGCGTTGTCATTGCGCCGACGTTGTTAACTGACTTCACTCCGCTATACTGTGAAGAAGGTAGTACAGATTTAATTACCCAATTTGACAAAGACGATGTGGAAGCGATTGGCCTGGTCAAATTTGACTTTTTGGGACTTCGCACCCTTACTATTATTGATTGGGCGTTAGAAAATATCAGCCGTGCTGGAGATCGACGCATAGATATTTCTAAAATTCCTTTAGACGATGCTGCCACGTTTGATTTGCTGAAAAGAGGTCAAACCACGGCAGTTTTTCAATTAGAATCTTCGGGTATCAAAAAATTGATTCGGGACTTACGTCCTGACTATTTTGAAGACCTAGTTGCTTTAGTTGCCTTGTATCGTCCAGGCCCGTTACAATCAGGAATGGTAAAAGACTTCATTGACCGCAAACATAAACGGGCGAGAGTGGAATATCCTCATCCTGACCTGGCGCCGATTTTAAAACCGACCTACGGGGTCATTGTGTATCAAGAACAGGTTATGCAAATTGCGCAGGTGTTGGCGGGATATACGTTGGGAGGGGCGGATTTATTGCGGCGGGCAATCGGAAAAAAGAAGGCCGAGGAGATGGCGAAACAAAAAGCCGTTTTTATTGAAGGCGCCAAGGGACGGGGGGTGAAGGAGGAGACCGCCACTTATATTTTTGATTTGATGGAAAAATTTGCTGAATATGGATTCAATCGCAGTCATAGTGCCGCCTACGCCCTCGTTTCCTACCAAACCGCTTGGTTGAAAACCCACTATCCCGCCGCCTTCATGGCTGCCGTCTTATCCTCTGATATGGACAAAACTGAAAAAATTGTTCATATCCTTGGCGAATGTGAGATGATGAACTTGAAAATGTTACCGCCAGATATTAATCTCTGTTATTATAAATTCACCGTAGCCGAAAATCAAACCAGCGCAATTCGCTATGGTTTAGGTGCACTTAAAGGAGTAGGCGAAGCAGCCCTGGAGAACATTTTTACCGAACGTCAGAAACACGGACCATTTACTGATTTATTCGATTTTTGTCGTCGCATTGATTTACGCAAAGCCAACCGGCGGGTGTTAGAATCTTTAATCAAATCTGGGGCGACAGATGCCTTGGGACCCCATCGCGCTACGTTAATGGCTTCCATTGATAGTGCTATCAAATTGGCTGAGAAACATTCTACGGAAAAGGCTACCGGGCAAAATGATATATTTGCTTCCTCTTCTTCTACCAAACGTTCTCAAGCGGAGAAAAAGCCTTTTACCGTCGTGCCAGACTGGTCTCTCAATGACAAATTACAAGGAGAAAAAGATGTTTTAGGAGTGTATTTAAGTGGACACCCTATTCAACCTTATTTACCTGAATTGAAACAATTATCCGTGGTGCCCCTGACCAGATTAAAAACGACTGACTCGGACCAAACAGTACGTGTCGGAGGATGGGTGGAGGAGGTACGTTTTGCGTATGCTTATAACAAGCGGATGGCTTTTCTCACGTTGGAAGATGAGAAGGGACGACTAGAAGTAAAAGTGTCTCCAGAACTCTATGAACAAAAACAAAATATTCTCGTCAAAAATACGCTACTTATCGTATCTGGCAAAGTACGAGAAGACAATTACAATGAGGGTTACACTATGACTGCTGACCAAATTTACGACCTTGATCAAGCCCGCGGCACGCAGGCGAGACGGATAGAAATGACCGTTTCTGCCATCCAAGCGCAAGCACCGGGATTGGTGCAAAAATTGCTGGATATTCTCACTCCCTACCGTCAAGAAGGACGTTGCCGGGTAGTCATTTGCTATTTTCACCCGGAAGCCGAGGTGGAACTCTTGCTAGGTGAAAAATGGCATGTTCAACCTCAACAAACGTTGCTTCAACAATTGCAGGAATTGTTGGGGGGGGAGGAAAAGGTGAAGGTGGTTTATTAGTGGAGAGTGGTTTATTAGTGGAGAGTGGAGAGTGGAGAGTGGATAATAATAAAACTTTGGTGGACTAGAGGCTTCAGCCGGTGACGTGCCCCTGCCACCGGCTGAAGCCTCTAGTCCACCCTTATTTATCACTATCTGTTATCCACTCTCCACTAATAAACCACTCTCCACTAATAAAACACTCTCCACTCTTAACAACACTCAGATCTTAACAACACTCAGGAAACCTACAAATGAAACTGTTAGCCCATCTCAAAATCAAACCGAAACTCCTTCTCATGCTGTTTTTCCCAGTTCTGGGTCTAGTTTATCTAGCCACTACCACCGTCGTCTCCAAATATCAGACGACCAAAGAGATGGGGAATCTGGAATACTTGGTCAAAATGTCTGTAGAAGTAGCTGTCGTTCTCCATAACATCCAACTAGAACGTGACTTAAGTGACATCTTTCGGCAATCTCAGGGTCATAAATTTGCCCAGGAACTCAAACAACAATATGTTGCTACGGATGAACATGTTAACCACGGCTTGAAAAATATTGCGGTAGCAGAAAACACGGATAGTGCCCCCTTGTGGAATAAAGTGAAAAGTATTCTACAAAACATTCAGATGAAACGTCAAGTCTTGAGTATTTTGATGGTCAGTGAATCGGAACTCATGGAGATTTACCAAGCCTTTACCACGGAATTAATTCAACTCATTCAAGAGATTATATCGGTCAGTCAGCATGATGAAGTGGTGACTTCGGAATTGGCCTATGTCACTTTTTTATCTTCCAAAGAACTAGCCACCCAAGAACGTTCTGTGTTGTTTAGCCTGTTCAGCCGCAACCAGTTTGACCATGCCCTCTTCCGCAAATTTGTGGAACTGGTTGCCCAACAACAACTGTATCGGCGAGTTATTTTTACCATGTTAGGTACGCCTGAACAACAGGCACTTTGGAAACAAATCTCTTCGCAATCCCCCTTTCAAGAAGCTCAAAAAATGCGCGATATAGCTTATGCGGCAAGCAGTAGTGGGTCCCTCCAACACGTTGATCCAGACCATTGGTTTCAGGTGCAAACGCAAAAAATCAATTTGCTGCAAGAGGTGGAAAACCAGTTAGCGACGGACCTATTTACTCAGGCACATCGTATTGAAACCCATGCCTATTCTTCCTTTTTGATGGCCGTAGCGGCGGTGTCAATGTTGCTTCTATTAGCCACTGGGTTTGTTTATGTTATCCTCAAAAGCCTGACTTCCTCTTTGCATCAAGCCGTAGAAATCGCAGATGCTATCAGTTTGGGGAACCTCAATCATTCGATTGAAGTCGTTACCCAAGATGAGACAGGTCAGTTGTTACAATCGTTAGCCATTATGCAAGCGCATTTAAAAGAACGACTGGAAAATGACAAACGCATTGCTGATGACGCCATTCGCTTGAATCATGCTTTGGATAATGTCACCACCAATATCTTGATGACCGATAATGACTATAAAATCATTTACTTGAATCATGCAGCCCAACGTTTATTTATAGCCGCTGAGGAGATTTTGCGTCGCCACTTACCTCATTTTGATGCCCATCATCTGGTGGGGACCAGTATCGATACATTTCATAAAAATCCATCTCATCAACATCGTATTTTAGAGTCATTGACCCACACTTATCACACGACCTTAAACATTGGTGAATTAGCCATTGATGCTAACATTACGCCCGTGATTAACCCAGAAGGGGAACGTTTAGGGGCCGTGGTAGAATTGACCAATCGAACCTTAGAGGTGGCCACCGAACAAGAAATCAATGCCGTCACGCAAGCCGCTTCGCAAGGCAATTTTTCACAACGCATTCTGCTGGAAAATAAGACTGGTTTTTTCCAAATTTTTAGTGCGAGAGTGAACACCATCATGGATTTGACCGAGAGTATGATTAAAGGAATCGTGCAGATGTTCTCAGCTTTGGCACAAGGTGATTTGACCCAAACCATTGCACAAAACTATGCCGGTGATTTTGAACAACTGAAACAGGACGCCAATGCCACTGCACAACAACTGATTCAGGTGATGAGAGTGATTCAACACACTGCCGATGTTGTGAATCAGGCAGCGTTAGAAATGTCTCAAGGCAATACCAGTTTGAGTCAACGCACAGAAGAACAAGCCTCTTCGCTAGAGGAGATTGCGGCCAGTATGGAACAAATCACCAGTACTATTCAACGCACGGCGGACAATGCGGCACAAGCTAATGAACTGGCCTTGACCGCTAAATACAGTGCAGAACAAGGAGGTGAAGTGGTCGGTGCCACCATTCGTGCTATCACGGAAGTGAATCACAGTAGCAGGCGTGTTACGGACATCATTGGGATGATTAACGAGATTGCATTTCAAACCAATTTGTTGGCCCTTAATGCTGCGGTGGAGGCGGCGCGGGCCGGTGAACAAGGACGTGGTTTTGCCGTGGTGGCTACCGAGGTGCGTAATCTTGCCCAACGCAGTGCGGCCGCTTCCAAGGAGATTAAACACTTAATTGAGGAAAGTATCATCAAGGTCGAAGAGGGGACGAAATTGGCTTATCAATCTGGGGAAACGTTGTCGGAGATAGTGACAGCAACCGCCTTGGTCAGTAACATTATTGCTGATATTGCGAATGCTAGTAAAGAACAGGCAATTGGTATTCAGTATGTGAATAAGGCACTTATCCAAATGGATGCGATGACTCAACAAAATGGAACGTTGGTAGAACAGGCTGCCTCTGCCAGTCAGTCATTAAGTGTCCAAGTGCAACGATTAAGGCAACAGGTGGCGTTTTTTCGGCTGGAATAAAAACAGGAGTCCAAAACGTGTTTTGGACTCCTCTTGAGTCACTGGCAAACTTTGTACGACTCCCTCTGGGAGGCGCCATGGTGACGAGTGCGAAACGCTCAGAACTCCCAATGCCATTCAGTTAAAGAATCAAGACGCCGTTGGACTTACGGCTTTAGCCGGTCGGCGGTCGGCGTTCCCCGTTCTCAAAGACTGGAGTGTGTCTACCGCCGGCCGGCTAAAGCCGTAAGTCCACCAGCGTGTTTTAACGGAATGGCATTGCCCCGTCCGCAGGCGGGTGGTACGAATGAGAAGGAATATTACTATAGATGACGAGGGCAATCTCCTTTAACACGGTGCCTGACCAAATGTCATGCAAACCTGACATTTGGTTATGCCATATTTTTCAAGTCAATTCAAAAGATTAACTGAAAAACCGCGAAACGACCTGACAAAATGGCAGAAAACCCTCAGATTGACGACACCTCACTGAATGGAAAGTTTTCTAAAATAATTAATAAGATACTCCATTTTGGGAAGAGTTGGCGCAGTTATTGCCCGAGTCTAGGTCAGCCGTCGTATTCCTACGGTGCTTGTGTGAATTTCCTGTCGAGAACAACAAAGGAAGCAGACATCCCCCTTGATTTCCCTCTTTAGACTCCCCCAATTGGGTCGTCGTGCATTGGGTAGTGATAGATAAAATGTTCGTGAAGTAAGACCTCCGAGGTCTTCAAGACCTCGGAGGTCTGGCCGACAGTTTCACCACTACTTTGTGCATCACTACCCCCAATTACCACGAGGTAACTCCAAATGAACGACTTCTTTCCGGTTTCCAAGACCCAGACGGCCCCCCAAATGGTTCTGCTCGTGGCAGGTCTCCTCTGCGCCTGGGAAGGTTACGCCCAGGACTACACTTATGATGCCCTGAATCGCCTGACCACGGTGACCACCCCCGACGGTCAGACCCTGTCTTATCACTATGACGCCGCCGGCAATCTTCAATCCGTTACCACGACGAGGAGTCCACCAACGACGCCATGCCTACTCTATGGGGTTTTCGATGTGAATCGTTCGGATAGTCAATTTGTCACCGTCAATCCTTACCAAGCCTTTGAAGTCAACCCCCTTGGCGGGTTACACCGTTACGAAGATATTGAGGCGCTTGACATTCATCCCACGACCCATCAACTCTATGCCGCCGCCGGTGCCGACGGTGTGTTCCCCGGCGCGGTGTACACAGTCGATTCGAACACCGGTGAATTAACCTTGGTTGGCCCCAGCGGGTTTGGTGAACTCAATGGCATCTCGTTTCGTGCCGACGGCAGTTTATGGGGTTGGGCGACGGGCGCGGGGGTGGTACAATTAGATACCCAAACCGGTCAAGGTACCCTCGTGATACCCGCGCCTGGCACGGTTGAAGACCTCAGTTGGGAGAATGAGGGAATGGTCCTCTATGCGGTGGCCCGCCATCAATTCTGGGCTTATAACACTCAAACGGCTAGTTTGACAGAACTCCATTGTGCCTTGCCCGAAGGAAAGATCGAAGCGTTGGAAATGTTGCCCGACGGACGGTTGCTGTTTGCGGTTCATCACGACCAGAAGTTGCAGATTCACGCTCTCGACTGGAATTCGTGTACCACCGTTAATATCGACCTGCTACTGACACTCTCGAATCTCCAACCCAATGATATTGAAGGGTTGGCCTGGCCACAGGGGGCTTGTCTATTTCCGTCACTCCAACAGTAGAGTTCCTCATCTTTAAACTCACTCACATAAACTTCACTCTGGAGGTATCTGATGCCATTCGAACCTAACTTCCACCCATCGCCGACAAGACTAGCGCGAGGGTTCTTACTCCTCTTCTGGTTGCTGTTAAACGGTTGGTCCACGGCCCTGTGGGCGTATAGCTATATATATGGGATGCCGACGTTAACCGCGACCCGTTATGACCGTGCCACCGCCCGCAACGCCTATATTTCCTTCTCCTTCATCACCACGTCAGGCCAGCGAGTGGGTGCCAAATTTGAGTGGTATAAGCCGGGCAAAGTTTTGTATTGGGCCAACGAACCACGCTGGTATACTCCGCCCGACCAAGGGGTCTGGCATGTTCCCTTTGCTTCTCAACTCCCCATCCAGAATCATGCTGCGGCAACTCTGCTTGGCCAATGGTCAGTCAAAGTCTATGCGGACCTCGGTGACGGTTTGCAAGAACTCGCCGATCGGAGTTTTGAAATTGACACGACGGAAGACCCGAAACGCTACCGCTATCGTGCGAGTCTGAGTCAAGACGTTGAACCACAATATCCATACCTTCCCCTCGGTGAAACGACTCAATTTCGAACCTCCAGTGCCAAGACCGGTGGCAAAGTGGTGGCGCCCATCACCTTTGATTACTATCATCAAGACCCAGGTCTTGGAATCCATACACAGTGGTATTATTGGCAAGAATTACCTGACGGTAGTCGACAACGACGATGGAGTTACAACTATACTCCAAACTGGTCGAATGGCCCTGAGTATCTACAGGATAACTCCCCGATATGGGTTAGCGTGAGTCCACATGTTTCCGTGTCAGAGTTGGTCGCCCAGAAATATGCCGGCGAATGGGAGGTCGAAATTTGGGTGGCAGACTTGGCCCAAAGTCCAGACTTTCGTCGCGACCAGAATCTCTATTTCACTCTCATCGACGATGTTCCTCCCACGGTGACGATGTTGACCCCAGACCTTCAAACGACCAATCAACCTGTAGTGGCGGTTTTGGGACGTGCCAAAGATGATATTGGGGTCGTCAAACTCGCCTGGTCAACCACCCAAGGTGAGGAAACTCAATGGGCGGGTACCGACCTCACCGACTGGTTGATTCATATACCGTTGGAAGAGGGTGAGAACGTTCTGACCGTCACGGCCACCGATAAAGCCCAAAATGCGAGTCAACCTCAAACGTTGACCGTGGTGAGAGACGACCAAGCCGAGGATTCTTGTTTTATCACCTATGACCCCAGTACCGACCCCATCGATGTCTATCGCGGCGAACAGGTCTTTTCGCAAGAGTTACTCACGGTCCCAGGGAGCCTCTTACCGCTGTCATTTTCCCTTACCTACCATTCGCAACGTTTGAAGGACGGCTCCACCGGTCGGGGTTGGGAGGACCCTTATGCGGGGACTCGTCTCCAAGAATTGCCTAATGGTGACGTGACGGTTTATTGGACCACCCACCGTTATAATCGTTTCACTCAATTGGACAATGGTGAATATCAAGCGACTCATTCGGCGTGTCGTTGGGATCAGTTAGTCAAACAGGCCGACGGCCAGTTTACGGTGACCCGCAAAGACCAACGGGTCTATCAATTTAATCCTCAAGGTCAGTTGACCACCTTGACCCACTCACGGGGTCAAGTGTTACAATTTAGCTATTCTCCTACAGGTCTCCTCCAGAGAGTCACCGAACCTGTCAGCGGGATTTATTTGGACTATGTTTATAATTCTGACGGTCTGGTGGAAACCGTGAGTGACCCGTTGGGTCGACAGGCACGGTTGAGTTATGACTTACATCATCTGTTGGTGAGTGCCACCGACGCGGCCGGCCAAACTCTCACTTATACGTATGACTCTCACGGTCAATTGCTTAGTGGTACCGAAGCCGACGGGGTTCAACGGTTTGCCAATACTTACAACGACTGGCGGCGAATCACGGCCCAAGATGATGGACGCGCCGAGAATGGCAAAGTGCAATTGGCCACGGCGACTTCTAATGCGACTGGCCAAGTGACCACGACGGTGACCAATCGCCTGGGTGGGAAGCGCACCTATACCTTCAATAATCAAGGTCGGTTACTGAGTTTTCGCAACGAGTTGGGCCACCAGGTCACCTACACTTATGATACGTTAGGAACTCGTACCAGTGCCACCGACGAGTTAGGACGACGCACGACGTTTGGTTATGATATACAGGGCAACCTAAGTACCCTCACCAATGCCTTGGGTCAGACCACCAGCTTTGAGTATGACGACCATCATCGTCGGTTAGCCGTGACGAATGCGTTGGGGAAGACCATACGCTTCACTTATGATGCCAAGGGCAACCTCCTCAGCAGAACCGACCCACTTAATCAGGTGACTCGTTATACCTACAACGAAGCAGGCCAAGTGTTGACTCAAACCAGCCCGCGCCGTGGGGTGACGACTTATGAATACGACCATGGCTTCCCTGTGCGGGTCACGGATCCTGAAGGCGTGGTCTCGACCTTGGGTTACGATGCCGCCGGTCGTTTAACCCAGGTCACCGACGCACAACACCATACCACCACCTTGATTTACGATGGTGTCAACCGAGTCACGACGCTGACCAATCCGTTAGGGCACACGAGAAGTTTCACCTATAATAGTCGCGGTCAACTTCTGACGATAACCGACGTCAATGGCAATGTCACTCGTCGGCAGTATGATGGTAATGGCAATTTGATTAGCCAAGTGAATGCGCTTAATCAAGAGACTCGTTATGAGTATGATGGGGAGAATCATCTGACTAAAATAACTGATGCCAACGGACATACCACCCGGTTGGGCTATGATGCCAAAGGTCGTCTAATCAGTCTCACCAATCCATTGGGTCACACTCAACGTTTGGAATATGATGCGGCCGATAACCTCCTCAAACAGGTCGATGCGTTTGGCCAGGTGGTCAAGGTATTCAATTATGACGCGGTGGATAATGTCACCCAACTCACAGTAGCCCCCAACTCCACCACGACCTTTGATTACGATGCCCTGTCTCGTCTCGTCAAAACCACGGACCCGTTGACACGGGTGACGCAGTTTAGTTACGACGACCTCAATCGTTTGGTCGACAGTCTCGATGCGTTAGCAGGCCACAGTGGCCAGGGATTTGATGAGGAGGGCCATCGCACCGCTTTAATCGACCCCAATGGTAACGAGACGCGATTTGAGTTTGACCTCAATGGTCGTTTGGTCAAAGAGACTCTAGCTACGGGCGACCCTGTCAGTTATACTTATAATGCCAGAGACCTGTTGGCGCAAGTGACCAATGCCAGAGGTCAAGCACGGCAGTTTGAATACGACGCGGCGGGAAGACTGGTAAGTGTCACGGACTCTGATGGCACCGTGAGTTTTACCTATGATAACCACGGCAACGTGCTAACGGTGGGTGATTCCCAAGGGACAATGACTCGGACTTATGATGCGCTGAATCGTGTCACCAGTTATACAGATGTGAATGGGAACACCTTGCATTATGAGTATGATGAAGTTGGAAATTTGGTCGGCTTGACTTATCCTGACGGGAAGGTGGTTCATTATGAGTATGATGCGGCAGACCAATTGGTTAAAGTCACCGATTGGGCAGGTCGTGTCACGCGCTATGAGTACGATAAAAATGGGCGGTTGATGAGTGAGAGTCGTCCCAATGGCACTCAGATGAGTCGTCGTTATAATGTGGCGGGGCAATTGGTGCAACAAGTGGAGAAGGATAATCGTGGCGAGTTGATTAGTCAGTTTGACTATAGCCATGATGCGGCGGGCAATATCGTCAAGGAACTAACTCTTCCAAAGCCCGAGTCGGTGTCGCTACCACCAGTAACCATGACTTATTCGGCCGCGAATCGGTTGGCCACTTACAATGGGCAGGCGGTGCAGTTTGATGCCGATGGCAATCTGCTGGTTGGACCGTTGGCTGGGGAGATGGCAAACTTTCGTTTTGATTCGCGCAATCGGTTGGTTCAAGCAGGCGAGACGAGTTATCGGTACGATGCGGAGAACCAGCGGATTGGGGTGAATCAGACCCATTACGTGGTTAATTCGCAACCGGCGCTGAGTCAGGTGTTGGTTAAGGAGGAGAATGGAGTCAAGACCTTTTATGTCTATGGGTTGGGATTGGTTGGGGAGGAGAAGGAGGGGGAATATCGGGCCTATCACTTTGATTTCCGC
>JAABRD010000061.1 GCA_011391085.1 Thiotrichaceae bacterium | reverse complement strand
CGCAAACCCATACGACTTCTAAAACTGAAATGGATTCCTTACTGACCCTGAAATTTCAACGCTTCTAAAAATCTCCGTTTGTGACGGTGCGGAGTATAAATGAAGTCCTTTCCATAACCCCCGCAGTGATTTTCGAGAAGTGGTGGAAGTGGCAGATAATTCTAATTCGATTTCTTTGGTGAGTTGCTGAATCAATTGGATTTTTTCCAATGTGGAAAGCATTTTTATCCAGACTAGGGAATTTTCTAAGGTAAGTGGTTTTTCCATAGGCGTTTCGCATTCTTAAGAAATGGATGATGAATGATGATTGTAAGCCGGCGTAGAGGTGATTGTCTAATAAAAAGAAACTAAGTTTCTTTGGGCGGTACCACCCGGTGGACTAGAGGCTTCAGCCGGGAAGTTGACACCCGGTGGACTAGAGGCTTCAGCCGGTGGGGACAGAACGTGATTCAATCGCGTGGCACAGCCCCCGGCGAAAGCCTCAATGCCATTAAGTTAATAGTAGGGTGCGTCCTACGCACCGTTTTTGGAACCGCACCAGGCCTACTATATTTTAGAGTTGCTTGAAATTATAACATTTCTGTTCCAATAAGGTAAAATCGCAACTCATTTCTATAAGTTTTTGATCTTTTCTTTCTGTTACACCACGATAAAGTATTGAGGCTTTTCGGATAATTTCAGCACGTTTCCTCTTTATAAGTTGATATTCTTTATTTAATAAATCTCTATAAGGTTGTTGTTCTTTTCGTATATCTAATAGAACTATTTGTGAATCGATAACAGGTATCATATTGTTGATATTCAATACGGCTTTAAGTTCATTCCCATCTTGGAGTTTTATGAAGGAAAGACTTTCTCTCATAGAAAGATGCTTTGGTTTGGGTGAACTTAAGGGGATATAATATTTAAAGGAATTTATCTCTAATACAACTCCCACATAAGGTCTAAACACTCCATTTTTAGAATTGTCAATAACTTTGTTATCATATTGTTTTAAATAATTAATATACGTTGTTTCAATTCTGTATAACCGAAGTTCATTTGTATTATTCATAAATATTGCCTCAACAATAGTTAAAAAAGCAACTTAACTCAAACGTTAAGTTGCTTTACATAATCAATCTCTGAAATCGTTATCAGTCTCCAACTTAAAATTGGTATAGAATCACCAACATTTAAATCTCCAACTTAAACTGGTATGGAATCACCAACTTTTAAATCTCCAACTTAAACTGGTATGGAATCACCAACTTTTAAATCTCCAACTTAAACTGGTATGGAATCACCAACTTTTAAATCTCCAACTTAAATGGGTATGGAATCACCAACTTTTAAATCTCCAACTTAAACTGTTGAATAAACCATTCTACTATTATAAAGTTTACTAGATAAAACGATAGATGTCAACACCAACAATTCTCAACTTTACAACCGGCCTATTAAAACGATGTAATCCCTCACTCCACGAATAAGTAAAGTTTCATCACCGTGTTTCCAACAACGTGATGTGTGGGCGTGTATTTTTTTTCAAGTTCAAACCCTTTGAAATTTTCTTAACCATCAAAAATTATGTTGCACACAGGGTAATCTTTGCCTCTTTCTCAATTTGCAAAGTCATCGCCCCTCGCTTAAAATGGCAAATCTAGTCAATCTCAAATAACCATTTACCAAATAGCCTGCAAGGGCAACTTAAAAGAAACTAAGTTTCTCCGTAGTGGCAAGGCCATGAAAGAAACTAAGTTTCTCTCAGAAACTTAGTTTCTTATCCCCTTTAACATTTTTATTACTCACAAAGGACAACTATTATGTTTAAATTCGTCATTGGAGTTTTTACAACTCTCATCGTCTTCTCCGCCTGCATCAATACCCGTGCAGGTGGTTCTTCTCCCCAAGACCAACGTCCTGGGAAACTGGCCATGGATATGAACCCTGGTTCGCTGCTGGTGACACAATTGGGTGGTAAGACACCTGACCAAAAACTAGAAATGCCGTTACAACATACCGATGTACAAATCGACGTGTCAGGATTTGTGGCACAGGCGACGGTGACACAGAAGTATCATAACCCGTTTGACAAACCGATAGAAGCGGTGTACACCTTTCCTCTGCCAGAAGATGCGGCAGTGGACGACATGCAGATGACCATTGGTAAACGGGTTATCAAGGGACTCATTAAGCGTCGTGAGGAGGCGCGGCAACTGTATGAAGAAGCTAAACGTCAAGGACAACGGGCGTCTTTGTTAGAACAAGAACGTCCCAATGTGTTCACGCAATCGGTGGCCAATATTCTCCCTGGCGACGACATTCTCGTCACCATTCGCTACGTGAACATCCTCAAATATGCGGAAGGCAATTATGAATTGGTCTTCCCCATGGTGGTAGGCCCCCGTTACATTCCTGGCGAAGCCGTTACCGGGCAAACGGGCACGGGATGGTCAAAAGATACCAATGTTGTGCCCGATGCCTCCAAAATCACTCCCCCCGTTCTCAAACCAGGAGAACGTACAGGACACGATATTTCGCTGGCCGTCAACTTAGAGGCCGGTGTGCCTATTCAAAATCTGTTGTCTATCTCTCACAAGATTGACGTGACCGATATTTCTAACCATGCGAAGACCCTTCAGTTGCATCCTTCCGACACCTTACCCAATAAAGATTTTGTGTTGCGTTACGAAGTCGCAGGTAAGGCGCCAGAAATGGCTACCATTGCGCACCATGACGAACGGGGCGGCTTCTTCACCTTGATTATCCAACCCCAACGGACCGTCACGGAGGCGGAAGTGATTCCACGCGAACTGATTTTTATCGTGGACACCTCCGGTTCTATGTATGGTTTTCCCATCGATAAATCTAAAGAAGCGATGCGGAAACTGATTAAGGGAATGCGTTCTAGCGACACGTTCAACGTGGTCCGTTTTGCGGGAGACACCGGGACGTTATGGAATCGCCCGAAACCGTATACCCCTGCCCATACGGAGGAGGCTATACAGTATGTGGACAACTTGCAAGGCAGCGGTGGCACCGAGATGCAACGGGGAATTTTGGAAGCGTTAGGGCAACCGGCGGCAGATGGCTATTTGCGCATTGCGTTCTTATTGACCGATGGATATGTAGGAGACGAGGAACGCATTCTGCAAACGATAGAAAAGGAGAGACGTGGAGCCCGCGTGTTTAGTTTGGGTGTAGGGGCATCCGTCAATCGTCACCTGTTAGAAGGGACCGCGAAAGTAGGACGCGGTGAAGCGTTTTATGTGCGTCAAGATGAAGACAGTACCGCGGTAATTGACAGATTTTTTAGCCGCGTGGACCGTCCCGCGCTGGGATATATCACCATTGACTGGGGCAAGTTGGATGTGGAACAACTGTATCCTGCTAACATTCCAGATTTATGGGCCGGTCAACCGATTCGAGTCCATGGGCGTTATACCCAAGGCGGTGAAGAAGAGGTTGTGATACGCGGTCAGTTAGGTAAGCAACCTTATGAACAAAAATTGTCTATCCGTCTCCCGCAACACGAATCGGCCCATGAAGCAATGGCCACCGTGTGGGCCCGTCAAAAAGTTCAGGAATTGATGGACTCGATGGTCAAATTAGGCCAAACGACAACATTGGTAGAAGAAGTGACGCAAGTAGGTTTAACCTTCCGCCTGATGACCCAATGGACCAGTTTTGTCGCCGTGGAAGAGAAAGTCGTCAATCCCGAAGGTTCGCCGCAAACCGTGGTGCAACCTGTAGAAATGCCTGAAGGCGTGTCACACGAAGGCGTGTTTGGAGAGTCGCCGGCGAAACTGAGGGCAATGCCTTCATCTGCACTGAGAACCGCACCCAGAAGGGCGGCACCTGGGATGATAACGGTACCAGAGATTACGGCACCCGCAGCGGCACCCGTAGCGGCACCCGAACCAGAGTCTGCGGCACCCGCAGACGCCCGCCGGGAAGGAAGCGGCGGTAAAGTTCCACCCATGGTAATTGCACCAAAATTGGCGGCACCCGCCGGCGCCCGCGGCGAAGAAACTAGCGGTTTCGTGGCCGGCGGAAATGCGGTTGTGATGGACCAAGAGAAAACAGCCGAGAAACCCCAGACGGTACCTGCACCGGCCTCCACCGTACCTCCTCCACCCCCAGCCGAGGCCACGACCTCCGCCGCCACAGATGCCGACAATCGTCCCACAGGACCAGAGGTGGCTAAGGGTAAAACGTCGTCCGAACGGCTTCAGCTAGAAATCCTCTTTACCGACGGTCAATTCACGTTAACCAAAGAAGCCAAGAATTATTTGGACCAATGGGCAAAATCGCTTTCGCACTTAACTGGCGACACCGCGATAATCCAAATTATCGGATATGCGGATAGCACCGAAAAACAGGCTGATAAACTTTCGATGAAACGGGCTGAAGTGGTGCGAGATTATCTCGTCAGCAAAGGTGTGAAGCTGGAATGGGTACAGATTGAAGGGAGAGGTGACAAGTCACCCCGGGGTGACAGTGCGACTAAGGAAGGACGTGAACGGAATCGATGGGTAGAGGTGCTTGTGTCTCCATAGTGATTTGGAGATATAGCGGACCAGGAGTTCAAAGCATTGCTTTGAACTTCTGGTCAATCGAATTTTTTGGAAGGACACTCAAAGGACACTCAAATGACGGTAGCTATCCAAACAATAGGTCCTCGTGGACAACTTATTTTAAGTAAAAAATATGCTGGACGACAGGTGTTAGTGGATGAAATCGAACCTGGCGTTTGGACCATCAAGACGGGTAAATTTATTCCTGACAAGGAACTGTGGATGTGGACTTCGGAGACCAAGGCCCAGATTGATCGTGCAATTGCATGGGCAGAACAGCATCCACCGACCGAAACGGATTTAGAGTCTCTAGCTGGGCAAATTGGCAAATGAGTAACGAGTCGAAAATACGCTTAGATTTGAACAATCCTGAGTTTTTGGAACAATGGTTTGCGCTGTCTAAAGAACCTCAATCGCGAGTATTAGCTAGTTTGCGTAAATTATTTGCCATGACTTGGACTCAGGTGTATGCGAATAAAGGTTTGAAGTGGGAAGAGGTGCAAAGTCGTCAGGGGCCTCTTGGCAACAAATTATATAGTTTTAGAATCAGTCAGGGGTTTCGTGTGTTGGCTTATCGAGAAGGTGTGTGGTTACGTTTGCTATCTTTGCATCCTGACCATGATTCGGCTTATAAAGTCTGAATTGCATAGCATCGCTTTGAACTCCTGGTCATTGGCATAACTATTGCTGAGAGGTTCCCCAGTTAAACAAAATTGGTATCCATCCAAGAATAAGTCACCATTATTCATTATCCATTATCCATTATCTTTATGCTAACCCTAGATAAAATCAAAATCAGTATCGTCGGTTTAGGCTACGTTGGCCTCCCCCTCGCTGTAGAATTTGGAAAACGTTACCCCACCATTGGTTTTGACCTCAAAGCGGACCGAATTGCAGAATTGCAAACCGGCAAAGATCGTACTTTGGAAGTCTCTGCTGAAGAATTGACACAATCTCAACATCTCACCTATACCAGCAATCCTAGCGACATTGCGGAATGCAATTTTTACATTGTCACCGTTCCGACTCCCCTAGATAATCATAAACATCCTGACTTTACCCCCTTGGAAAAGGCTAGTACCACCATTGGCAAAGTCTTGACACCGGGGAATATAGTGGTGTATGAGTCGACGGTCTATCCTGGGGCAACCGAGGAGATTTGTGTCCCAATTTTAGAACAACAGTCAGGACTTAAATTCAATCAAGATTTCTTTGTCGGTTACAGCCCTGAACGTATTAATCCAGGTGATAAATCGCATCGGTTAACCAATATTGTTAAAGTCACTTCCGGTTCCACGCCTGAAGCCGCAGAACTGGTTGACCAAGTGTATCACAGCATTATTCCTGTAGGCACTCATAAAGCCAGTAGCATTCGGGTGGCAGAGGCAGCGAAGGTCATTGAGAACACGCAACGCGATGTGAATATTGCGTTAATCAACGAACTGGCACTCATCTTTAATCGCTTACAACTAGATACTTCCGAAGTCTTAGCAGCCGCTGGTAGTAAATGGAATTTTTTACCCTTCCGCCCAGGCTTAGTGGGAGGTCATTGCATTGGCGTGGATCCTTATTATTTGACCCAAAAAGCGCAAGACGTTGGCTATCATCCAGAAATAATTTTGGCAGGTCGTCGAATCAATGACAACATGGGGTTCTATGTGGCCACGGAAGTGATTAAACGGATGATACAAAAACGCATTCACGTCGCCCATGCCGATATTCTAGTGATGGGACTCACCTTCAAAGAAAATTGCCCTGACTTGCGTAACACTCGTGTAATCGACATTATTCAAGAACTCCAAGGTTACGGGTCGAAAGTGGATGTTTACGACCCTTGGGCCGATGGTGAAGAAGCCAAACATGAATATAACCTTGACCTCCTCAACAATTTGCCCAGGAAAAATCAATATGATGCTGTGATTATTGCCGTGGCCCATCAACAATTTTGCGAGATGGGCATCACCGGTTTCAAAGCCATCACTAAACCCAAATCGGTCATTTATGATGTCAAATCCATTCTACCAATTGACATGGTAGATGGGCGTTTGTAATATTTATAGCTTTTGGAGTACGGAATTGATTCCGTTGGAGTTGGAGTACGGAATTGATTCCGTTGGAGTTGGAGTACGGAATTGATTCCGTTGGAGTTGGAGTACGGAATTGATTCCGTTGGAGTTTGAAACGGAATCAATTCCGTACTCCAAAACCTCTATTAAGAATTATTGCATTCCCCATTTTAAAGAGAAATAATTTATGAAAATTCTTATTACCGGTGCCGCCGGTTTCATTGGTTTTCACCTCGCCAAACGTCTATTAGCAAGAGGTGACGACGTGATCGGTCTGGACAATCTTAATCCCTATTACGATGTCCGCCTCAAACACGCCCGCCTGGCACAGTTAGAAACTCAACCGAACTTCCAGTTTGTCAAATTGGACTTAGCCAACCGTGCCGGTTTGACTAAACTGTTTGCGACCTCTCACATTCAGCGCGTTGTCAATCTGGCGGCCCAAGCAGGGGTGCGCTATTCGTTGGAAAATCCTTACGCCTATATAGACAGTAATATCGTTGGTTTCATGAATCTACTGGAAAATTGCCGGCATCACCATGTTGAGCATTTAGTCTTTGCCTCCTCCAGTTCGGTCTATGGACTCAATACCCAAATGCCGTTTTCAGTACATCACAACGTTGACCATCCGATTTCTCTCTATGCGGCCACCAAGAAAGCGAACGAATTGATGGCGCATACTTATGCCCATTTGTATCAACTGCCGACGACGGGGTTACGTTTCTTCACGGTCTATGGTCCTTGGGGCCGACCAGATATGGCTTTGTTTAAATTCACGAAAGCGATTCTTGCTGACCTGCCGATTGAAGTCTATAATTATGGTAAAATGCAACGCGATTTTACCTATATTGATGATATTGTAGAAGGCGTCGTCAGAGTGTTAGACCATCTCCCCACTCCTAATCCCAATTGGTCCGGTAACTCCCCTGACCCTTGCAGTAGTCCTGCCCCTTATCGACTTTACAATATTGGCAATAACAACCCTGTGGAACTCATGCAGTTCATTGAAACGTTGGAACAGACGTTGGGAAAAACGGCGCAGAAGCAATTATTACCTCTGCAAGCCGGCGATGTGCCAGCCACGTATGCGAATGTAGAAGATTTGCAACAGGATGTTGGTTTTAAGCCCAGCACGCCGGTGGAAGTGGGAATTGGGCGATTTGTGGAATGGTATAAAAGTTATTATGGGGGAGACAAGATAGCTTAACCATACCAGAAATTCAAAGCGTAGCTTTGTCTGTACAAAGCTGCGCTTTGGACTTCTAGGGTTTATGATCGCCTCCTATTCCTATTTAACGACTGAATGGTTCAATAAAACTTGGGTAGTGATGCAATCTGGGTGATATCCATGTTACCCACACCCCCGGCCCCTCGGAGAGGGGAGTGTGGCGGAACCAGCGGTTTTCACTCCTCTCCCCCTGGGAGAGGGGCCGGGGGTTATGGTAAACATATCACCCAGATTGCATCACTACTGAAAAAGCGACGTTCGGGCTTGGTTTCATTATTGGTTTACCGAAGAAACTCGCTTATCACTTTCTCCAATTCCTCCAACCGTTTAGTTTGCCATGACACGCAATTTGCGGCAGCTTGTTCGGTCCACAAGTGGCAACGTTGAGTCGTCAGTACCGTCAACTGAATACCATCTTTGTGCCACCCCAGCGGTACGCCCAATTGTTTTCTGGGTGGAGTATCAGACAAGTGCATATTATCCGTCAAATAAAGTATGCGGTCCACCGACATGGCATGATTAGTGGTGTAAACATCTATCAATTCCAAATCATCCAAAGCATTGAGGTCGGTAGCACTGAATTGTAGTTGACGCAGTTTCGTACGGAGTTCATCTGATTCACCGCCAACGGCCAGATTGGGAAGTTCTTCACCGGTCAGGATAGGATTACTTAATTGGCGGCCTGAACCAATGGCCAATAGGGTGATGGGAATTTTGGAATTTCTGAGACTTTTGAAGACATTGTAAAGCGCGTTTTGGATAATTTTACCAGTGCCTTCGACATCCAATTCGGCGGATAAGGAGACAATCAGCAGTTTTCTAGCATTCCGTTTCTTAGGGGGCAGAGGAGATGGTCCAGAGTCTTCTGGTGACACTGAAGAAGTAGAGATTTTTTGAATGGTGCCGGCCCTAAAAGAACAAGTAGATTGGTAATTTTTATCTGTTTTTTGGGCATCTTCACAACTAGAAATGTTGAGTTGACCCAAACTTTGCGGCCAACTGAGAGTGACTTGAATAGATTGAGGAGGGGGTGGCAGAGGTGCTGGTAGATTCACCTGGGGACTTGGGTTATAGACCAGTACCGAAGGAGAAAATTGTATGTCGGTATCTGCCAAGGTGACTTGAGTAACAGAAAAGACATTTTGTAGGAACGATACTTGAGAATAGGCAAAGAGTTGCCGAAAGAGGTCGTACACATTTTTAGGAGGTTGTGCAATGGAAATGACATCTTGCGCAAACTCGCCTGACAGGCAATCGTTGGCTAATCGCTGTTTGAGAACCGTGATCAGATGGTCACGTTGTTCGACCTCGGTGGTTAACGTCACGGTGGGATAATAATAAGGCATCTGGAGTAATTCGTCAGGCAACCCACCTAAACCAGGTTGGCAAGCAGGTAAGAAACGGTCAAAATTATCTGTCGCTGTTTTGGGATATTTAGGTGCAATCAGAAACATTTGTTTAGAAGAATCAATTAGATAGGGGATGACGCTGACCGCGATAAGATTCACTGGAAGGTCTGATTTTGAATCTGCATTTTGAGAAGTTAATAACGTTTTCCAAGTTTGTGTGCGAACACTTTGGAGGTGCGGGTGAAGAATCGCACCCAGACCTGTGAAGGAGAATTTTTGGGTAGTTTGAATATTTTGTTGTTTATCCATACAGTGCTTGACGTCCAATGGTTGTTTGAGAAGATTATCATTGGCTGGAATCCAAGCGACTGGCTTGAGATTGGCATCACTGGCAGGATGTTGGGCGCAACCAATGACGGTGAAGGGGAGAAGAAATAGGCAATAACTTAGGAAATGGGAGAAGTGGTTCATAGTTGAGTTTATAGTAGTGTAGTGCTGTTAATGTGCTAGAGAAGAACGACAAAGATTTTAGGGATGGATTAGAGGCTTTAGCCGCAATGCCATTCAGTTAAGGAAAAAAGTCCCCCGAAAATTAATCGCCAGGTGGACTAGAGGCTTCAGCCGGAGAGTACAGAACAGATATTAAAATCACACTGTGCCCCCACCGGCTAAAGCCTCAATGCCATTCAGTTAAGGTACGCTGGAGTGGAGGCTTTAGCCGGCCTTCGGTAGGCGCCCCGCAATTTGAGTGGGGGGTGATGCCTACGGCCGGCCGGCTAAAGCCTCCACTCCACCGGGATTTTCCTTAACTTAATGACATTACGGCTAAAGCCTCTAGTCCACCATTGGATTGACTAATAGTCCACCGCAGGACTGGCTAAAGCCTCCACTCCACCAGTGCATTTCCATTGTTGCATTTTCCCGCAGTAGCATGGGAACTAGCAAAGCTTGGTTCTAGTCATATTATCTCATCAAACCTTGTAATGCAGATTTAAGTGTTTTGATGGCAGCAGGGCCTTCCTTGTCCATGACTTGTTGACCGACCCAATTTTGACCTTTCACAACTGTCTCGACTTGTTCTCCAAAGTAGCGTAAAAAATCAAATCCTGCTTCACCTTCATTGAAACTCAATTCTGAGTAGTCTTCGGTACGTTGATTCAGTAAATCAAGAAACGTCTGGCGGTGGTTGCCGGTCCCTAAGACATCTTGTTGATTATCTGCATAAGTATCAGTCATTTGCAATCCCAACGAGGTGATAAAACGGTGGCGGTCGGTCCCTTCCAACGATTCATAGACGAGTCTATCGGTTACCTGGAGGAGAACAGCCAAAAATTCGCCGATTATCTGCAACCGCTGGGCGTTGCTGTCCGTTTGACAACCTTGGTTTTCCAGTTCCAACACGCCATTGGTAGCGATTTTCCAGCAAATCAGACTGATTGCACCGGCGATGTCTTCCAAAGATTGTTGTTTAGCATGTTTGTTCCAACGTGCCCTAATTCGCATAAATGAAGTTCCTACAGTTGGCAAAATAAGCAAATTTCTGTTATAGTAATATTCCTTTGTACCCCCTGCCCCCCGCACGCGGGGGAGTGACTCCCCCCGTGTACGGGGGGCAGGGGGGGGTGTACAAGAATGGAGGAATATCACTATAATTTAAACCATCAAAGCATACCCAAAATTTTTCTTGAACCGTAATTTGAACAAATCTAACGTAAACTTGTGATTTTGAGAACCATGATGTTCGACCTTGATGGCCCCCATGAGAGTGGCAATTCGACCAGTGGTTTGCCAATCAATATCTTTGAGAAGACCATAGAGGATACCGGCACAAAAGGCATCGCCACAGCCGGCCGGGTCATTCATGGCTTTGGCTTGGGCTTGGGGAATTTGATAACAGGTGTCTTGGGCATAAATCAAGGCACCTTGGGCATTTTGCGTGATGATTAAGGCTTGAACCCGTTGTGCCACTTGGGTAGGCGATAGGCCGGTACGTTGTTCCATGATCTGCCATTCTTTTTGATTGACCAAAATCCAAGTCGCTTGTTCAATAAATTTTAGCAAATCATCACCGTCAAATTGGGAGATACCGCGTCCTGGATCAAAGATGAAGGGAATCCCAGCTTCAACAAATTGGGGGGCGTGTGTTATCATCGCTTCCATGCTGTCAGAGGAGATGGTACCTATGGTGACGCCCTGAATCCGTGAGACCCGGTTGAATTGAGAAAAATTCAGGGCGCCTGGATGAAAAGCGATAATTTGGTTGTCATCCATGTCCTTGATGAAAAAATTTTGGGCGGTATAACTATGGTCCATTTTAGTAATATGGTCCCGCTTGATACCTTGACTGTCTAACCATTCTGCATACAGTCCAAAATCTATGCCGGCAGTGGCGATGGGCAATGGTTCCGCGCCTAGCATTTTTAAGCTATAGGCAATATTTCCCGCACTTCCTCCAAATTGACGGCGCAAGTCTGGGACCATGAAGTGAACTTCAAAGCCTGGCATGGGATTGTCAAGGATCAGGTGATGTTTAAATTTTTCGTCAATGACAATGACAGTGTCGTAGGTCAAAGACCCGCAGATTAAAGCAGCAGACATGGTAGTGATTCCTAAAATAGTTTTGCACGACAGTGACTAGCTAGAATGATAACGTTTCACCAAAATTTTCCCGAAACCGTTGTTTAAATTCCGCCAACGTGAATGAATGGTTTTGGGTGCCAGGGTGTTCGATTTTAATTGTCCCCAACAGCGCCGCCATACGCCCAGTAGTTTCCCAATCGAACTGGTTCATTAAACCGTACAACAAGCCTCCGCGAAACGCATCCCCGCAACCTGTGGGATCCTTTTCTGCAAGTGGTTTAGCACTGGGAATTTGGAGAATTTTATCGGCGGTATAAATGAACGCACCCTCTGCGCCCTTGGTGACAATTAAGGCTTGCAGTCGCCGGGCCGCTTGTTGGGGAGATAAACCGGTACGTTCTTGAACCAATTTCCATTCATAATCATTGACAATCATCCAAGTTGCCTGTTCAATAAATCGCAACAACTCATTGCCATCAAACAGAGGCATCGCTTGGCCTGGATCAAATACAAAAGGAATTCCCAGCGTCGCAAATTGTTGGGCATGTTCAAGCATCCCGTCGCGTCCATCGGGAGAGACCATGCCAATCGTCACTCCCTGGGCCTGCGAAACTTTGTTATAATGGGAAAAATTCATTGCCCCTGGATGAAATGCCGTGATTTGGTTATCGTCCAAGTCTGTCGTAATAAAGGCCTGGGCGGTATAAGTCTGTTCCATCATGGTGACATGAGTACGTGGAATCTTGCAATCGTCCATCCAGGTGGCATAAGACGCAAAATCCCGTCCCACGGTGCCCATTGGCAGAGGATTACCACCGAGTAATTTGAGATTATAGGCAATATTACCCGCACAACCGCCAAATTCTCTACGCATTTCAGGAACTTGAAATGAGACGTTGAGAATATGGACTTGTTCAGGCAAAATGTGGTTTTTAAATTTGTCCTTAAAAACCATGATTGTATCAAAAGCAAAAGAACCGCAGATTAGGGCAGACATTTTTTATTTAGTGGATGGTGGACTTTAGTGGATGGTGGATAGTGGATAGCGGATAGTGGATAGTGATTTTTAAAGCACTTAGTTTTTTATTTGCGATAATTATAAAACGATGTTTTTATTCTGTCAAGATGAATCATGAAAAAAAACACGCTAGACTAGAGGCTTCAGCTTAAAGTCGTGGTGGACTAGAGGCTTCAGCCGGGGGGCAGGGCACCGCCATTTCAATGCCACCGGCTAAAGCCTCTAGTCCACCTGTATTGATTTCTGGAATGAATTAAAATCGTGGTGGACTAGAGGCTTCAGCCGGGGGCAGGGCACCGCCATTTCAATTCTGTTCTGCGCCCACCGGCTAAAGCCTCTAGTCCAGCAGAACTTTTTGGGGACAGGTCCTTCACTTTTTGCTATCCACTATCCACTATCCACTAAAGTCCACTATCCACTAAACCCACTAAACCCACTATCCACTAAACCCACTATGACCCACTTCTCCCCCTCCCCCCTACTTGACACTCTCCGCACCTATCCCACCAGTCCACGTCTATGGATAGCCTACAGTGGTGGACTCGATTCGCATGTGTTATTACATGCCTTCGCCCAATTACGTTCTCAACTTCTTCTGAAAAATTCGAATGGAGTAATCGAACTTCGGGCTATTCATATTCATCATGGTTTACAACCACAAGCAGATGAATGGGTGACGCATTGTCAAAATGTATGTCATTCCCTAAATATTCCATGCGACGTAAAATATGTTCACATTCCGCTTGCCCCCAGAGACAGTTTAGAAGCTCAAGCACGGCAAGCACGTTATGACGCCTTGGAGGAATCTCTCGCCCCTGGAGAAGTGATGTTGACCGCGCAACATGCCGATGATCAAGCTGAAACTGTGTTGCTACAAATGTTACGTGGCGCCGGCACCGCCGGTTTGGCTGCCATGCCACCTCTGAGTCGCTTAGGCAAAGGCTGGTTAGGACGACCTTTACTCGCTTATACTCGTGCCGATTTACATGGCTATGCGCAACACGCCCAGTTATCCTGGATAGAGGACAGTAGCAACGCCAATCCACGCTTTGCCCGGAATTTTTTACGTCAGGAAATTTTGCCGCGCCTCAGTCAACGTTGGCCCAGTGTCAGTCACACTCTGGGACGAGTCGCCCGTCATCAGGCCGAAGCCAGTGAACTCATGGATATTTTAGCACAACAAGATTTACAGACTTGCCAAGGTTCACAACCAGACCAACTGTCACTTCCTCCTTTTGCAAAACTCACTTCCCCTCGGCAGCGCAATGTGTTAAGATACTGGCTTAAACAACTGGGATTACCGTTGCCCTCCACTGCTTTGTTGCAAGAGATTCAAATGGAATTACTCCTTGCCAAAGAGGATCGCCAACCGTTGGTCCAATGGCAGGGCGGTGAAGTCCGACGCTACCAAAATCACGGCTTTGCCATGCCCAATTTGCCAGCACCTCCTAAAGGCACTTTGACCTGGAAAATCCCAGAATCATTCCAATTACCGTTGGGAAAATTAATTGCCAAAGAAGGACCCGGATTAATTTTGCCCAGTGGCACCGAATTACAAATACGTTTTCGGCAAGGCGGAGAAAAATGTCGTTGGCAAGGACATCTACGGGAAGTGAAAAATTTATTGCAAGCAGCACCGTTGCCACCCTGGCTACGAGACTTTATCCCCTTGATTTATTTTGAAAATGAGTTGATTGCCATTCCCACGATATGCGTTGGTGACCCCTGGCGGACGCAACCGGGAGAGATAGGGTGGGAGATACAATGGGACTTTATTCGGTGTTGGAGTGGAGGCTTTAGCCGGTGACTTTTCCCCTGAGTTTAACTGAGTACCAACCCCCACCGGCTAAAGCTTCCACTCCAACATCTTTTAGGGGTTCACCATGATCACGGTCACATTACTATCTTTTCCGCACACTCACCTCCCCATAAACAAACCGTTCCAAACGGTGTCCTATTCGCAACAACAATGCCCCTTCCTCATCAATACCACAAGCTACCCCCTCAATTTCCGGTTGCGTCTCAGATTTTGCGGAAGGCATTTTCAGAATCACTGGTTGCCCATAAATCTTATCAAACTGTTGCCAGTCGTCCATAAATGCACGTAAACCGTTATGCGAGTAGTCCGCTAACGTCTGCACCTCTTGTTCAATCAATTGGGCCGCCAATCGATTACGAGAGATGGGGTAGCCTAACACATCATATAAATCCACCCAGGGTTGGTCAATGGACAAAGCTACGCTTTGAACTCCTGAATCATTGGATAGGTTAACATTTATGCCAATTCCAACCACCATTTCCCAAAGGTTCCCCGTAGTACGACTTTCTAACAGTAATCCCCCCAATTTGCGTCCTTGCCAGATTATATCATTCGGCCACTTCACTCCCACCTCAGAGGCGCCCAGGGCCTGTAATACTTTCACCACGGACACTGCCGAGGCAATACTGACTCCGCCGATTGGAAACGGCAAATCTCGGTAAGTCTGTTTGAGAGACAAACAGATTCCGCCAGCATCCGGAGAGACCCACTGACGACCTTGGCGTCCCCGCCCGGCGGTTTGAAATTCTGCCAAACAGGCAGATATTCCAAGTCCTTGAAAATTCTCTAGCGCGTAACGATTGGTAGAGTCGACCACGTCCAGAATGACCAATTGAGACAACTGGGTTTTGGTGAACTCTGAGAGGTGGCCTAAAATCTGGATACGGTTTAGTAATTCAGGAGAGTTAGCAATTTGAGAGATAAGCATGGAAAATGACAAATGGAAAGGGTATCACCGTATCTGCGATGATTAATTTCAAAAGAATCGTGTGCGGCCCGTCTTAAATACGGATCGAATTGACAAAACGATTTTCAGAGTTTAATCTTATCATGCTTTGAATTAATCGTCAATTCAAAGACTAAACTCAAATTTATTCAACTGAACTATTAACAGGAGACCTCTATGGCAATTAAACTTCCACCTTCGGCGGTGTTCTCCGCGCTAATAAAGACGTGATGAGTTGGGCCGTGAATAAAATTCAGGATACCAAAGGAAATTATTTGGTGGTGTCTTATGAGGAGAATAATGATAATGGTGAATATTATCCGAAACGCATTGATTACAGGAATATTTGGTAGTGATGCAATGTGGGTGATAAAATGTCTTGGCCTACCGTCACCTTCGGTGAGACCTCGGAGGTCTTAAAGACTCTCTACGGTCTAGGGGCATCACCCACATTGCATCACTACCGAATATTTGAAGTTTCATGGCGTTATTAATAGTGACATTGACAATCTTGATAAGAAGGATACCAATTAAAATGATGCAAACACGAAAAATTTCTTCCATGTTCCAACCAGTTGATACAAATTGAGACGATTATCCATACCGTTGACTCATCACGCTGTAGAATCAAAGAAAGATGCAAAAGAATTCATTCAGTTTGACATCTAAATCGGTCAATGGTATAAATAATAGAGACTCACTCATAACCTTTTATAACCTCTTAATCAGGAGAAATCAACTTGACTTCCCAAGAAACTCTTTACCAACAACTCATCGTTAATGGTATTCAAACCTTACCTACCGAAGCTTTGTTAGAGATTGCTAGTTTTGTGTATTTTATCCGTCAAAAATGTTTGGCCCCCCAATATTTTGAGGAGGAACTTCATCGCGCTTTACTCTCAATGGAACTCCATTCTTTAACTCAAGCGGAAGTCTGGCATTTAGAACAAGAGTTTATGAATTACGAGGAAAGGTATCCGTATGAATGAGTTTGTCACCGACACGATGGCCCTGGTGTTGTGTTTGGAACAACGTAAGTCGGGAACTCAAGCAAAGTCGTTGTTTGATTCGGCACAGAGGGGAGAAACGGTTATTCATGTTCCCAGTCTCGTGTTTGCGGAGATACTGTATTTATTTGACAAAGGTCGGATAAAAACGTCTTTGGAACGGCTAGAGAATTATTTGGCACAATATCCCAATGTAAGAGAATGTCCGATGAGTTTCGCAATGATTCAGGCTGCCGCTAACATAGACGACATCAGAGAGTTACATGACAGACTAATTGCAGGTACAGCGGTATATTTGGGAGTTTCCTTGATTACTAATGACCCCGTGATTATGGCTTCTAGGTTTGTCAAAACGGTATGGTAGTCAAGTCTTGACGAAATGAAAGACCACAGTCCAAATCCTTTCGATTTGGACTCCACTTGACATCTAAACCCACCCATGATATAAAACACCTCATCATAACCAACCCATTATAAATCTTACCACGCTATGAAAACTTTCTCAATTTATACTTATTTATTTCTAAGCTATTTTCTACTCGCATTACCCAACGCCCAAGCCAGTGACCTGCCCAATTTACATACGGCCACCGATGCCTCGGCAGACCTGACAACGGAAGTGTTTGGCGGCATTTCGGTGAATCAAAGCCCTTATCAATTACAAGTCACGCAATATCTCTGTGATGAAGTCACCGTGGCCGGTGAAATGACGGTTGCCCCAATTCATGTCGGGCAAACGGCGGATATATTTGTCTGGGCCGAGGCGACGTTGCCGCCAGATGAAACCTTGTATTACTTTATGTTGGATGAGGGATTGAAGGCGATTTTGTTGTGGGACCAAGTGCCGGCGCATCTGGCGGCGTTTATTCCGAAAGTCACCTTAAAATCGGTGGAATCGGTGACCATGTATCAGGGTCAATTTATTTACCCAGGGACCTTGAAAGTTTTCTTTGGTTATCGTTTGAGTGATAACAGCGTGGTGTTTAATGGACAACCGATTGATATTACGATTAATCCAGGTTGTGGTAATGTCAAGGGTGTTTATATGTCTAATCCGCTTTCTGATAGCACTTTGATTTTTGAAACGACGACGAAACAGCCGGCTTCTCAGGTGATTGCGATTGAAAATCGTGTGAAGGAACTTTACAACTCAATGGTTATTCTTTAAATAATACCATAGATTTTTAAGTGGCTCCCGTTGACCAAGATAGGTTGATTGATGCAGTACGTTGTTTCACTTGATTGAAAAGTTAATATGAAGAACTTGATTTTTTTATCAAGAAAACCTTATGATACTAGGAAACGTGATTTAGAACAAAGTTTGGGTGGACAAATGGGTAGTCAATCTCATAAGTTAATGCAAAATCCCCCAACTCTCTCGTTGTCATAGTGTGTGAATGGTGGGGAGACGAAAAGAAGTTGCCTATTCTACCCGACTGCGTACAAGTATTGATAAAATTGATGTTAAAGTAGTAGTCAAATTTATTCTTAAACTCGGTGAAAGCATCTTCAAAGCGGTTACTTCTAGTTTGTAAGGTGGTAAATTGTCATGAAGCCGCACGTTCTTAACGAAATGAAGTCTGATAGAGACTGTAAAGTTTAATTCGGTCAAGGTGAAAAAACTTAGGAATTGAGGAGTTAGGTAAGCGAAAAGCAAGTAATTTAAGGAGGTTTGCCTGCTTGACCTGACCGAGTAGTTTAGTGTGGGTAAAATTTTTTGATGCTAGTTGCATTTTTTTAGGGAGTGATATATTGTCAAACTCAACGAAGAGTTTAGACCAAATCAATCCATAGACTAACAAATGACACCATATTTTGCTACGTTATTTGGATGGTCTATTTTACGTTAGACTGTGCGAAATCATTGCGTTTAACTGGTGTTAATTTTCAAGCCATGTCCGTGATGAGTAGCCTCGATTATAAAGACCGTAAGTAATCGTTCCAGTAATCAAGTCTAACATTGTGAAATCAACAAGCCTAACATTAGTTTCAACGGAAGCGTGGCGAATAGACAAAGGCGGTTTTAAATAGGAAGGTTTGTGTGCCGTGCCATGTTAGCTTTGACGTTAGGCAAGGAAAAAACAAAATGAGATGGAAAGTTAAAGTTGATGGTGACAGTTACGAGTTTCAGACACTGGAAAAGTCTCTGTCTAAGACAGATCTATCTTTGATAGATATATCTTTATCGAAAGATAAACAAGGGTTCTATTTGGAGTCCAAATGGTTTGAGTCATGCTCTTCTCATGAAGAAGTCCGTGACGTGGCTTCTAAGATATTGGCAGTACTTAATGGTGCAACAAAGTTAGCACTAAGAGAGCATTCCATTATTTCATTATCTGACGAAATAGTGGAAGTAAAAGAAGATGGCCGTAAAATTACATTTGCTACATATTCTGACTCAATTGGTCTCAAAGATTCATTTAGTGTTAGCGTAAAAGATTCTGATGGAAATCTAAAACAGGAAATACATCCAACCGATGAAGTTCCAAAATGGCTGTCAATTGGCTTAAAGGATGAATCGGTAAAAAAGGCCTTTCGCCTTTTCGGGCAGGAGCAACAACTTACTTGGGTAAATTTGTATCGCATTTATGAAGTAATAGAAAAAGATGTTGGTGAGCTAGATAAAGTTACGGAATTGGGAGTAACCAAGTCTAAAATAAAGGAGTTCAAACACACAGCCAATAGCCCAGGTGCTCTAGGAGATGCTTCGCGGCATGGTAAAGAAAGTACTCAAGCACCTAGTCATCCATTGTCAATTTTCGAAGCAAGAGCACTTATTGAAACACTATTTCATTCTTGGTTGCGAGTCAAAGATAGCAGGAATAATGCCGTAATTCCTGTAACAATTTGACAGCCAGCCATGTAGGGTGGGCAACTAATTTCTCGTTGTCCACCAATTCCTCCTTTCTATGCTACACAACTTCTCGTTACCCCTCAACTGGTCCTCATGGTAAAGAGGTGAGGGGTAACCAAAACCATAGCTAATCACCCAATAACCAGGTATAGATTCTTTTCTCATTCTCATACAGGTTCTACCTTCTATAAGACACCTTCTCTTGAAAATTTCCCAAAAATGTGATAATTTATTAGAGGCATATCGATGAAAGTAACAATTCAAAATTTGGGCATCCTGCAACATGCAGAAATCGAATTAAAACCCTTGACCGTCTTTATCGGACTGAATGGTACAGGGAAAACCTGGACTGCCCACACCTTGTCAGCCATCTTAGGTCCTTATGGTTACAGCAAGTATTTGAAGGCTTACCTCACTGGTAAAGTTGCGCAAACTTATCTGCCGTTACAGGCGGCGATGTCCAAACTCTTAGAACAAGGGAGTGTCCAATTAGATATACTGCAATTTGCCAATGACTATCTGGAAACATATATTAACGACGTTGCCATGCTTGCGCCTAGCTGGATGCGATCTTTTTTGGCCACTAACCGGGTTAATTTTGACCAGTTACAAGTTTCCTTTCAATTGGCTACCACCAAAGCAGAGTGTTTGGCTAAAATAAAAACGGCCACCATAGACAGACAACTTGGTGTCGGTCGTGACCAAGCGTTACTTCATGCGCTTAAAGAAGCGGGTAACGCTACCATCCATTTTTATTCAGAAGGAGATTCTTTGGAGAAACTTCCCCCCAAAGCGTTTAAGTTGTTTATGGCAGGAGAAGTGTTTAAACTCTTCCATCGTTCCTTCTTTACGGGGTTATATGTACTTCCCACCGAAAGAACCACTTTTATCACTTTTCCAATATCCTCTGTGGCCAAAGAAGAGATAGGTATTCATGACCATTTTGCAGAAAATATCCAAACGGAAGTTGAAAAACCCGGGGAACGGTTAACTGGTGCCATCCAGCATTTTTTGACCATGACTTCTATCGCCTCGCGGATAGAAGGAACTGCTGATCGACAAGACCAAATCAGAGAGAATCCGGACCTTAAAAAATTTGTCAAGTTAGCCGATTTTTTGGAACAAGAAATTCTCCGCGGCAGTTTGCAATTTGAAACTGACGCTGTGGGTAGAAAAAAATTGTTGTTTCAATATGCCAAAGAGGCTAGATTGGAAATGCCCATTGCCAGTTCCATGGTCAAAGAACTTGCACCGTTGGCCTTGTATTTGCGTTACGTAGCAAAACCAGGTGAATGGCTTATTTTTGACGAACCTGAGATGAATTTACATCCTGCGCTACAAGTGGAATTGATGGAATTTTTGGGGATGTTAGTGAATGCTGGTTTACAAGTGTTAATCACCACTCATAGCCCCTATCTGGTTGACCATCTGGTTAACTTGATGCAAGCGACTAAATATTCTGACAACGAAAGATTCAAGGAGTTGTTCTACCTAGAACAATCAGACTCTTTTCTGGTTCAAGAACAAGTATCTGCGTATCTCTTTGAGGAAGATGAACAGGCCGAGGTGGTCACCGTCAAGAACATCTTGACCGAAGACGGTTTAATAAAATGGGGAACGTTCAGCAATGTGTCGGATGACCTCTCCGAAATCTTCTCTAAGTTACTCTAGTTGACGAGGAGAATAGATTATGCTTTCCGATGCAAAAATTCTTGAGACGTTACTGTTTTCTCCTTGTTTATTGCCTGGCAAGACTTCCTTCCAAGAGGGTAAAGCCGAAGTGTCAATCTCTCCTCAAAATGGCGAGACAATACTGTTTTTCTCGATAGATGACCAATCCAATAGCCGTTGCAAATTGCGCGAAGTATTATGGGGAAAGCAAGAGGGTGAAAACATTTGTGATTTGATAGTGTTCTATGCCAAAGGTGAGGAACGTGTTCTCTGTTTTGTGGAACTCAAAGACAACATTAAAGATTTGGGTGATGCGGTTGACCAGGTAAATAATACATGTCTGACGTTAAGGAGAGAATTGGGGCAACGTTATTATACGGAAAAAGCCTTCATATCAGCCCCCAAAGGCGCTTCTCCGAGGGAAGAAAACGAATATCGTCAGAAACTTAAAAACATATTTAAGGATGACTATCAAATACGTGGTCCAGATTTTGGTGATTTTTTGCGTGGGATAGATAACTCAAAGAAAGGGAAGCCTAAAAAGACTGGGAAACGTAAAAAGTAACGATCCTAATCAGTTACACCTTATCCATCTTATGTTCTCTCCTGCGGTTTTGGTAGTCTCGCTAAACTCACGTCCTCCAGTGGTTATAGCGAAACTTACCGTTATGACAGTTTTGGTCGCGCCACCGAAACCTTGACCGCTTTTGGTGGGCAAATTTTCCCCGTGACGACTGGTTATGACCAATACGGTCGCACCGCGGCACTCACTTATCCTACCAGTTTTGCCGTGCGTCACGTTTATAACGAGTTTGGCTATCTGCAAGCAGTGCATCGCACCGATACTCAGCAATCGGTATGGCAAGCAGAGACCATGAATGCCCGTGGTCAATTGGAGAAACTCAGTTTGGGCAATGGGTTAATCACGCAACGGGCTTATGACCCATTGACTGGACATCTCCAAAGCATTGCCACAGGTCAGGCTGATAATCCGCAAAGTGTGCAAAACTTGAGTTATCGTTTTGACCCCTTGGGGAATCTGTTAGAACGTCGTCAAGGCACGTTGGCAGAGACGTTCACTTACGATAGCCTCAATCGTTTGGCGAAGGCGAGTGTCAATGGCGGTCAAACGTTGACCATGAGTTATGACGAACTCGGTAACGTCACCTCCAAATCCGACGTGGGCAATTACCGTTATGGCAACGGTGCGGGTCCTCACGCCGTCACTCAAGCTGGCACGCTCAGTTATACCTACGATGCGGTTGGAAATCGCGTCAGTGCTTTCAATGGTCAGCAGATTCAATACACCTCGTTCAATAAATCGTCGCGCATTACCCAAGGTGGCACCACGCTGGAATTTCTTTACAATCCCAGCTATGACCGTTATCAACAGGTGACGACCAAAAATGGTCTGACGACCACCGTGCAATATGTCGGCAGTGTTTATGAACAAAAGACTGAAAATGGTTTAACGGAACATCAACACACCATTTTTGCCGGCGGAGACAGTGTAGCGATTTACACCTCCAGCAACACGGGCAATGAGAAGACCCGTTGGTTACATCAAGACCATTTGGGGTCGGTAGAAAGCCTTACCGACGAACAAGGCAACCGTCTCGAATCGCTGAGTTTTGATGCGTGGGGGCAACGTCGTTCCGAAAACTGGGGAGTTTTGACGCAAGCTGAAATTGAGGAACTGGTACGCCACACTGATTATCGTCGCGGTTTTACGGGACATGAACATTTAGATGAGGTCAATCTCATCAACATGAATGGACGTATTTATGACCCGCTCATCGTATATATATAATACACTTAAAGACCTTCTAAGTAAGTTGTAAAGAGGAATGACCTATGTTGATTACCGTGAACCACGCCGAACTGATCCGAGATTATGGCGGTTATGAGTGCATACAAGAGGAAATGGAAGCCGTTCTACAGCAGTTTCTACAACTTTATGGTCAGGATATTTTAAGAGTCCATGGCTATCCAGAATCGTTGCAAATTAACGAGTTACAAATTCAGGCCGCAGGGGCTGGGGCCTCCAAATTTGTGTTTGGCGTGTCAGTCCTCGGCCAAGATTGCCTATTTACCTTTGGAATAAGACTGTATAATAGCCAAAACAAAAGTGGCGATGCTAACAAAACTTATCAGAGTGCCGATGAATATCGAAGCGAGTTAGAAACCTACGATGGCAAACTGATAGCCTCTTTACTGGACGAGATAAGGATATATAGGGAATTTCAAGAAGCCGCTAACACAGGTATCGATGTTAAAGCGGTTTGGACCCGGTTTCCTGTGTCTAAAGAGGTGAAGAGTTTTGAGAGTATCCACTGCCATTTCTGCTACATGGAAGATCGTGAACTCAAACGTCTGTTGGCCAATTTAGGGTTTAATGCCCTCACGGTAGGCGATTTTGTGACAGGCTATGATGGGAGAAAGATATTGGAACGTAGCGAATTTGAACTCCAGCAGAAATTGGACGCTATCATTCAGATTTGTCACACTATGTTACTCAGTTGGTTGTTCACCACGCGATATAATGACCAACGGCAGATTGTTGGAAGAACCATCGTGGACTTGAAGCCTGCCCAATTTGTGGTGCAACCGACGGAGAGGAGAGAAGAGAGGTTTATGCCCGCCGTAGTGATTGATGTGGGTCCTGCGGAAAATACGGATGATATTTTCACTTACTTTAAGGATGTGGGTTATATGAAGGAACTGATTCCCACTTTTGCAGGCGAAATGCTGAAGAAGTTGACTGTATCAGCCACCGATAAGCACACCTTGAAACAGCGTATTTGGGAAGAAATAATGGCGTTTCTTAACCAGTCTAAGCAGAGTGCGAAGAGACCCAACTTAGTTTCACCAGAAGAGTTTGAGAAGTTGGTGGAGGAGATTATCATGTCGATGAGCAAGCGTAGGGTGCGTTAGGCGCGTCCTTTTGCGCCGTAACGCACCTTTATTGGAATTCCCTGTTACTTTTTTCTCGGTGGTTTTTGGAAAAATGGGAGGGAAAAGGGTGCGTTACGCTATCGCTAATGCACCCTACTGGCTAAATGTCTGAATCAGAATTTGCAGAATTTTCGAATTTTCAGAATGGGGGTGGAAGTTTATTCGGTTCATTCTATAATTTGGGGAATTTTGATTCGGACCGTCTTTAATGTTACTCACCCCCTTTAAACCACCCACAATGGAACAAAACTATATGGTCACCTTTCAAAGCGTTTTAGAACTCGTTGAAACTTTACCTGAATCACAGCAAGAAGATTTAGTCAGCCTCATTCAAAAGCGACTTCTGACTCACCGACGGCAATTATTGGCACAACGTATTAGCGAAGCCCGCGGCGAATTTGCCAGAGGTGAAGTGAGAACTGGAACCGTGGCAGATTTGTTAGCTGAGTTATCCGAATGAGAACGTTAATTTGGGGTAAAACCTTTGTCAAAGCATTTAAACGGACCGTCAAAAAATCTCCCTTAGTGCGCCGGCAACTGGAAGAGATTTTACGAATGTTAGAAAACGACCCATTTGCGCCGTCGTTAGCCACTCACAAACTCAAAGGCAATTTAGCGGGTTTATGGGCCTGTCGTGCCGGGTATGATTTAAGAATTGTGTTCGAATTTGTGAACGCTGAGAACTCTGCCGAGGAGAGTATTTTCTTACTCGAAGTCGGTACCCATGAGGAAGTTTATTGGTAGTTCGGTTCATTCTATCACTCTGAGAATTCTGCTTCAGACTTTTCAAAAAAGAGGTTATTTAACCCGTTTCAATGAACAAAAGGTTCTCCCTTGCTAAAGAAAAAACCTAAAAAACCAGACAAAACGATACGCGACCTCCTCTACGATTGGGATGGGAAAGAGATTTTGTTGTCTCACAACGTTTATTCACGTCATCTGGCAGAAGTCGCCCATGATGAGGCGTATGAATACTATGAAACGCTGAAAGCCAACTTAGCCCATCCAGACTCCGTCAAACTCAGCAAAACGGATAAACGTACCAAGATTGCTAATCTCAAACTTATCAATCGTAAACATCAGTATCTAAGAGTGGTTATCCGATATAATACCGTATGGAACCGATTACTCGGTGCTAGAAATTATATTGTCACCTTTTATGGTGCCGATTCACCCATTGATGGAGAAGAAGTATGTCTCAAAAAGCCATGACTCACTTAACCCCCATTCGCATCGAACACGACAAACAATTAGACGTGTTTATTGCGCATTTGCAAGAAATTACTCATCCCCTTGAAACCGAGGTCACTCCGTTATTTGACGGTAATATCCTGTTTAAAATTGACTCCGTGACTGGTGAATTAGTTCAAATTTTCATTTACGATTTTGAAAGTCTGCGTCGTCAATTGTTAAAAAGAATGATTTTCCTATATACCAAGACCATGATTACCAATTGGTTAGAAGTGTTAATCGCGGGTTTTCAAGTGGGGCGACAATCACTCCTATTAGCGAGATAGGGTAGCAAAATGTTCTGATAATGTTTTGATGAAGAATCGGTGTTTTGGTCTGAATCAGAATTTGCCGAATTTTAGAATTTCCAGAATGGGGGTGGAATTTTATTCGGTTCATTCTATAATTTTGGGGATTCTGATTCAGACTACCAACAGTACACGAGTACCACGGATTAAACTATCATTTGTGCATTCACTTTGCTACCCTCAATTTTTCGATTCAACAGGATACTTTCATTATGAAACACACGGTACTGATTACCAAGGAAAACCCGGGGCACTTTCGTGCAGTGGCAGCCAATTTGCCCCATTGCCAAGTTCAAGCAGACACCCGAGACCAAGCACTTAGCGAGATTCGTGACCAGATAAGTCGCTTTCTCAGTCAAACTGAAATGGTGCAACTAGAAATACCCAGTACCAATTCACCCAATTCATCACGCCTAGCAAGCGTAGGGTGCGTTAGGCGCGTGTTTTTGCGCCGTAACGCACCTTTATTGGAATTCCTGGTTACTTTTTTCTCGGTGGTTTTGGGAAAAATGGGAGGGAAAATGGTGCGTTACGCTATCGCTAACGCACCCTACTTGCTACTTGCTGAATCAGAATTTGCAGAATGGGGGTGGAATTTCATTCGGTTCATTCTATAATTCTGGGAATTCTGATTCAGACGATTAACCATAGTTTGAAAAAACCACCCCATTTATGACCGACCAAGACTATGAACAACAAATCCGCACCTACGGTTGGCCACAACTCAATAAATTATGGCAAGCCATTGGTGCGAAAAACACCCCAGGTTGGGGTAAAGGTAAAGCCCTTGAATATCTGATTGTCAGGGCCTTTGAATTAGGTGGTGCGACGGTGCGCTATCCTTATTCAGTGTCTGAAAACAGTCAAATTCTTGAACAAATAGATGGTGTCATTTATCATCATCATTTATCTTGTTTGCTGGAATGTAAGGACCAAACTGACCCCGTTAATTTCGAACCGATTGCCAAATTGAGAAGCCAGTTGATGAGAAGGCCGACCACTATTGGCAATTTCTTTAGCATGAGTGGCTTTACAGAACCTGCGCTGAAATTAATGGAAACCTTGTCGCCACAAATGATATTATTGTGGTGTCCAGAAGAAATCGAACTGTGTCTCGATAGGGAGAATATAATCGATGCGCTTCTTCTAAAGTATCACTATTATGTAGAACGTTGTAAATCCGATTTTAACATCACGAGTGTAATGATATGATGCCAAAAATCATTGTGACAGAGGGCAAAACTGATAGTTTGCTGTTGGAAAGAGTGTTAACCGGTTTTGACAATCTTAAAATCAAGACCGGTTCCGGTTACTCGTCGGCATTATCGTTGGCCAGTTCCATTCTCATTTATCATAAACAACCCGTGTTATTATTGCTGGATGCCGACAGTAATGAACCCACCGAAGTTGCGGACCGATATGAATTTGTCAGAACTTACTTGAAAAGGGCGATTCCTGGTGCGGTCTTCAAAGTGATTTTATTCGAACCAGAACTGGAAAAAATTTTCTTTGAAGATGCCACTGTAACAGAACATCTGATAGGCCGTCCCTTAGCTGCGACGGAATTGCAATCGGCCCAATTGCATCCTAAGCGGTTTTTACAAGAGGCGAAGGTTGGTAACGGGCCGGAGTTAATTGCCAAACTCCAGAGTGACGATATTGAAAGACTTAATCAGTTAGGTGTATTTAAGGAAATCAAATCCTTTCTACAATCTGCACCGAAAGAGGTTTTGGTGAGTGCCGTAGGGTGAAGGTTTGAACGAGAGGTTATGTTGGGACCATTTACTGGCCTTTACAAGCAGTAATCAACTGGTTAAATAAGCAAGCGTAGGGTGCGTTAGGCGCGTCTGTTTGCGCCGTAACGCACCTTGGTTAAAATTCCCTGTGACTTTTTTCCTTGGTGGTTTTGGGAAAACTGGGAGGGAAACTACTGGCTAACTTGAACATCGAGTTTAAATAACTTACTTGAAAATGTGCTATCAAGACCCTATCATATAATGACCATAAGAAGTTTCAAGTAACATTCACCAACCAGACACCAATTAACTCACGAGAATGTCTTGACCCACCCCTTATCACTCCATGGAGTTAAGATAAGTTTAACAACCAAACATAACGGGAATTAGCCTGAGTATAAAAGAAGGCATCCACAATTCCACGAAGGCAAACATGCTTCAGAGGCAAAGAGATGGTTTATATGATGAGTAAAATTGAAATTATTTTTTGTGCTGTTTTAGCTATTTTAGCTAGTAGTGTTATGCGTGGTCCGTTATTAGCACAAGAACAGAAACACCATATAACGAATACAGGGCCATCGACTTTTATAGTTTCTCTTCCATCAAGTGAAAAAAATCCATATAGATATTGTCTTTTTGGCAAAACTAGTATTCCTTATGGAACTTATGTTGCAAATGTTACTGATAAAGATTTTAATTTACACAGGACAAGTAGAATATTATGGACAGATAGCGCTAGTATTGAAAATTTACCAAATTTAAACATTCAAAATGATTTGGTAGGAGATATATTCAGATATGACAATAAAGACATGACCATAACCCCTCTAGACGATTTTCCTACGGCGATTACGTTTGATTATAATAACGTGGTGAATATACCAGTCGAATATCACATGACTGGAATTATGGGAGCAAATTTTCGTGAAACTTTTAATTTGAGGCTTGATTACACCAACTATACACACTTAGTTAGCATCTGGAACCCAGCAGGACTAGAATCTGCCAAGACGACTACTTTTGGTGTTGCTAATCTATTCTTGTTAGCTATTTGTGCTGAGGCACATGAAGACCAAGAAAATAGTAACTAAGTTGGTTTTACTGTGCTAACGTTCTAAATTGTATAGTTGCATTCATGTCGATTTGTACCCAGTCTATCTTCGAAACTAAGTTTCTTGCAAAAACTTAGTTTCTAGGGGATGGTACAAATAGAGGTGAATTTTACTATATTATTCCTTCGTATGTTCCTGCCTTTTTTGTGCTTAAATTATCGTCTATATATCCCCACAATATACAATATCCACTTAAGGATTCTTGACTAATTTCGTGGTCTGAATCAGAATTTGCAGAATGGGGGTGGAATTTCATTCGGTTCATTCTATAATTCTGGGGATTCTGATTCAGATAATCCGTCAGACTAACCACAGGAATATCCAAAATGGACAAGACTGCTCTCAAAATTGTCAACTTGACTGATGAAAAAAACGATTTTGCTTATTGGCAATCGCAACCTTATGCCACACGATTAGCAAGCGTAGGGTGCGTTAGGCGCGTCTGTTTGCGCCGTAACGCACCTTTATTGGAATTCCTGGTTATTTTTCTCGGTGGTTTTTGGAAAAATGGGAGGGAAAAGGGTGCGTTACGCTATCGCTAACGCACCCTACGTTAAACTAAATGTTAAACCAACTATGGTTATGTCTAACTATCGACGACTCAAAATCGCTGGAGGAACTTACTTCTTCACACAAACCACCTATCATCAACACCATACTTGGTTATGTTCTGAGGTGGCACGTACTGCATTACGCAATGCCATCAATCATGTCCGCGAACGCTATCCTTTTACTATTGATGCACTGGTTTTATTACCTAACCACATACATTGTCTTTGGACACTGCCCCCTAATGACGACGATTACGCTACTCGCTGGCGACTTCTCAAAACTTACGTCACTAAAGAATGTGCAAACCAACTTAACTTATCTGAACCACTCACTATCTCACGCCAAAAACGGGGTGAACAAAACCTTTGGCAACGTCGCTTCTGGGAACACCTCATTCGTGACGACCATGATTTCACAAAACATTTTGATTATATTCATTGGAACCCTGTTAAACATGGCTACGTTCAACAAATTCGTGATTGGCCCTATTCTACCTTCCATCGTTACGTGAAAATGGGCTTCTATACAATTGATTGGTGCGGAATGACAAACTTGTAGGGTGCGTTAGGCGCGTCTGTTTGCGCCGTAACGCACCTTTATTAGAATTCCTGGTTATTTTTTTCTCGGTGGTTTTGGGAAAAATGGGAGGGAAAAGGGTGCGTTAGGCGCGTCTGTTTGCGCCGTAACGCACCTTTATTGAAATTCCTGGTTATTTTTTTCTCGGTGGTTTTGGGAAAAATGGGAGGGAAAAGGGTGCGTTACGCTATCGCTAACGCACCCTACTGGCTACTGGCTACTGGCTACTTGCTACTTGCCAAATGTCTGAATCAGAATTTTAGAATTTTCAGAATGGGGGTGGAATTTCATTCTGTTCATTCTATAATTCTGGGAATTCTGATTCAGACTCATAACTTATTATTGATTGTTATAAGGAGACCCTCATGAAAACTGTCGCCATTGTATACTGGCAAGAAGATGATGGTATGTGGCTTGGCCATCTACAGAATCACCCTGATTATCTCACTCAAGGGGAAACGTTAGCGGAGCTGAAGGACAATTTGACCGACCTGAGTCATGAACTGGGGGCTGGTTGGATTCCCAAACTCAAAACCGTTGAAGAATTGATCATTCTATGAAACGTCGTGAACTGATAAAACGATTAGAATCTTTGGGTTGTACCCTGGTTCGACATGGAGGAAACCATGACTGGTATCAGAATCCTTCCACTAAAATCTGTCAGCCCATACCAAGGCATCGTGACATCAATGAGAAATTAGCTAAACATATTTTCAAAATGTTGTCCATTAATCCCACTGAATAGTAACACCAGTTGACATCTGCTTATCACTTCGAGCAATTCAGATGCCGAGGAGAGGAAGGGGCGGAAGGGGGGCTTGCGCTGTCTGAATCAGAATTTGCAGAATTTTAGAATTTTCAGAAGGGGAGTGAAATTTAATTCTGTTCATTCTATAATTTTGAGAATTCTGATTCAGACTATACTGCGAACCGTCAGAATTTGACATTTTGAAGAAAACCGTTAAGAGTTCAATCTCAAACCTAATTTGACTCCTTAACTTAAAGATATTATGACTATAAAAATTGAGTTTACCGAAGCTGAAATGAAATAATTGGATTATGAACGTTATCATCATCCACATCCCCGTGTGCAACGTAAAATGGAAGCGTTGTGGCTAAACAGTCAAGGTGTCCCACATAAGGATATCGGTAAGTATGCGGGCATTTCCGCTAACACGTGGTGTCAATATTTGCGTGATTACCAAGTCTTTTGGGATCGAC
>JAABRD010000060.1 GCA_011391085.1 Thiotrichaceae bacterium | reverse complement strand
CCCAGAACAATTCTGGTATGCGTTCATTCCTGGGATGCCAAAACAATTCTTCCATTTCAGCGTGATCAAGATTAAGGACGAAAAGAGTAGTGACTTGATTAACAAACATTCACTGTTGTGCCAACTGTTGGCATTAAAAGCCAATGAGGAAGGCACCGACCCCGCCTACCTGGTGTCGAAAATTTATCAGACAGCCGCCCAGTTGAAAGAACAATTGACGGCGGATCAACTGTTACTGATCACGCAATGGGTGGACTTTTACACCAAAGTCCCGAAACAAACTCTCGCACAAATTAAGAAGGAGGTTAGTATGGAAATGGTCGAAACCACGATCAGCGAACATATTTTCAATCAAGGTAAGGCCGAAGGCAAAGCCGAAGGCAAAGCCGAAGGCAAAGCCGAAGGCAAAGCCGAAGGAATGCTTGAAGGCGAACTGAAAGGACAACTGTCCATTCTGGAAAACCTTTACCGGCTGGGCGTCCTCTCCGCCGAACAGATGAACTTGATGACGGCACCGTTGCGGCAACAATTGGCGGTACTCTAAACCGCGGGGCTGCCTAGATTTGGAACGGTTCTTTGCCTTAGGTAGGGTGCGTCCCACGCACCCGTCAAGAACCATGCCGTGTTAAACCGGGGGCGTCGGACACACCCTACACTTCTCCTCGTACCCACGCAAAAGCGTGGGAATGCTGTATCGTTCTGGTTGAGGACACTGGCGCGTCCGCACGGCAGAAAAACTCAACAGATTTGGACCTCCACTCAGTTTTTAGAGGCACCTGTCATTAAACTATTTGCACCCCCTCCGCCTCCAACATTCGCACCAGACGAATCAACGGCAATCCAATCAATGCGGTGGGATCCTCTCCCACCATTTTGTCTAGTAACACAATTCCTAACCCTTCCGATTTAAAACTGCCGGCACAGTTATACGGTTTTTCCATTTGCAGATATTTTTCTATTTGCGATAGAGTCAATCGACGAAAGACCACGGTGAAGCGTACCATATCAATTTGAATATGCCGAGTTTCGGTATTCAACAAACAGAGTCCTGTGAGAAAATCGATTGGCTTCCCACTGGCCATCTGCAATTGTTGAACCGCTTGAGGATGACTTCCTGGTTTACCTAAAATGGTATCGTCAATGACTGCCACTTGGTCTGAACCAATAATCAATGCGTTTGGGAAGCTTTTCTGTGCAGCACGGACTTTCAACTGGGCTAAACGGGTGACTAACTGAGTCGGTGACTCTTGTGGCAAAGGTGATTCATCCACTAATGGCGCAAACGTTTCAAAAGGTAAATGCAAACGACTTAACAATTCTTTTCGAAAGGGGGAAGTGGAAGCGAGGAGGAGGAGGAGAGAGTTCATGAAATAGTGGATAGTGGACTTTAGTGGATAGTGGATAGTGGACTTTAGTGGATAGTGGATAGTGGATAGTGGATAGTGGATAGTGGACTTTAGTGGATAGTGGATAGTGGATAGTTAGAGGCTTCAACCGGTGGAAGGGGCACTTTCACCGGCTAAAGCCTCTAGTCCGGCCTTGTGTTTTTTATTATCCATTATCCATTTGACATCATTGAAGTGTTATTATACCATTCACTCTCCACTCTCCACTCTCCACTAACTAAAGCCACTCTCCACTAAAACCACCATAGATAATCTATGTTAAACGATTTACCTACATTAATTGACCCTTCTGAATTCGCCCACCGCCACCACCGCTTGACGGGCCAGGTCGCACTCGCCCAAATGACGCGGATACATGACCGCCTTAGCGATATACAAGGCGACGTCTTGATTGACTGGCAATTTGGTATAGATGACAAACACCGTATCAAAATTGACGGCTATATACAAACACAACTTATCATGTTGTGTCTGCGTTGTTTGCAACCCATGTCATCGACAATTGACGCTAAAACGGCTTTAATCCTCCTAAATGATGGACAATCTTCCGATGATATTCCAGATGATTACGAAGGTATATCCTTGACAAACACGCCAATTTCATTAACATCACTGATAGAGGATGAACTGATTTTAGCGTTACCCTTAGTGGCTAGGCATACCGTATGTCCGTCTAATGAGTATGTACTTTCTAAGAATGTGACAGAACCATTGACACCCTCTAATCCTTTTCATATACTATCAGAATTGAAAAAATAGTAAAATGATTTGCATTTTGCAAAATATGCTTTTTAACATGTCGGCACTGCAAAAAAGAAACTCAGTTTCGGAAAGCAAACTGAGTTTCTCAGCAACCGTCATGTCAGGTGAATGGTTCACACACTATTCAATTTAACTTAAAACATTAGGAAACTTCATTTACCATGGCTATCCAACAAAACCGAAAAACTCCCTCGAAAAGAGGAATGCGTCGTTCCCATGATTTCTTAGTTGCGCCCACCCTTTCTGTAGAACGCGAAAGTGGCGAAACTCATCGTCGTCACCACATCAGTCCCGAAGGCTATTACAGGGGACGCAAAGTCTTTGATAAAAAAGGTGAATAACCCTTGACACCGCGCATTGCACTGGACGCCATGAGTGGCGATTATGGTCCTACGGTCATCGTCCCCGCGGCCCTTCAAGTTCTGGCCCAAGACGAGAACTTACAACTGATTCTGGTGGGTGACGAAACGGAACTGAAAAAACATCTCGGTCATCTTCCTGCCCACTTGAGTCAACGCTTGTCTATTCGCCATACTACCCAACGGGTCGAAATGGACGATTTGCCTTCACACGCCTTACGCAACAAGAAAGACTCCTCCATGCGGGTTGCCATTGACTTAGTCAAACAAGGGGGCGCAGAGGCGTGTGTCAGTGCCGGTAATACGGGCGCCCTGATGGCCACCGCCCGTTATGTCCTCAAAACGTTGCCGGGGATAGACAGGCCGGCAATTACGACGGCCCTACCGACGATGCAGGGACATACGACTCATGTTCTCGATTTGGGCGCCAATATCGACGTAACTCCTGAACATCTTTTTCAATTTGCGGTGATGGGCACCGTTCTCACTCAAGCGGTAGAAAACATTCCTAACCCACGAGTGGGACTCCTTAACATTGGTCAAGAAGAAATCAAGGGTAACGAAACCATCAAGGAAGCGGCCCGTCTGTTAACGGAAAGTCCAATTATCAACTATGCCGGCTTTGTCGAAGGTGACGCTATTTATAAAGGCACGGTAGATGTCGTGGTCTGCGATGGATTTGTAGGCAATATTGCCCTGAAAACGACGGAAGGCGTGGCCCAGATGATTAGTCACTATGTCAAACAAAGTTTTAACCAAAACTTCTTTACACGGTTGGCAGGCCTTTTGTCTCGTTCCATCTTGATTAACATTCGTAACAAATTTGACCCCCGTCGCTATAACGGTGCAAGTTTACTAGGACTACGTGGCATCGTCATCAAAAGTCATGGCGGTGCCGACGTCATGGCATTTACTTATGCCATCAAAGAAGCGATGATTGAAGTGCAAAAAAATGTCCCTTCGCAAATCCGCCACCAATTAGCCATCCTTCTGGGTGGTGACACCGAACAGGGGTCAGACCAGTGATATACTCCAAAATAATTGGCACCGGTGGGTATCTTCCAGAACGTCGAGTCACCAATGCGGAATTAGTGACTCGAATAGATACCAGTGACGAATGGATAGTCGAACGAACCGGCATTCGTGCCCGTCACCTGGCCGACGCTTCCCAAACTACGTGTGACTTGGCAGAAATGGCGGCCCGGCGGGCCCTGGAGGTTGCTGGTATCTCCCCTGCCGAGTTGGACTTAATCATTTTGGGAACCACCACGCCTGACATGATTTATCCCAGCACCGCGTGTCTCCTCCAAGCCCGCCTCGGTAATCACGGGGCCACTGCCTTTGATGTGCAAGCCGTCTGTAGCGGCTTTATTTATGCCATCAGCATTGCCGACAAATTTATCAAAACGGGCGCCGCCAAACACGCCTTGGTTGTAGGTGCCGACATCTATTCCCGCATTCTCGACTGGCAAGATAGAAACACCTGCGTCCTCTTTGGCGACGGCGCCGGCGCCTGTGTCTTGACCGCCAGTGACACACCGGGCATTTTATCCACCCATTTACATGCTGACGGTGCCTATCACCCTCTCCTCCACGTCCCTGGCACCGTAGCCCAAGGGCGCATTCAAAATGGGGATGGATTCACCAAAATGCACGGCAGTGAAGTCTTTAAATTTGCCGTCAAGGTATTAAGTGACGTGGTTGAAGAAGCCCTCCGCTTTAATCAACTTGACTCCAGTGCGATTGATTGGCTGATACCTCATCAAGCCAACATTCGCATTATTCAAGCGACTGCCAAGAAGTTAAAATTACCCATGGACAAAGTGATTCTCACCGTTGCTGACCACGGCAACACCTCTGCGGCCTCCGTCCCGTTAGCCTTGGATATAGCGGTGCGAGACGGGCGAATTAAGCGTGGCGACTTGCTGATGTTAGAAGGCGTGGGAGGAGGGTTTACGTGGGGGGCGGTGGTGGTTAGGTATTAACAATTCCCGCGTTCCCACGCAAGCGCGTGGGAACGAGAGGAAATCAACGACCGTAGAGAAACACTTATGATATGAAACGACAAATTTTAATAGCAGTGGCAATCTGGAGTGTGGCATTATTTTGCGTTATCTTATATTTACACTGGAAGTATCAAGAGGTACCAACGGAATCAGTTGCCGATTCCTCTGCACAGGTTGAAGAGGCTGAATATGCCGCCGATTCCTCTTCTGATTCTCCTCCTGTAATGGAATCACCGCAGTACCAGTGTGCTGGGAAAGTTCACTGTTCTGAAATGAGTTCCTGTGAAGAAGCCAAGTTTTATTTACAGAATTGCCCGGGGACGAAAATGGATGGAGATAACGACGGTAAACCTTGTGAAGATTGGTGTGGGCACTAGCCAATCGCAGACTGTCGTCTGTAGGGTGGATACGCTTCGCTTAATCCACCCTACGAGTGAAATTACGAGTGAAACAAATGAGAATGAAACAATCTCTCAAAACCGAATATTTTAAAACCGATAGCATCACTCTTTTCCAAGGCGATTGCTTAAACCAGAAGACGTTTGACCATGAATTTATCGACCTCATTGTCACTTCTCCACCTTACAATGTCGGCATAGAATACAGTTCTAACGATGACACTTTGACATATCAACAATATTTAGATTTTACTAAAAAATGGATGACTAACTGCTATCATTGGAGTCTGCCAGAAGCCCGCTTATTACTCAACATACCCTTAGACAAAAATAAGGGCGGTCAACACAGTGTCGGCGCCGATATTACCACCCTCGCCCAGAAAATTGGTTGGAAATATCACACCACCATTGTTTGGAACGAACAAAACATCTCCAGACGCACTGCTTGGGGGTCCTGGCTATCAGCCTCAGCACCGTATGTTATTGCGCCCGTAGAACTGATTGTGGTATTATACAAAGATGTTTGGAAAAAAACCAGGGGAAGTAAAAAATCTGACATGACCAAAGAAGAGTTTATTGCCTGGACCAATGGCGTTTGGACTTTCAACGGCGAAAGTCGGAAAAAAATTGGACACCCTGCCCCCTTTCCAAGAGAATTGCCACGGCGTTGTATCAAATTGTTCAGTTACGTGGACGACTTGGTATTTGACCCCTTTTGTGGCAGTGGCACAACGTTGATTGAAGCATATTTGAATGGCAGGAGAGGAGTGGGAGTGGAGATTGATGAGAAATATTGTGAATTGGCAAAACGAAGAATCATCAAAGAAATCAGCTTGGAGTACGGAATTTATTCCGCTAGAAACTCCGTGACACGGAATAAATTCCGGACTTCAAGCCAGTGACACGGACTCCATTCCGGACTCCAAGCTATTAACAACAGACATTCATTTTTAGGTAGTGTTGTACAAGTAATGGTTTAGCGGTTTTGGAGTACGGAATTGATTCCGTTTCCAGCGGAATCAATTCCGTACTCCAATTCCAGCGGAATCAATTCCGTACTCCAACGGAATCAATTCCGTACTCCAAAACCCACAACCATTACCTTTGCAACACTACCCATTTTTAACCTATTATAAATACTGTGACACACGCATTCGTTTTCCCCGGCCAGGGTTCCCAGAAAATAGGTATGTTGACCGACCTAGCGGCACATTATCCCGCGGTCCAACAAACTTTTGAAGAAGCCTCCGACATCCTTGGTTATGACCTTTGGAAACTCTCTTTGGCAGGTCCAGAGGACATCCTAAATCAAACTGATAAAACGCAACCCGTCCTCCTAGCCGCAGGCGTGGCCGTATGGCGCATTTGGCAAGCCCAAGGAGGCACCGCACCAGCCTTCATGGCCGGCCATAGTTTTGGCGAATACACTGCCCTCGTCTGTGCCGGTGCCTTAGACTTTCGCGAGGCTGTTCCGCTGGCAGAAGCGAGAGGTCGTTTTATGCAAGCTGCGGTGCCGCAAGGACAAGGGGCAATGGCAGCTATCTTGGGATTAGATGACCAGATCATTCAAAACGTTTGTGTTGAAGAAGCCAAAGGAGAAGTGTTAGCGGCAGTCAACTTCAACGCACCCGGTCAAACCGTGATTGCCGGTCACACCACAGCCGTAGAACGGGCAATTGCCAAAGCGAAAAGCGTAGGTGCCAAAAAAGCTATCCTCCTCGCTGTCAGCGTCCCCGCCCATTGCGCCTTGATGCAACCGGCGGCAGACCAGATGGCCCAACGGCTGGCCCAAGTAACGTTTCGAATGCCAACCATTCCTGTCATTCACAATGTGGATGTTTCTATCAAAACACACCCAGATGAAATTCGTCAAGCCTTAGTGGCACAACTTTGTTACCCCGTGCGCTGGGTAGAAACGATTCAAAAAATGGAAGCCGCCGGCGTCACCCAACTATTTGAATGTGGCCCTGCCAAAGTCCTCGTTGGCTTGAACAAACGTATTGTGCGTGGTATGACAGCCTATCCATTGGGAGACACCTTGGCAGGATTTGAACAAGCACTAACGGAGTCCAAGACATGTCTTGAACTCCTTTTGGAAAATAATCATACATGATACCATTTACTCTCACTCATGAAACCGCCCTCATAACCGGTGCCTCTCGCGGCATCGGTCAAGGCATTGCCCTGGCCCTGGGACAAGCCGGGGCCACTGTGATTGGCACTGCCACCACGACAGAAGGCGCCGACAAGATTACTCAATACTTGAAGGAACATTCTCTCACAGGAGAAGGCAGAGTTCTCGATATTGCCTCCTTTGATTCCGTCAACACCTTGATGACCAGTTTAGAAAAACAGATGCCCACGATTTTGGTTAACAACGCGGCCATCACCCGTGATAATCTCCTCCTGCGCCTCTCTCAAGAAGATTGGGATGCCGTGATCAATGCCAACCTGACGGGCGTCTATCGGCTAACCAAAGCCTGTTTACGGGCAATGACCAAGGCGCGACATGGACGTATTATCACCATCACTTCCGTCGTCGGTGTCACAGGTAATGCGGGCCAAGCTAACTATGCGGCAACCAAGGCCGGTGTCATTGCCTTCAGTAAGTCTCTCGCTAAAGAAGTTGGCAGTCGAGGTATCACGGTCAACACAGTTGCCCCTGGTTACATTGAAACTGACATGACGAAAAAATTTTCCGAAGAACAACGTGCCGCATTGTTAAAACAAATCCCGGTCAACCGCGCTGGGACGGCCCAGGATATTGCGGCGGCGGTACTATTTTTGGCCTCCCCAACTGCTTCTTATATCACGGGAGAAACGTTACATATCAATGGCGGCATGTTTATGCCATAAAGTGAATCGTCAGGAATGCAGTGGTCAGCGGTCAACCCTAGCCAATGTCGGCGACGGGTGGAAAACGGATGGAACGACCTGCTACTGTATTCCTGACGACTGACTTTTAATGACTATCCATTTATCTTGGAGGAAAAACCTAAACTATGAGTACCAAACCAGAAAAACCAGAAATTGAAGAAAAGGTCAAGAAAATCGTGGTTGAACAACTGGGCGTCAAAGACGAAGACGTGAAAAACGATGCCTCTTTTGTGGACGATTTAGGCGCCGATTCACTCGACACAGTAGAATTGGTAATGGCCTTGGAAGAAGAATTTAAGTGTGAAATTCCTGATGAAGAGGCGGAAAAAATCACCACAGTACAACAGGCGATTGACTACATTTGGGGACATGTTGTTAAGCAAGATTGATAAAACCCCATAAAGGAAACTCAGAGTTAGCCAAACACTGAGTTTCCAACCCCACCTGAAACTCAGTTTTGATGAAAAAACTGAGTTTCTTAACCACACGAGAACGAACCTCATTCAGATAACACACCATGACAAACAGACGAATTGTGGTAACCGGCCTGGGTGCCGTTACACCCGTCGGACTCACCGTCAAAGACAATTGGGAAGCCATTTTGGCAGGCCGAAGTGGCATTGAACCGATTACCCACTTTGATGTCACAACCTTTCCCAGTCGCATCGGGGGGACCGTGAAAGGCTTTGATATTACTAAATATATTCCTGCCAAAGAAGTCAAAAAAATGGATACCTTTATACACTATGGCATCGCCGCCGGTATAGAAGCCATAGAAGATGCAGGACTCACTATCACCGGCGAACTTGCCGAACGCATTGGCATTGCCATTGGTTCAGGAATTGGAGGTTTGCCTGGCATAGAAAAAGGTCATCTCACCTATTTACACGGAGGGACTCGCAAAATCTCCCCCTTTTTCGTACCCAGCAATCTTATCAATATGATTGGCGGCAATCTATCAATTAAATATGGAATCAAAGGACCCAACTATGCCATTGTAACCGCTTGTGCCACGGGTTCTCATAACATTGGCGATGCGGCACGACTGATAGCTTACGGGGATGCCGATGTGATGATAGCAGGAGGCGCCGAAATGGCCACGAGTCCGATGGGACTAGGAGGGTTTGCCGCCGCCCGTGCCTTATCTACGCGCAACGACTCACCACACACAGCCAGTCGACCTTGGGATAAAGACCGCGATGGATTCGTACTCAGTGACGGGGCTGGGGTAATCGTGTTGGAAGAATATGAACATGCCAAACGACGCGGTGCCAACATATATGCCGAATTAATTGGATATGGAATGAGTGGCGATGCCTACCACATGACCGCCCCTGATGACCATGGGGACGGCGCCCGCCGTTGTATGCAAAATGCGTTACGCAATGCCCACCTGAATCCTGACCAGATTGATTATATTAATGCCCACGGCACTTCAACACCCGCAGGAGACAAGGCGGAGTCTCTTGCCGTCAAGCAAGCCTTTGGCCACTATGCTAAAGGAATAGCAATGAGTTCTACTAAATCTATGACTGGACATCTGTTAGGCGCCGCAGGCAGTGTTGAGGCAGTGTACACGATTTTAAGTTTGCGTGACCAAGTGGCGCCACCGACTATTAATTTGTTTGAACTTGACCCAGAGTGTGAAGGTTTAGATTATGTCCCCCAGCAAGCCCGACCTATGAGGATAGAGGTAGCCATGTCTAATTCATTTGGATTTGGGGGCACCAATGCGACTTTGGTGTTTAGGCGGGGTGGTGTGAAAGAACATTGAGTGGGTTAGATTTGACAACTTTCAAAAAGTTGTCAAATCTTGAACTATAATGTAATTAACTAAACCCAGCTAACTAATTAGCTAAGGAAGACTCTGATGACATTAACGACTGCTAATCAAATTGCTGACTATTTCATTTATGTTGCCACTGAAACAGGTTCTTATCTTCACTGGCACCAGAAGGGCTACTCAGTTTTTCCTTCAAATACTACATTGAAACTGACAAGTTTTCGGTGAAGGGGCAAGATACCGGATATTTTTGTTCATTGCTGAACAGACTTCGGAACCTATCAACATTGACATATCACGAAATGGTCAATAGCCGCAAGTGACAGCCTTCGTTGTCATCCTATCACTTGGGAAGGACGTGGGGAGAAAACCACTGATATCGCCTGTCTCCCCTCTCCCTCTGGGAGAGGGGCCGGGGGTGAGGGTAATCACCCACATTGCATCACTACCGTCAGTGTAAATGACGATACTCCAAACTAATTTCTTTTTCAACAACCACACATAGCAGAGTAATCAGCCATTTGAATAGGGAATCGTGGCTTTTCGGATTGATTCGTATCATGGTTAGCGAGTTTTTTGGTTTCTTAAACTATCTCAGAATTTAGGAATGAAGAATACGACTTTTTCGGTAGTTGAGAATTGTAGGGTGGATTAAGCGTAGCGTATCCACCAATATTTCGAACGGCTGGTGGATACGCTACGCTTAATCCACCCTACCTGAAACACCAGGTTTGTACGGCAGTACGGCAGGTGGATACGCTACGCTTAATCCACCCTACCTGAAATACCAGTTGCGTGGAGTATGAATGGCGGGCAAACCAAAGGACATTTGCTAAAGCCTCTATTCCAACGAACGTCCACACCCATTTTTACCGCCGTCCCTGTGGTTGAAAAAGTTGTTCTAATTGCCGCACTCGCCCCGCCAATTGCTGAGTTTGTTCGTGTTCCATTTCCCACAACGGACGATACGTTTTCTCCCCTAGTGTCACGTATTTAAACTGAAAAATGACTTTGAGAGGACGCTGAATTGGTTGCACATCGATAAGAATTTGTGGGTCATTCGTTCCAAACACCAAGTAGTTGTCTTTGGCATAAGTCAGATTGGTTTGGAAGTTGACCAGGGGATGCCACATACCCTGGTCATCTTGTATCACAAATTGTTGCATCTCCAGTATCGTCAAATCATTGAGTGGGTCAAAGCGTAGTTGCCTAATCTTTGGATACGCCGACAAGTCAAATTCCAACTCAGTTTCTTCTCCTGTCACTGGGTGAAGAATAGACTGTGACTCACTGAAACCCAATCCGGTGTCTATAAAGAGTTGGGCAACATAAGGGGGGTGCAGAAGCGGTTCCAATTCGTGTCGTAGTTGTTGCAGTTGTTGCGTTTGCTGTGCCACCGTCAGTTGTTCTTGTTCCCATAGCAAACGATAAATATCTTTGCCAAAACTGACATATTTCAAAGAAATAATGAGTTGCTGTGGACGACTCTCGACGTGCCACGGAATCGTGATTTGCGAGTCGGGGTGATCAAAAATAAAACAATTCTCTTCCAGTTGACAAAGCGCATTGGTTTGGTAATCCGTAATGGGGCGCAATTCCCCATCTTCCAGTAACACCGCAATATGTTGAATCTCCACCGCGGTTAAGTCATCGAGGGGGTCAAAGCGTAGTTGCTGAATCCCGGAATATGCAGACAAATCAAATTCCAGTTGGGTTTCCTTTCCAGTCACCATTTTGATGATGGAATTTCGTTCCTCAAATCCCTCGCCCGTGTCAATCAATAATTGGGCGAATAAATGTTGTGAACGGACTGACTTTTCTAAAATTTTGTTCTGTTCTAATACGGTAATGTGGTGGCCCAAACTGGCAAATAATCCCTGATAGAATGGTTCTTGATTAGCCGTTTGTAAAAAATTCAGAAACTCCTGTGGCGCTTTTGAACCTACCGCAATGATGCCCAATCCATAACCGTGTTTGAAGTTAAACGAGGGATAAGTTTGGGCTAATTCTTCCCAGAATTGCCATACCCCAAAATCTGTTTCTCTGACTTCCGTATCATGGAAAATGACGACTCCTTGGTCACTCATTTTGGGTAACCAATTGTCAAAGTCATGTTTGACCGCTTCGTAAGTATGGAAGCCATCTATGTGAAACAAATCAATCGTGCTATCCGCAAAGTGGCTTTGGGCTTCGTCAAAGGTCATTCTCAGCAATGAGGAGAAGTTTTGATATTCTCGTTGCTGGTAAGCGAATAATTCGTCATAAACGGATTCATCGTAAAAACTCGCGTGTTCATCGCCTTGCCAGGTATCGATGCCATAGCATTGAGTGCCCGTTTTCAAAAGGCTGACAGCTTGACAGAAGGCGTTGTAAGAGTTGCCGATATAAACGCCTAATTCAACCAATATTTTGGGTTTTAGGGTGCTGATGAGGAAAAAGGCAAATGGGATGTGTTCTATCCATGAATAGGGTGGTTTGACCGTTTTGGGTAGAGTAAAAATACGACCACTTACCGCAAACGGGTTTTCTGCTGTACCCATCTGAATAGAGGAGTTAAGAAGTTTCCATTTCTCAATAACATCTCTGTTGCTAAGATTGCCTAGTCTTATCGTCCGGTTTTGTAAGTGCAGGTCAAATTCTTGACCGAAAACTTGCCGAAACCAATCTGCATAGGCATTTACTTTATGATGCATCGCATGATGTTTTGGATAGTGTTTCAGCTTAATGCACTCTTTACAGATTTTGACAGGATATTGTTCCGCTAAAATTCCTTCTCTGATCACTTGAAAACCTAACCCTCTCCAAATTTTTTCAGCAGAGTGTTTACCCGCGTCTCCCAATGATGGAGTAGGATAGTTTGCCGAAAAACAACAAGGGATAACTTGCCCGCTGACCCTTAAATAAAAATTATAAAAGGGTTCAAAACAGGGAATATCAAGAGGAGTGCTGATGGTTTGAATACCTAAAAATTCACCGATGGAATCCTCTTTCTGTTCCAAAGCATGTTCAGTGGAAAAAACTTCTTGACCGCCCTTGGGTGGGTGAATAGGCACAATATTCTTGGCAATCGCTTTGATTTCTCGAATCGGTAAGGAATTCGATTTATCGCGAACTGGATTCACATATTCTTCAATAAATTGCAAATAATCAAACCATATTCCCCGGGTTGCGGCATATTGTTTGGCCTTCTCTAATTGTCTTTCTGTTTCAGAATTGATCACCGCAACATGGGCATGTAACTGTGAATTATCCAGATAGTTTAGCAATGGACTTAACAGAATTGCGTTGACACCTACCGTTGACATAAGGTCAATAAATTCAATGATGCTATCAACTTGATGTTGAAATCCCAGTGAATTTATTTCGATAAGAGGAAATTTACTTCCTTGGCGTTGTTTTTCATGGTTTAACCGAGAAATTCCCGCTAAAACGGTTTCAAAATTTCCGCCTAAATAAACATTCTCATAGTCTGGTTTGTTGGTGCCTGAAAAGGAAATGGTTATTTTGAATACTTTTCTGTCAACTACCAGTTGGCATAATTCTTCGGTCAGGTGCATACCGTTAGTGGTGAAATGTACCAATACCTCGTAATTCAAAACATAGTCAAGAATTTCTTTAAATCTTGGATGAATAGTTGCTTCACCATAGCCAAAGCAATGTACTAATATTGCGTGTTGCAATAACGAATCCAAGTTTGAGAAATCCGCTATTTCTAACAAACCTCTCTCCAACGTCTTTATTTTTAAGAAACGATTCGGATTCAGCCCTGAAAAAGCGGCACACATAGCGCATCTGAGGTCACAGACATTGCTGACTTCTAAGAACATCTCGTGTGGCCATTGTGGATAACCTTTGCCTTCTAAAAAATCGCAAAAGGAGGTGATGGTTTCCGACTTTTGTGGTTTGAATTGGGGCGCAGGGATACTTGTGGTTTGGGGTGTGATATTCATGGTTTCTGGTAGAATCGGTTATTTACGCAACTGTTTGAGTTGCTGCTGTAGCGGGGCCATCATGGCGTTTCGCTGGGCTTTGGATAAAATTCTCTGCCGGTGCAAATTTTCCAACACCGCAAGTTGTCCCTCCAAGAGTCCTTCGGCTTTGCCTTCGGCTTTGCCTTCCGTTTTGCCTTCGGCTTTGCCCCGATTATAAATATGTTCGCTGATAGTCGTTTCGACAAGTTCCATATTGACCTCCTGTTTGATCTTCTTTAAAACTGGTTCAGGGACTTTTTTATAAAAGTTCACCCATTGTTCGATTAACAATAACTGGTCCGCCGTCAGTTGTTCTTTCAGGGCGGCGGCCGCCTGATAAATCTCGTAAATCAGTTGTTCTGGGTCCGTGCCTTCGTCATTGGCTTTTAAGGCCAATAACTTGCACAGTAGCGAGTGTTTTTGGATTAATTCACCACTCTTCTCCGCTTTGACTTTAATCACATCAAAATGAAAGTATTGTTTCTGATGTGTGACACTGAACCCATAACAAAACTGGTCTGGTACAGGTTTTCGCCACACCGCTTCGTCAGTGTAAATGACGATACTCCAAACCAATTTCTTTTTCAACAACCACACATAGCAGAGATACTCAAACAGCCGTTCAGAGACGTCCTCTTTCTCACTTTGATGTTCGATCTGAATGGCGACTTCTTGAAAGTGGTTATCAATTTCTACTTCCATCAGTAAAAATAGGTCACCTTTCAGGCTTTCTTTCAATGCCTCATATTTGCTGAGAAATTCTTTGTCAATAAAATGATACGTCCCCATTTTGACGTCGGGAAAGTAATGGTCAAAAAATTCCCTGGTAAAAGAGGTAATCAGCCATTTGAATAGGGAATCGTGGCTTTTCGGATTGATTCGTGTCATGGTTAGCGAGTTTTTTGATTTTTTAAACTATAAGTACCGAAAGCCAGCCTGGTTAAAGACTTACAACGGGTTAACTCAACGGGTAAAGGTCCGAACCATTATTAGGTAGTGTTACAGTGGTAATGGTAAATGCTGGAGTGGAGGCTTTAGCCGCACTGCCATTAAGTTAAGGAAAATCCCGGTGGAGTGGAGGCTTTAGCCGGCCGTAGGCATCACCCCCCCACTCAAATTGCGGGTCGCCTACCGCCGGCCGGCTAAAGCCTCCACTCCAGCGGTGTTTCCTTAATGGCATTGTAGCTAAAGCCTCTATTCCAACGAATGCCATTCCAACGAATGCCATCACCCATTTTTACCGCCGTCCCTGTGGTTGAAAAACCTGTTCTAATTGTTGCACTCGCCCCGCCAATTGCTGAGTTTGTTCGCGTTCCATTTCCCACAACGGACGATACGTTTTCTCCCCTAGTGTCACGTATTTAAACTGAAAAATGACTTTGAGAGGACGCTGAATTTGTTGCACATCGATAAGAATTTGTGGGTCATTCGTTCCAAATACCAAATAGTTGTCTTTGGCATAAGTCAGATTGGTTTGGAAGTTGACCAACTGATGCCAGGTACCCTGGCCATCTTGTATCACAAATTGTTGCATCTCCAGTATCGTTAAGTCGTTGAGGGGGTCAAAGCGTAGCAATCTAATTCCCTGATATGCCGACAAATCAAATTCCAGTTGAGTTTCTGCGCCGGTGATGGGTTGGGTGATAGATTGTGCTTCCAAAAATCCTGTTCCAGTGTCAATAAACAGTTGGGCAACTAAGAGTGGTTGTGGACGGACAGGTTTTTCTACTAAAGTTTTGTGCTGTTCTACCAAAGTTCTGTGCTGTTCTACTAAAGTTTTGTGCTGTTCTAATACGCTAATATAATCGCCTAATCTGGCAAATAATTCCCGATAGAACGGTTCCTGATTGGCCGCTTGCAGAAAATTAAGAAACGCCTGTGGCACTTGAGTTCCCACAGCAATCACACCCAATCCATAACCGTGTTTGAAGTTAAACGAGGGATAAGTTTGGGCTAATTCTTCCCAGAATTGCCATACCCCAAAATCTGTTTCTCTGACTTCCGTATCATGGAAAATGACGACTCCTTGGTCACTCAGTTTGGGCAACCAATTGTCAAAGTCATGTTTGACGGCTTCGTAAGTACGGTTGCCAGCGAGGTGAAGTACATCAATGGTGCCGTTCGCAAAGTGGCTTTGGGCTTCGTCAAAGGTCATTCTGAGTAACGCGGAAAACTTGGGATATTCTCGTTGCTGGTAAGCGAGTAATTCGTTATAAAAATTCGCGTGTTCCTCGCCTTGCCAGGTGTCGATGCCATAGCATTGAGTCGCCGTTTTTAAGGTGCCGACGGCTTGGCAGACGGCGTTGTAGGAGTTGCCTACGTGAACACCCAGTTCGACCAATATTCTAGGCTTTAAGGTATGGATGAGAAAAAAGGCAAACGGGATGTGTTCCACCCAGAAATAGGGTGGCTGGAGCCGCTTGGGTAGCGTGAAAATACTGCCACTTACGGCAAACTGGTTTTCTGCTGTACCCATCTGAATAGAGGAGTTAAGAAGTTTCCATTTTTCAATAACGTCTCTATTGCTAAGATTGCCCAGTCTTATCGTCCGGTTTTGTAAGTGCAGGTCAAATTCTTGACCGAAAACTTGCCGAAACCAATCGACATAAGCCACCACTTTGTGGTGTATGGCGTGGTGTTTGGGATAGTGTTTAAATTCAAGACAGTTTCTACAAATTTTGATCGGATATTGTCCAGCTAAAATTCCCTTTCTGATGGTTTGAAAACCTAAACCTTGCCAGATGGCTTCTCCTGTACTTTCATGTATGTTACCCAGTGGTGGGGTTTTTGAACTATTTCCAAAACAACAAGGAGTGACCCGACCACTCTTCTTCACATAGAAAGTTTCAAAGGGTTCAAAGCAGGGTATTTCAACGGGAGGTTCGAGAGTTTGAATTCCCAAAAATTCTTGTATAGAATCCTCCAGCTGGTTCATGGCGTTTTCAGTGGATTGAGGTTCTTTAAAATCTGGCGATGGACGAATGGGGACGATTTTTTTGGCAGCAGATTTTATCTCGCTGATGGGTAAAAAATCGGATTTATCAGACCGGGTGTGTTTGGCACCTTCAACAAATGGGGCTGGATTAAAAAGCAATCCCCGCGCCACTGCATGTTGTTTGGCTTTTTCCAACAATTGACCTTCGATGTCGGGACGAAACAGGGCCGCATGAGAGTGCAATTGAGGCGTGTCTGAATAAGTGACCAATGGTTTCAATTCAATCTGATTGACTCCGTTATCCGCCATCAAATCAATGAACTCAATGAGATGGTCAATCTGATGTTGGAACGCGATGGCATTGATTTCAATCACTGGATATTGGCTATGGTACTGTTTCTTAGTCTGGGCAAGACGAGAAAGGCCTTCCAAAACCGTCTCAAACTTCCCTCCCAAATAGACGTTTTCATAGTCTTGTTGGTTAGTACCTGAAAAAGACACGACCACTTTGAACAACTTCTTGTGTACCATTAATTGGCATAACTCTTCGGTCAAGTGCATACCATTGGTGAAAAAATCTACCAACACTTCGTAATCTAAAACATCGTTAAGAATCTCTTGGAATCGGGGATGAATGGTGGGTTCACCGTAGCCAAAGCAATGTACTAATAGCGCGTGTTGCAACAATGAATTTAAGGCCGAATAGTCGGCGGTTTCTAAAAAGCCTCGTTCGGAAGTTTTGAGTTTTATGAAGTGATCGGGACTTAACGCCGAGAAAGCGGCACACATGGCACATTGAAGGTCACAGACGTTGCTGATTTCTAGGAATATCTCGACGGGCCATTGAGGGTGGTCGCCACCTTCTAAAAAATTGCAAAAGGAGGTGATGGTTTCCAACTTGTGCGCTTTGAATTGGGGCGCAGGGATACCAGTGGTTTGGGGTGTGATATTCATGGTGTTAGGCCATGTGGTTTTATGGAAAACAACGCATCCTTCCATCATTATCGCTTCTTGACTCGGTTCACGGACAAACTTTTCTTCTTCTTCAAGAACATAATCCATCGCCCATCTGGGTAAACAGCTTTCCTCAAGTTGCAAACCTAACTTTAGAAGAGTCTTAATGGCATTGGAAAACGGTTTCGTCATGTCATTGGTGGAATAGATGACGACCTCTCCACCCACAGATTCACTTATTTCTTGGAAATAGTGCGGTGTAAATAACCACTTATCGTCTAGTTGTGGCAACAACGGGCTATCTTTACTCATTCTCTTCCGCACGTCCACATCATGACACCAGGCTTTGAAAAAGCGTACTATTTCTGGAGTCAGAGGTTCATCTTGCTGATGAAAAAGCCCATTCAACTCAAGTAATTTAAGAAGGACAGAAGCCACCGCAGAATTGCCACTTTCAAAAGGTTCGAAAAATATAGCATATCCTTGTGGCTTCAAGACTCTGAAGCACTCTTTAATCGCCCGTTCTGGCGAAAGTAGATGGTGTAGAATGGCACTACCAACCACTAAATCAAACTGACCCTCTTCAAAAACAATTTCTTCGGCATTGAGTTGGACGATGGTGCAAGCCCGCGCACCATAGTCTTTCTCATATAACTCCTTCAAGATTTTTAACAAAGGTGCTGATAGATCGCTGGCAACGATTGACGCATTTGGATATAGCTTGAAGAGAGGAAAAATGGTATTTCCCGCACCTGATCCAATATCTAGTATTCTTAGTGGTTCTAAGTGGTTAAGAGAAAGATGTTGTTGCGCGGTGCTGAGTAACCATTCAAAATGACTGAAATTTTGGTAATGATTAGCGTAAACTGAAGCATTGTCTAAAAACTGTTCAATCATATACTTCCTAACAACTTCATCATTGTATACCGGCGATAGGATTCCTCTGTATTCTTCAGAAAATTCGCCTAAGTCGTGGAGTTTCACCCTGGTTCTAAGGTCTGAGGGTGACTGGTTTTCCGTCGTGTTTGGTGTAATATTCACGGCTTCTGGTGGTTGAACGTGAGTGGTCTGATTAGAGTTAAGAGAACGCAACATCGGCGTAATAAAAGCCGGTTCAATGTCATACTCCAAAGGAAATTGGTTTACAAACCATCGACCAAATTCCTCCCGGTTTTTTCCAAAGAGGTCTGGAAATGCCTGACGCAAATCACCACGCAATTGATAAATAAAATGGGCCAAGTTAGTGATGAGTAATCTGGTGGCCGAATTATCCAAAGCAACCGTTTGCGTGTCGGCCTCACAGGGAAGAATTAACCAGTTATAAAAACATTCTGCTGAAGACGTTTCAAACGGGTTGGGCCAGCGTTGTAAGGCATTCTTGGTTGAGAAATAAACCAAAGATAAGAATTGGGTAATTTTTATACCATTATCAAATTCTTGTCGTTTATGGAACGGGTTAATCGTAGTATAGTCAAACGTGGGCCGCGTCAAGACTTCTGTGTCATCAAACGAATAACCCAGTTGGTTACACAATTCTGGATAAGGGGGTTGAGTACGCAAGATTTGTAGCATGTTAGGTGGAATTTCCTTTTTCCATTCCCCTTGCAAACCCTTTCTAAAAAATCTCTTATCGAAACCTGTTTGTCTGAGATTATGAATCTCACAGGCAGCTACCGCTTGTTTAATTCTGTCTTCAGACACAGAAGCAATTCTACTGGTCAATTCCAATAAAGACTTGACTGGTTCTGCTAACATATTTTCATAACGTACTACCCCGATTGTATGAGGGGACCAACTTGCAGAAATTTGTAACAGTTTTGCAAAACCACCCTCTTGAATATATTTGAGAGTATTTTTCCCCATTGTTTCAGAATCATTTGTTTCAAAATCATTTCTCAATGACGCATACGCAGGATTAGCCTCTAAAAACCATTTGGCGAAATAAAATAATGACACCAATGTATCTCCTGGGTGTCTCATGGTGGAAATCGTAATGATCCCTTGACTTTTAAAGAAATTTATAAAATCGGGTTCAGGTTTAACCCAGTGATGATGACTTATCCATTTATTTCCAAAGGTTAAAATAGCCTTTTTAAAGTCCTGTGGATCCGGCACGGATTTCTCTATGACTGGCAAATCATAAATGTGAGACAACAATAGCTTAAGCCAGGTGTTACCCGTCTTGGGGGTGGCAACGATTAAAATTTTCAGGTTTTCTAAATCGGTTGAATAAGAGTCTTGTTCAGATGATTGGTTTAGCGTGTTTGATGTGTTCATAATTTTGGTTCTTTTACTATGCGATTCAAACCTGACAGGTGCTTTACGACCTGTCAGGTTTAAACCCTGACTTTGCGATTCAAACCTGACAGGTTTTCAAGACCTGTCAGGTTTAAACCCGTAATTCTACCACTACTTTGCGCCTCATTGCCATCGTTAATCGGCAGGATAAGGGTTAATTTAGTCGGTGACTTTTTTATAAAAGTCCACCCATGGTTCGATTATACTACATAGCTTGACAATTTGAGTTTCGTTCGCGGCGAGGGATAACACCCCTTCGAGGGGTGTTATCCCTGTCAAGTTCAGATTGTGAAGCTATGCAGTATAACCATAACTGATCCGCCGTCAGTTATTCTTTCAGGGCCGCGACCTGATAGACCAGGGGTGTCTTGATAACCGACGGCCGGTCTGCGCGACCGAATCGGTTATTTGCGCAACTGTTTGAGTTGCTGCTGTAGCGGGGCCATCATGGCGTTTCGCTGGGCTTTGGATAAAATTTTCTGCCGGTGCAAATTTTCCAACACCGCAAGCTGTCCCTCCAAGAGTCCTTCGGTTTTACCGAAGGCTTTCCCCTGGTTATAAATATGTTCGCTGATGGTCGTTTCGACAAGTTCCATATTGACCTCCTGTTTAATCTTCTTCAAAACTGGTTCGGGGATTTTCTTATAAAAATTCACCCATTGTTCGATTAACAATAACTGGTCCGCCGTCAGTTGTTCTTTCAGGGCGGCGGCCGCCTGATAAATTTCGTAAATCAGTTGTTCTGGATCCGTGCCTTCGTCATTGGCTTTTAAGGCCAATAACTTGCACAGTAGAGAATGTTTTTGGATTAATTCACCACTGTGTTCCGCTTTGACCTTGATCACGTCAAAATGAAAGTATTGTTTCTGATGTGTGACACTGAATCCATAACAAAATTGGTCTGGGACAGGTTTTCGCCAAACCGCTTCGTCAGTGGGTAGTGATGCAATGTGGGTGATATTCATAGAGTTGCCCTCACCCCCGGCCCCTCTCCCAGAGGGAGAGGGGAGACAGGCAATATCAGTGGTTTTCTCCCCACGCCCGTAGGGAGAGGGGCCGGGGGTGAGGGTAATCACCCACATTGCATCACTACCGTCAGTGTAAATGACGATACTCCAAACTAATTTCTTTTTCAACAACCACACATAGCAGAGATATTCATAGCAGAGATATTCAAAGAGTCGTTCAGAGACGTCCTCTTTCTCACTCTGATGTTCGATCTGAATGGCGACTTCTTGAAAGTGGTTGTCAATTTCTACCTCCATCAGTAAAAATAGGTCACCTTTCAGGCTTTCTTTCAATGCCTCATATTTGCTGAGAAATTCTTTGTCAATAAAATGATACGTCCCCATTTTGACGTTGGGAAAGTAATGGTCAAAAAATTCTCTGGTAAAAGAAGTAATCAGCCATTTGAATAGGGAATCGTGGCTTTTCGGATTGATTCGTATCATGGTTAAGGTAATTTTATGTATAAAAAATCTTTGGTAGTGATGCAATGTGGGTGACGGATTGGAACTGTGAGGTGTGTGATCTGTGTGAGGAGAATGAGACACGCCGAGGGAGATGAATACACCGCCTTCCCTTCATTCTTTCACTCACAGACATCACACACCTCATACACATTACAGTTCAAAGATTTGACCCACATTCTATCATTGCGGTTTATATTTAGAAACAATTTTCTTCAAAATTTTGACTATCGTTTCCGCCTCCAATTTTTCCGCATATTCTCTGGAAGGTTCGACTCGTAACGTAGGAATATCCGCTTCCATGCCGTCCACTTCGGCCCGGACTAAACTCCAAGTATCCGCAACTGTATAGCAACCAAAGATTTCCTGTCGTGGCAGTCCATCCGTTTCCCAATTCAAATGCGCGGCGGCTAACAGTTGTGCATATAATTGCACGACGGGGTTTTGACCTTCCACTCCCCGTTTGGTTTCCACAACGACCAAATAAGGAGATTCCAGAAAACCAGAGACACTTTTGGCCAGTACCAGATCGACTATTCCTTCGATTTCAAACTGCGTATATCGCGCTTGTAAGGCCACTTCCACTAACGCCCGAATCGGTGGCTGTTCCGCTAATAACAGTAGCGGATAGAGTACCCTGGCTAACAAAGTGGCTTCATTCATTAAGAGGACTGGGTAATGCAGTAAATCCGCTTTCAATTCTTGTAAACGTCGTTGTTCTTGGTTGGTTAGGGAAATGGAATCGGTTTGAGTCCATTCATAGTCGCCCATTTCTTTGACTTGCAGATTGACCAACCGTTTGAAGGTGGCCAACGATAGGCTTGAGGGGGTAAGTTTAGTCATTAGTAGTTTCTCTCTTTACAGAAAATTCAAACGTTTAGCCGGCTGATAATTTTACTCTCCAGAACGTGTTTGCTGGAGATATTTCATCACCATTTTTTTCAGAATCTTGACAATAGTGGGGGCATCTGTTTGTTCAGGATATTCTCCAGAAGATTCAATTCGCAGAGTTGGCCTCTCCGTAGTGATTCCAGACACTTCGGCACGCACGAAACTCCAACTATCAGCAATCGTATAGCAACCAAATAATTCTTGAGGTTCCAGTTGATCATTTTCCCAATTCAAATGGGCCGCCGCCAGCAGTTGTCCATATAATTGATAGACCGGATTTGATGTCTCTAATCCTCGTTTGGCTTCCACTACCACTAAATAGGGCGTTTCAGGAAAACCAGACACATATTTGCCTAACACGCCATCGGCAATGCCGTCAATTTCAAATTGCGGATAAGTCGCTTGCATGGCCACCCCTGACCAGGCCTGAATCGAACCTTGTTCAGCTAACAATAACAGGGGATAAATGGCCCTGGCCCATAAGGTCGCTTCGTTCATTAGATGAGTACGATAACTTCGCAAACGTGACTGAATGGGCCGCAAATGTTGTTGTTCCTCGGCCGTTAAGGCAATGGAATCGACTTGTAACCATTCATAATCGTTTAAATCTCGTTCTTCAAGGTGGATAAAGCGTTTTAACCTGGCTTTGGAGAGTCCTGAGGAGGTTAATTTTTCCATGATTACCTCTGTAATAGTTTGTAGGGTGGGCAAAACGTCTTTTTGTTTTGCCCACCATTCGGTGTAGCGAAAGGGTGGGCAACGAAAAGAGGTTGCCCCCACCCGACTTGACTGAATTGTTTAAGAAACGTTATCAGGGTAATCTATCACGACTTTTCTTCGGCAACCGGCACTTTGCGTGTTTGCATGGGCAGGGAGACGATTGGGTTCGTAGTATTCTGCCGTTCTTTGGCCTTCAAATCTTCAAACATGGCTTTTAAATCATAATTGAACTCTTTGGCATACTCTTGTCGGATTTGATGTAACTCTTCAATAATAGGGTCTTTCCACATAAGTTAACCTCCTAGAAGAACTTCTGGGGTACAAAGGATTGGTATATTATTATAGCCTTTTTGATGGCTAATGCGGGCAATCGTTTTTTGCAATTCGGCGTTAGCAATGTGCCGACAATTCCAAGTCAGTAAATAATCCATGCCACCGGTAATAGCAGTGGCAATATGAAGCGCATCTTGACGTGCAGTTTCAGGGAGGAGATGTTGTTGATACAAAAATACTTCCGCCAGTTCCAAAGATTCTGGTTTCAACTCTAATAAGGAAATATTTTGTAACGCCATCATACGTTTCTTCGCTGCTTGTGGATCCCCACGACTGGCTTCCTCAAAGACTAATTCGGAAGTGTATAATTCAAAGTCAACACGACGACTTTCCCACCATTCCAGGGTCAATTTTTGGTGGGCCGCCACAATTAAATCACTACTTAACCGCGCTGTCAAGTAGCTTATCACACTGGTTTCAATATAAACTTTAGGTTTCATAATCGAATATCAATCCGTTTAAGATGATAAACATGAACGATTTTATCACATCCCTAGCCTTCCGTGTAATAGTTCAGGAGTCCAAAGCACAACTTTGTCTGTTACCTGGCAAAGCTACGCTTTGGACCCCTGGATTGTTTAGGAAGGGTAGACAAGTGTTTCTTTGCCCACCTTTACCACCTGGCCAAGTGGTGGGCCATAAAAACATATTGCCCACCTGACTTGATTTGACTATGACAGTATAAAGAACACTTCCAAAGGTCCTGCCGTAAAATAATCGCCTCGGTGTTGTGAACAGACGAATTGTACTGACACGATGGTTTCATCTTTGATTTTTTCCCTGACATCCACGTAGGACAACATATTTACTACGATACGGGAACGCAACGAACTATCAATCGGTATGATTCCATTATCAGGAATCAGTTGTCCGGTGGACGTCACAAATTTCACACCAGCGTAGTTATGTTCACGGAATTGAGAAATGTTAGTGCCTCTGAAATTTAACAGAACAATATTTTTCCCGCGTAGAGAACTTGGAAACTGGTACTCTATTTGTGCGGTTCCCGTTGAACAAAAAATGGGTATGTTGGTGTTGGTCAAATAACTTAACTGACTGGCATTGGAAATGGAGGTTGGAAGAATTGTCCATTTAATGACAGGTTTGGTTTTGACCAAATCGTTGGCGAAGGAGAGAGAATCTGTTTCATCACGCAAATTCAAGTGACTCAATTCGTCGACCGTGGAAATTTGACAACTGGTGGAGATTTTTTGAAAACCACATTCTTGCGCTAAAACCGCGAAACTGGGTTCATTGTGTAACCAACGGTGTCCACCAAATCGCATCCCCAGATTCACCCCATATCTGCATTGCTTCTAATCCCAAAATACTTGACGTACCAATCTTCCTTGTTGTCGCCGGAAAAAGTCGAGTAATTACCAAGTAACTTATCCAGGCTTGGCATCAGCACCCTGAAAACGCCTCCTCTTTCCAAGGCAACGTTCATGGCGCAAAGGATATACACTTGTTCATTGTAAAAAAAGTGTTCCAAGACATCCTCAGAGAAAGCCAGTTTCAACTTGCTTGATAAGGTGGTTGGCCAAACGTCCAGTAAGTCCCACTCTAATACATTTGGGTTGGAAGGTAGGAAATCCACATTAACAAATGTGTCAAGAAGATGTTCGCCACATCCAATGTGAAGATTCTTCTTATCTTCAGAAACAGGCCATGGATTTTCTTTCCATGTAAACAAGTTTGTAATAACGTCATTTAGTGTTTTCATAATTTTATTCGTCATCAGTTTGTTCTGATTCTCTACAAAATAGCCACCCACTCAGAAACCCGTTTAGCGATCTCGCCCTTCGATTGCCGCAATAATTTTATCTCGGATTCGGTCAGCCGTCTGGGTGTTAAGCAAGTAACGTGCTTCAGATTCTGTAAGGCCTTCAAATCCGAATCCGAACCTTTGTTGCCACCAATTTTCAAGTTCTTGTCCATGTGTTAACCTCAATGCGTTCAGTGTTTCTATGGTCAGCGCCAGATGCGCGGAGTAAGATTTACCTGTCAGGACCGTCGCACCCAAAACCTGGCCACCCCCCAGAATGAGATAAGAACGTAGGTTTGCCAGTGTCCCGCCTTGTCCAACGAAATCATCTACCATCAAATAAAGCTGGTATGGAATGACAGGTCCGTCGAATTCAGCCTGTCTGGCCAATCGCGAAAAACCATTTGCCCCTGTATGTCCAACAATGTTAGTTTGTATAATTTCACTATCGGTACGCCAACCTAAATATTCTGCCAACAAATCTGCAAGTGCTTCTGGAATGGCGTTAACACCGGTCCCCTCAATCGCATGAACAGATACCAGGATTGGATTTCGCCCCTGAAAAATCTCATCAAGTTGTTTGATGACCGTTTTTGAGATAGAGTCGCGAACCAACCAAAAAGCGGCATCTGGGTCCCCCGATTTCGCCGCTTGATAACATGGATGCTTTTTGACGGCTTCTTCCTGGGCATGAATCCATACCGGCGGAAAATCTTTCCAAGCAATACGACAAAATGTTGTCATCAGTTGTCAAACCATAATGTTTGGAAATAAGGCATAAAAAGTCATCCTCATCCTCTTTGTTTATGAGTTGGATAAAACCTTAGTCGGGTAGCAGGGCAGTTAACAGGCGTCATCAGTCAATTTGGTCATGTAGCGCGTCTTCCCACAATTATGTGGTCCAGAAAAGCCTGCGTAGGTTGGAGTGAGCGTCAGCGAACTCCAACAAATTGATAACGTTGGACTTCGCTTCGCTCAGTCCAACCTACAAGACTTTTAGAAACTAAGCCTGCGTAGGTTGGAGTGAGCGCCAGCGAACTCCAACAAATTGATAACGTTGGACTTCGCTTCGCTCAGTCCAACCTACAAGACTTTTAGAAACTAAGCCTGCGTAGGTAATGGATTCCCCAATGGTCAACTTTTTTTAGTGGGTTACCACCATTAACTCACTTGGACTGCCAGGGGAAGGTCATTCCCATTGAGGTTGAAACCCAGTGGCCCACCAGATTCCACCCTCTCCAACTATTTATAAACACCCCCACGAAAGTCAATCGCTACCACCGCTACCACCATCACTACCCCGCTTTGGTACGAAAAGATAACTCGCACTTTACCCGTTCGAATTCGGTAAGAACCGCGTCGGTTACCCCTCATGGCTTGTACGTCTATATTGGTATTCTCCATTTTTAGGAGTTTCTTCATGGCCTTAGTGATAAGCATATCGACTTGTGCAACGGTTAGCACCGTACCGTTGTGGTCAAGAAACTTTTGTGCTTGTCGGCTGTAATCAATCCGCAACTTCATAATTCCACCATCCGGCTAAAAGCGGTTTCCCTCTCGGAGGCCGGTATAGTGTCTAACCAAGCTGACAGTTCTTGCAACTCCGCGTCGCTAACCTCTGGAATATGGGAGAAATCGGCAAAATTCAACTTCACAAATTCTAGCAATTGATTCAGTTGGTGGACCTCACAAATTTTCTTGTCAATATGAATGAATACACTATCGTCGTTGGTTGCTATGGAGATAACTGGCATATTTTTTTACTTTCTATTTATTACCGGCGTTAATCAGTCAAATAAGGTGGTGAAACTGCCAGGGGAAGGACTGCCAGTCCTTGCCCATTACCCACATTGCATTACTACCTATTTTTGGGTAGTGTTGTCAGTCAATTTTCACCGCCCGCCAAAAGGTGACGGTTTCTTTGGCCGTGACTTGTTCAGGAATCGTGTGAAACATCGGGTATGCAGAATCAGTTTCCGCGGTCTGTGGGTGAACACTTTCCTCTTGCACTGTTGGCACGGATTGAAAAGGACTTGGAAGCGGTGCGACTTTCTCCTCACGGAGGCTGATATTTTCGGCAGACTTCGCTTTTGGAAAGTACCCATGTTCTACCGTATTTAAAAAGTATTGCCATTCCTGTGCGGTGAGTGATGGATGTACCAATTTAGTCTTTTCGGTACCCCAAAAATCGTTATTCAAGTAAGCATTGAAAGCGATTTGTTTGCCCTCCGAAAATCTAACATCGTAGTCTGAGGTTGCCCACTTGGAGAAGCTAACCACGATAAACAACAGAAAAAGCCACTGAAGGAAATATCGATAAAAGTTGTTTTTAACAACTTCCGCATTAAGAATCAAAATCAAAAAGACAAATGCCGAATAAACATAGTATCTGCTTTGAAACGCATACATCTCGCCAAACCCCGATCTTTGCCAAGTTAAGATCAACACGAACGTTAGGAAAGCCAAAGAAACTAAAGTGGTCTTCAAGTTTCTTGTCAAAAGAGTCATTATTACAATCAAAGCTAAACCTATTGGTTTCACGTCACTGACCATTTCAACAAATAATCCTCCAACAAAATTCAATAAAAAGTCCATGTTCATCGTTCCGGGAACAGGCGCATATTCTTTGAAATTGTGAAAGTAAATGACGTAACATAGAACATAAGCGGTTGTTGCAATCAAATATCCTTCTACTCGTTTAATTGAAATCAGAAGTGTTTTAGGTAAACTTCTGAGTGTTACAAGGTTGTTAGCAAACTTGTTGTTGAAAAAGTGGTAAGTCAAGAAAAATGGAATGAAAGAAAAAAATATCGGGTTACAAGAAATTGACACCAATATCAGACCAGAATAGACAAAACCACTCTTTTTGGTTTCATTGACCTCAATCAGGTAAAAACCAACAAATGGCAGAAATATTAGAAAAAAACTAAAGAGGGTTGTAAATAGCCAGAAATGTATGGAGGTAGTCCTTGAGGTAAAAGCGATCAATAATACCCCCAACCATAACAACTTATTAGTTTTTTCTTTAAATAACATGATCAGCGTAATTATCGCGGTACTGATGTAAACCAAATATATTGAGATGGAATAAAAATTTTCTCCAAATAATTCAGCCATGACAATATAGAAGGTGAAATATACAAAGGGGCGAAGGTATGACTTTTGTTCAAAAAATTGCCCAAGAGTAAGCGTTCCATCGGCCCATGATGATAGGGTTGGAATAATATTAATAAATTCATCATGGTAAGGAAATGGATAGACGATTCTTTGTAACTTGTAGAAGAAAATTATATTCGCAATAGCAAATAAAACTATACAAGTGTAAAAATTTACCTTTTCTAACCAAGTCAACGCCCCCCCAAACTTTTGAGACAGCAAAGACAGCAAAATGACGATAAGTATCCCCGCCACCATCAAATAAGATAGCCCTTCAATCCCGCTTAATTTTGTAAGATTTATGGTCAAATAAGACGTCTGACTGAAGATATTAAAATCGAAATTACTTACGAAAGCCGGGTCCCTACCCGTCGAATTGATATGAAGCAATCCATCTTTCGCATAAGAATTACCAATATCCATAACTGGTCTAAAATTTTGCAAAATCTCAGCCGCATTCCAATGATATTCCTTGCCATCAGAAATCAACTGGATTGATTTAATCTTTATCAAAGCCGGTTGACTACCTGGGTCGATTCTAATGGATTTTACCTGGCTTAAAGACACGGGCAAACCAAAGATAACGTCTTTAATATTGTCACCTTTGTCAACGGCATGTTTTACCGACTCAGTTTCATTGAAATCTTTACCCGTGTCATAGAACAACTGGTACATATCACTCTTCTCTGGTGATACCACTTGCAATACTACTTGAGGCGTTGAAGGGACCAAACTGACATTATAGAACAACACGATGAGGATCAAAAAGATACTCATGGCGATGGCCAGGTTACTTAAAGATAACTTATTTAAGTTATGAAAATCGAGTAATGAAAACATAGTTTATTTGTCTTTATCCGTTGTAAAAGCCCGTGAGAAGCATCTTACGCTTATTGGTTATCAAAAGTCAAGGTCTCCTATACCTAGAAAGTTCGTGTAGGGTGGGCAAGTGTTTATTTGCCCCAGCCCCCCACGCGGGGGGAGTCACTCCCCCCGTACACAGGGGGCAGGGGGGACAAATGAGAAGGAATATTACTATATAACGATTACCACTATAAAAACTCCGTTTCTTAAACACGCCCCGAGTTTCTCCATTATTCAGGATGCGGATAAAAATCATCCTCCAACAGTTGTTCTATCAAATAGGGACATTCTTTCGGAAACGTCTTCGCTGCCAAACCCGTTTCCTTTACAGCCAACGAAACGGCTTTAGGATAAGCCTTAGCCACCGCCTCTGTCAATTGCCTTTTCAAGCTGGGATTCTGTTCGAGTTGTTCTTTGACGCGATAACGTTGTTCAATAATCGTGTATTGCCAACTTTTAGCGGCATATTCATTGGCATGTTGCCAAGCTTCCGCAAACTTTTTGAACTGGTATTGCCACTTCAATAAATGCGCCATTAAAATCACCAAATGACTGACTAATTCATTTCTATCACGAATCGCCATACCTTCCAATTCCTCAATCAGATGGTCAATATCCAGTTCCTGGAACCGGCTGGTTTTCAACAAGGCAATATGCTGATTAATCCAGCCTGAAAAATCTTGTTCGTAGGTGAGTGATAACGTGTTCATTAGGTTTTCTCTCTTTCGTGGTAAGTAACTAAGCCAGGTAGAGTGGGCCACCGTTGCCCACCCTACAAGGCTGCCGCACAAAACCAAATATTCTAAACATGCCTACCAAACAACAAATAAGTACAAAAATATAGAAAGATTGGTGGATACGCTTCGCTTAATCCACCCTACATAAAATAATAGAAAGGTGGCTTTCTATCATTGCGGTTGGTATTTAGACACAATTCTTTTCAAAATCTTGACAATCGTTTCCGCTTCCAATTTTTCCGCATATTCTCTGGGTAGTGATGCAATGTGGGTGACAGAAATCTCAGGACTGGCAGTCCTTGCCCATCACCTACATTGCATCACTACCCATTTTTTAAGGATGACTGATTGCCACCTGCGTTTTCGCCAATTGGATTAACAACCGCAAGGCTTGATTCACTGCCTCCTCCGTGCGAAATACCTGGGCAATATCAGGTTCCAATAACACCACATTGCTACCCATCTGTACGGAGTTGACATATCTACCACGAATTCCTCCAGGCAATTGCGAAAAATCATATTCGTCACGGAGGTCATCGGTCATTTCATCATAATTTACCTTGTTCATAAAACTTTCTCTCTCGTTTGGTGGCTTCACGGGCACTAATAATTCGAATGGTTTCAACCTTATAAATATGGGCTACCACCAGAATTTGGAGGTGGTGCGACATACCAATAATAAGATACCGTTCTTCCCCAATAGAATGGCCAGGGTCGGGAAACGTGACCGATAATGGGTCACTAAAAACGGTAGCTGCCTCTTGGAAAGAAATTTGGTGTTTTTGCCGGTTCAATTCGGCTTTGTTAAGATTCCATTCAAATTTCATAAAGTCAAATACTTCATCAGTTCACAAATTCCTAATCTTGGAGAAAAATCAAATTGGTGTCATGGATTGGCCAGCATTTATAACGATTACGATTATAGAAACTGAGTTTCTCCATTATTCAGGATGCGGATAAAAAGTTTTATCTAACAATTGTTCCTGTGAATAAGGACATTCTGTTGGAAACGTTTTCTTTGGCAAGCCCGTTTCATCCACGGCTAACGTAACGGCTTTAGGATAAGCCTTAGCCACCGCCTCTGTCAACTGCCTTTTCAAGCTGGGATTCTGTTCTAGTTGGTCACGAATTTCAGACCGTTGTTCGATAATCGAAGACCGCCAACTGCTACCCTTAAATTCCTCCCAGCGTTCGCTTAATTGCTTCAGTTGAAAT
>JAABRD010000059.1 GCA_011391085.1 Thiotrichaceae bacterium | reverse complement strand
TGAAAGCTGTGTGACGCGAAAGTGTCCCGCACAGTTTGGGGTGGGGGGAATACCTAATCTCACACTAGAGAGGATGTATTACTCTATCACCATTAAAATTCTGCAAATTCTGATTCAGACAACCGCGTGCTATCCCACCTCCAAAATCACATGACTCAACATCCCCAACAAACACAGTAAAAAAGCAAAACTCAAATAGTCAGGGGCCCGAAAGAGTCGCAGTTTGGCTAACACAATCTCAGATAACGCGAGAAGGGTGCCCAACGCAAATAATTTGACCACGATTAGCACACCGCCCAGTAGTAAGGAGGAGACGTGCAACTCGGTAGCAATCCCCCAGGGGAGAAATAAATTGGCAATCAACACGCCGTAAATCATCAATTTAATTTGATGCGCCCATTCAATCAGGGCGAGATGACGGCCACTGTATTCCAGTATCATGGCTTCATGCACCATCGTTAACTCTAAATGAGTGGCTGGATTATCAATTGGAATGCGTCCCGTTTCTGCCACCGCCACCATCATCAACCCCAGGGCTGCAAAAATAAAAGAGGGTCGCAAGACCACACCATGGTCTAAAATAAATTCTATGGTGGTGGACAAATTGGTGGTAGAAGCCGTCATGGCCAACGTGAAGACCGCCATTAACATCGCAGGTTCAGTCAACGACGCTATCATCTTTTCACGCGACGCCCCCATTCCTCCGAAAGCCGTCCCAATGTCGAGTCCTGCTAAAACAAGAAAGAAGCGGGCCAGGGCAAAGAAGCCGACGAGAACAATGACATCGGCAATCGCTGCGGTAGGTAAATCAGTGGCTATCAACGGTAACACACCAGCAGCTAACACTGTCGTACCAAAAATGATGTAAGGCGCCGCCCGAAATATCCAAGAGGCATGTTCTGCCACCACTGCTTCCTTGTGAAAGAGTTTGCGTAAATCGCGGTAAGGTTGCCACAGCGGAGGAAACCAGCGGTTTTGTAAAATACACTTGTTGGCCTTAATCCAACCTGCCAGTAGCGGGGCCAAGGCAATAAATAACAGGGTTTGTAGAAAGGCAAGTAGCCAGTGAATTAAATCTGAAAGCATAGTGAAAATAACCTTTATTTGAAATTCCTAAGTACGGAGGAGTCCGGAATTTATTCCGTGTCATTGGAGTCCGGAATTTATTCCGCCCATTGAAACGGAATAAATTCCGGACTCCAACGGCAACCGGCAAATTCCGGACTCCAACAGCAAAACTTCAATGGCAAATTCTTTTAACCAAACTTATTCAACTGCAATTTACTCCTCACAAACTTAGCTATTTCCAATTGCTGTTGGGCTTGATTCCTAAACAAATTCGCCTTTGACCACAGATGATTATAGACCTTTGGATCCATCTCACCCAGCCACGTTTCCACTTCGCAATACAGTTTCTCGGAATTGACTTCACATTCAGAACTCATTTTTTCCAATTGTTCCAGTTGTTCAAAGAAACTCTGATGCTTTTCCAACTGCTTCTTAACCGACTCTGATCCAAAGCGAAACACGTAAGAGGTTTGCGAATTGATGGCCTGCAATTCTAATTGCATTTTCATGCGCAACAACCTCTCCTCATGCAACGTTTCTAACAACTTCGTGCGGCTGTCCAAACCGCGCAAGGAAGAGATTTTTTCGGCAATCTGTTGAATGTAACGAACCAGTTGAGATGCCTTCCAATAGGCTGCTACACTGATAATCAGAGTGATTGCGGACATAAAGACGGCAACATACGCTGCCATCACAAATTCCCAAATTTGAGAATCCGCTACGTGATTAGCCATAGTAACACCAGTAACGTAAAAAATGAATAGGCCAAATAGGTACGAATGTGACCCGTTTGAATTTGTCCAACTTGTCGCGCTAACCAAACCACCCAGTAAATAAGCGGTTCATATAAAATCGGCCAAGACCGGTCAGCAATATGTAAATGGTAACGAATTTCGCTACTATACAAGGTCTCGTCCTTGACCTCCTTAATTTGTTCATCCACCCGCCACACTGCTTTAAACAACCGTCGAATGGGCATCACAAACGCCGTGGAAGTGTATTGCATCCGCGCATTTAAGGGTCCAAAACCGCAATCCCAAGGATAAACGCGCCGAGTCTTCTTAATATTGCGGAGGAGGTAATAGACACTCACCCACACCGCAATGATAGAGAGTAACACCAGTGGCGCCGAATACGAAGCCACTTTGGCATCAATCGGTGTCAACCACATCCACCCTTCCGCAGACACATTGGGCAATTCTTGACCAATCAATTGTTTGGGAATCGTTTCCAAGCTATTAATCACGGTCGTTGGGAAAATGCCACTGAGAAAACATAAACTCGCCAAAAATCCTTGTGCCACTTTCATTCCCCAATCCGTTTCTCGACCATGACGCACATGACGGGTGCGCGATGTCCCCAGAAATGCAATTCCAAAGGCTTTGACAAAACAGGTCGCCGATAATGCCGCTGTGAGGGCTAACAACGCCGCGCTAAGAGGAATGATGGCCCGTAACACCCCACTGTCAAAATTGGGGGCTTGTAACGCCGTTTGAAAGGTCAACCATTCTGACACGAAACCATTGAAAGGAGGTAAGGCCGAAATGGATAAACTACCGATTAAGAAGAAAAATGCGGTGTACGGTAAACGGTGTATCAATCCCCCCATCTGTTCCAAATTTTGTTCATGTGTGGTATGCAAAATGGCCCCCGCCCCTAAGAATAACAGTCCCTTGAACAACGCATGATTGAGGGCATGATATAAGGCCGCAATCAATCCCAGTACCGCAATTTGAGGATGTCCGGTGGCCCAAAATAAGAGGCTGAGACCTAAACCGATGCAGATGATACCAACGTTTTCTATGGACGAGTAAGCCAATAACCGTTTCATATCGTTTTGCATCAGCGCATACAAAATGCCTAAAAAGGCCGTCATTGAACCTATCAATAACAAAATCACTCCCCAACTCCATTGAGGAGGTCCCAGTAAATCGAAGACTAACCGGATGAGACCATAAATGGCGACTTTTAACATGACGCCACTCATCAAGGCCGAAATATGAGACGGTGCTACGGGATGGGCTTCGGGCAACCACGCATGAACAGGAACTAAACCAGCTTTCATACCAAACCCAATTAAACCTAATGCAAAAGCGATGTTAGCCCAAGTGGAAGACAATTCGGTGTGACGCATCACTTCAAACGAAACATCTCCTCCGAAGGTGGCTAACACACTAAAGGATAACAGAATCATCAAGGCGCCTAAATGGGCCATCAGTAAATAGAGAAACGCGGCCCGTCGATTGACAGCATGAGAGTGTTGATAGACGACTAAGAAGTAACTAGACAGTGACATTAATTCCCAGGCAACCATAAACATGAAAGCATCGTTGGCTAACACCACTAACATCATCCCTGCGACGAATAAGCCTGTGAACACACCCAACACCGACAGCGGATAGTGTCCATGTTCAAATTCGCGCACGTAACCAGGTCCGTAGAGACTGACTGCTGTCGTGATTAACCCAATGATGACTAAAAAGAAACCTGATAACGGGTCCAATCGTATATTCCAACTCATCCAACTGAGTCCTAACGGCAATTGTTCCGTGATGACCGAATTTTCTATCAGTACCGTACCACCGCCAATGACTGCACTGAGTCCCGCCAGTCCTAAGAAGATAAAAGCGACTTGGCGTAACAACACCGGAAAACGGTCTGCCCCTAATGCCACGGTGCTGGAGAGTAATGCACAGGTGACAGCGGTCATGGTTAAAAATAAAGAGAATGAGGTTTCCATGAAAATTTATAATTAGTAATGAGTGTTCAGGAGTCCAAAGCGTAGCTTTGCACAGACAAAGCTACGCTTTGGACTCATGGAGTTCCTAGAGTTTTATAGATATATAAATCTGTGGCCATGATAAATGATAAAGGAAAAATCGTCAAGCATTTTAGACGGACGTGTTAGCATAATCAAAATGAACTTCATCGTTTAAGTAAAATCTGAATCGCAGATTGACGCAGATGACACGGATGGCGCAGATGAAAATCATTCAAATTCATGGTAGTGATGCAATGTGGGTGGTGTAGGGGCAACCCTTGTGGTTGCCCGCGGTGGCTGACCGTCACCACCCGAGAGGGCAACCACAAGGGTTGCCCCTACCAAGAAAATCACCCAAATTGCATCACTACCAAATTCATCATCGACGATTGACACCAGAACGAATTAATCTGCGCAATCCGTATCATTTGCGTCAATCTGCGATTCAGCCTCTTAACAACGCCAAGAAAGAAATCAAGGATAACAAAACTAAAGATAAAGGAGTTACATCTTGGCGGCAAGACGAAAACCTACGGTGTAGCTTCGATAATCACGTATGCCCAGGTCACGGTTGGATACACGCACCCTTGAAGGTCCGTGGTTCAAAGCCCCGCCCCGAACCACACGAAGGCTACCATGGTAGCTTTCATCCACACGGTTTTTATCAATGCACTTCGACTCATAACTACTATATTTATCCATATATCCTGAACAAGTCCATTCAACGACATTTCCCACAGTGTCACACAATCCAAAGGCATTGACACTGAAAGAACAAACGGGTGCGGTTTGTCGATGATCCCATCTATTCCATTGACTACCACAACCATCACAATTCGCCCGATTTTCCCCAATCTGGTTGCCCCACCAATAATCCGTCTCTGTTCCAGCCCGTGCCGCATACTCCCACTCCGCCTCCGTTGGCAAACGATATTGCCTGCCAGTTTGTCCGCTTAACCATTCCGCATAAGCCATCGCATCGTCCCAGGATACATTGTCCCAGGATACATTAATCACAGGACGGTTATCACGTCCCCAGCCCTCATTACTAGGTTTCTCGCGGCCTGTTTGTTGCGCAAAATAGTCATATTCTGCAAAAGTCACTTCATGACGACCCATGGCGAAACTGTTGTTGATGGTAACGGTATGAACCGGCTTTTCATCGTTGTCAATCGTCCCTTGAATATCCCCCATCCGAAATTCGCCGGCAGGAATGACGACCATTTTCGGTCCCAAGCTACCGTCTTTCAATGAGTCTCGAAAGACTTCGCCGGGTTTCTTTGGCATTTTTTCTATTTTCTCTTCTCTGGGTGGCGCCGGCAATTTAGGTGACGGTAGCGGTGCCTCTAACACCATCTTATTATGAACCACCACATTATCCGAAATCAGCACTTCTAACTTCGCTTCCTTATTGTCCTTCTTAGCTTCAATCAAATGCTTCCCAGCCGGCAAATGAAGCAAAATAACGGGAGTCAAATTGGCCTTCAATTGACCATCCACATAAATCTCAGCATTGGGTGGATCGGTGGTGAGGGCGAGAATGCCTTCCTCGGCCTGAAGAAGGGCGGAGGTACAGAGGAAAGTGGAGAAAAGTGTAGATTGTAAAATAAGTTTGTTGTTCATAAGTCGTTTCCTATATGGAGTTGTTTCTAGTCGTTATGCGCAAGCGATAGGCCAAACCTGACGGGTCTTTAAGAACGGTCAGGTTTTGGGTGGTAACATTGTCATTATAACTCTCTTGACACACGATTGTACAAATTCGCGTCAAGTTTAATCGACGGAGATATTTTACCAGATTCAACCACGAGAAACTAAGTTTCGGAAAGCAAACTTAGTTTCTTTAGACGTTGATGTTGTTACTAATTCCCAAACAACACCGCCTGCCACTTGCTAGGCCGCATGATAGCCAGTTTAATCTTAGGCAACACGTTGGCAACGACTGGGGCTATCTTTGACGGGTCTAACCCCATTCACAGGCCAGAACCTTGAAATTGTCCGTCTTCTCTGTCGCAATTTAGGGACCAATTCAACCTCAACCTGCGAAGTCATAAATGACAAATGCGAAGGAATCTTGGTTAACAGTTTCGCATCGGCTTGTTGGGCATGATATAAATCCCAACACAGTTGGATATTTATCCAGAAATCCACAGACATGCCAAAAAATTTGGCCAACCGTAATGCCAAACTGGGAGTGAGTCCGCGTTGTTCGTTGACAAGTTCATTGATTTTCCAATAAGGTACCTCAATGGCTTGGGCTAACGTGCGCTGACTGATGCCCATGGGGCGCAAAAATTCTTCTAACAACATCTCGCCAGGATGCGTGGGTGGGCTGTGGGTGGGAATGCGAATCATAATGCTGGTCTCCTTGTTAAGAGTGATAATCGACGATTTCTACTTGGTCCGGGCCTCTCACTGCCCGTCTAAAATAAATCTTGTTCTCTTTATTTGTGATACAGCGATGAGAAACTAAGTTTCAGAAAGCAAACTTAGTTTCTTTAGACGTTGATGTTGTTAAGTACCTGCGTAAAACCAATCTGGTATTTGTTATGCCCTTTATCTCAGACCTGCTAGGTCTTTAAGACCTAGCAGGTCTTGTTAAATACCAGATTGGTTTTACATAGGTACTTACTAATTCCCAAACAACACCGCCTGCCACTTGCTAGGCCGCATGATAGCCTGTTTAATCTTAGGCAACACGTTGGCAACGACTTGGGCTATTTTTAAGCCATTACCAATCACTGGAACAGCCTCCATTATCTCCGTCAACGGGCTTTTCTGAAGTTGTTGCGCAAGTTTCTGTTGTTGAACTGCGGTTTGTCGGAAACCCTGTTTCACTTCGTCTTTCAGGTCATCAATCCCCCGATTAATCTCATCCAGCTTCTGACTCATTAACCGGCTATGGGCATCGAGGGCCTCCTCCAATTTGCGGCCCTGCGTTTGAATTTCCTCCGTCAACGTTTTTTCTAAATGTTGGATGTTGTCCTCAAACGCTTCGCGCAAGTCTTTCAGACTTTGGAGAATTTCATCTTGTTGACGTTTCATGACCTTCTGATAAGCCTGCCGTTCTTCTCGATCCAGCTTTTCCGTCACCACCTTGGTATCTATGAAAATATCCAAATCCAACAAACGATAATTCCGGGCCGCCACCAACGGATCAATCTCGGGTTTACGGGCTTGATTATACAACATCCGCGCCACCCGTTCCCGTTCTTCCAAAGTCTTACCACTGACTTCTTGAAATTGCGCCTCCAGTTTCCGTTGTTCGACCTGAAAGGCCCGTTCCATGGCGTCTGGAATTTGTTTGGCGCCGGCAAATGTGCTGACAAACGCATCATACACCAATGGATCATTGGCTTGTTTCGCTTTCTCAAAAGCCAGTTCATGGATTTTCAACAACGCCTGAATTGCCTCTGGCGCCTCTGGAAATTCTTCCATAAACCGTTGATAATCAATCAGACGATTAGAAGCCAGCGTCAATTGAAACAAGGCATGAACGGCATACCGATTAAAAGTAGATTGCGGTTGCAACGTCAAGAAGTCTTTATAAACCGCCTCTTGCTTGCTACCATAAGCCTGTTGCCAGGCTTGCAAATACGCTTGACCAGTCAAGTCAACTCTGGCATACTTGACCGCTACATCACGCCAGGCTGGATAAGTATCTTGTTGCTGTGCCAGTTGCAAAGCAAAGGGATAAGCCGCTTCTAAGTCGCCCGTTGCCTCAAAGCCTTGGACAATTTTGGCATAGTCAACTGGCCAGACTGGCGGAGTGAAACAGAGAAGTACAGAAGTAAGTGTGAGACAGTGAGTCAAGTGTTTGAGTTTCATTATGGTTTTCCTTTGAGTTTAAATAACTTATTTTACATAGTTTTGATTGTCGGTAGTGATGCAATGTGGGTGAAATCTTTGAACTGTGAGGTGTGTGATGTATGTGAGTGAAAGACGGAGGGGAAAGACGTGTATTCATCCCCCTCGACGTGTCTCATTCTCCTCACACACATCACACGCATCACACACATCACAGTTCCAATCTGTCACCCACATTGCATCACTACCTGATTGTCTGAATCAGAATTTGCAGAATTTTAGAATTGACAGAATCTGATGAGATTCCTACCCATTTGCACCTCCCCTCTGCGCAATAATTTTTATTGCGTTTCGGAGGAAATTGTATAGGTTTGAATGAATATTGCTATATAACAAAACCCGTCCGCTATGTCAAGTGAGAATTTCCCGTTTCCACGCGCCTGCGTGGGAATGCCGTATGAACGCGCCTGCGTCCTGTTCCCGCAACGTGTTTGCGTTGCCCACGGCATTCCCACGTAGGCGCGTGGAAACGAATAAAGTATAAGTGGTTTTGGAGAACTGTCAAATGAAATCCACCCTACTGAGGATCACCCAAATTTGACTTTACCTAAAAAAGAGTCTAGTATAAAACTTGACCATTCAGTCAGGAACTTTATCTCATGGGCAAATTTGACCTAAGTAGTAAACATATCATTCATTTTTATAACCGAGTTTGGTTAGAATGGTTACTCAAACAACCTCTGTCCGTAGAATCTGAGTTATCCGGTGATTTTCAATTCATTGGGCGTGCTTCCGATTCACTACTGCAAGTGTATAGCCAGCCAGTTGGGCGTTTTTTGGCACTGACGGAATTGGAGTTCAGTCCCAGACCACGCACACCGACGCGCTTGACTGCGTATGCCGCATTGGCGCGTGAAAAGTTCAATTTGCCGGTCTTTGTCACGGTGATATATTTTCTACCACCGCCAAAAGACACTCAAATTGAAGAAAAATTTCACAGTGATTTTATGGGGCAAGTGGCCCATCAAGATTTTCAAGTGATACGTTTATGGGAACTGGATGCGCAACAGGTGTTAGCGTTACAAAATCCCGCGTTATTGCCCTTTGTGCCATTGATGCAAGGTGGCAATAATGAACCCGTGTTACAAGAATGTGCGAATCGGATTCGTACTCAACCAAACGCGGAGGAACTAGAAACGGTTTTATCCATGTTTGCTAGTTACGTCATGGATAATCAATTAATTAATCGCATTTTGAGGTCTAGCAGTATGATCGAAATTTTACGCCAATCTCCTTTCTACAAACAGGTTTTAGAACCCCAACTGATTGAGTATATGAAAGAACAACTTCGACAAGAAGGTCGGCAAGAAGGTCGGCAAGAAGGTCGGCAAGAGGGGCAACGTCAAGTGTTAACCACGGAATTGCAACGTTTGTTGGCATTTCGTTTCAACATTCCGGTGGGGCATTTTGAACACCAATTTCAGCGTTTGGATTTGAACGCTTTGGAACAACTCAATGATGCAGCTTTTACCGTGTCTTCACGGACAGAGTTTGAAGAGTTGTTGACGCGGTTGTTGGCGCCACTGACGCATTAAAGAAAGAATAGTTCAGGAGTCCAAAGCGAAGCTTTGCCAGGTGACGGACAAAGCTTTGCTTTGGATTCATGGAACAGCGAAAACTTTGAAGGTTTGGGAAACCTAGAGACACAAAAAAGGTTTCCTAAACTTCCAAAGTTTAGGAAACCTAAATAAGGACCATACAGGTTTTAAAACCTTGCAAGGTCAAACACTCACTTATCTGAGACGGTATCTCAACCCAAACGTCAAAGACGTTTCCATATCATCGTTGCCATTGTCGTCAACGTTATCTTCAAAAGAAGTTAGACTCAAGGTCACATTGGCGTCAATCAGATTCGAGATGTAATAACGGAACGACGATCTTAATCCGTTGGTGATGATGTCATCCATGTTGTCCTCGGAGGGCTTGATCCAGTCAAGACTCCAGACATTTTCCCAGTCAATTCGATCTGCTATTTCGTAGGTTAACGAGAGATTGTTCGAGATGTGATGGATGATGTCATCTGACAGAATCGTCGAGTAACCGGCTTCTTCAATCAGTTGTAATTCATAACTGAAGGGCAAGGCATACTCAAAGGAGGCATCGACCGAGGGATCACTGTCTTCGCCACTGTAGTCAGAAATGACAAAGCCTGCCCCGCCTCTGGCCATCCATCCGTGTTTGCGGATACTGATCGGTTCATTGATCAACACGTCCTGCGTTTTGATAATGCCTACCGTCCCCAGCGTGTTATTTTTCAAATCCCCAGCTTTTTGCAGGACTTTTTCCAGATCATCAATCCAGTACATCTTGTAGTCTTCAAAGCCATACTTGCTTTTGTATTCCTCTTCCCTGGCAACCACGGTAGCCAGGTCTAAATATGTCTGGTTTGAGGGTTCCTTACTCAGCAAACCGTATTTCCGCAGTTCTTCGACGACCCGCAACACTTCTGCCAGTGGGGTGGCATTGATGACGCGACCATAACCCACGCCACCTCCAATTTTGAGGAAGGGGTCATCGGCATCTTCTGCGCCCATGGCTTTCCGATAGCCAAAATCAGCGGCGCCATATCCGAAAAACAGACCTTCCGGGTTGAAATATTTGTCGCCGTTGCCATGCACGAAAACGTCATAACCCTCTTCAGAGTCTGAACCTTCATCTTTGCCGCGATCCACTTCCAAATCGCCATCTACCCTGATACCCCACACCAATGGCAGGGTGCTGTAAGTGATGTCGTAGTTACCAAAGACTGACCCATGATAACTGGTCTGGTCCTGATTACCAGAATTGAGGTTGAGGCTACCGTTGACAAACGCTTCTTGGTAGAAGCTATCAACCGTGGTGTAGTCGGTGAGTTCAATGGCCCACCCAGCAGTGGGTAGTGTCATGGTGACGGCTACCCAGAACAGTTTGTGTTTTCTGATCATTGTGGTGTTTCTCCCGTAAAAGTAAATAATTAGTAAAACAAAGTGAAAAATGTTATGATATTCAATTTAGAGAGTATCAATTCTTTTTTACTTTGCAAGTTATGAGAGTCTTTAAAAATTAGCACGGCATTTATTTTGGGACACGCGGATAAACAGGTAAATATTTGTTTAACCATCGTTTTTTCAAAAATTCATGAAAGACTCGTTAAAAATTCATGTTTTTGTTATTCTCTTGATTAATCAACATGTCTGTTTAGACATGTAACGGCATCTGAGAGTATTCCCAAAAATGAATGAGTGGTCAATAAGGAGGCCGGCATATTACTACCTACCTTATAGTGGCGAGTATATATACTGTCGAAAATTTTTGCAACAACCGTTGTATAAAAACAACAACCCTTTAATATTACTTAGATTAGCCAAATTTATAGTAATATGTTGATTTATATATAGTTATTAAATAATATCTAAAAACCATGTAAATCAAATTGCGGAATTTTCTTAGAGTTCGCCACCTTTGACGACTGCATATTGCGTTCCATTCAAATTTTAATTTTAATATAGTTGCCTTATGTTTCCTATTAAACTGGGTGTACAACAGTATTCTATCTGTGGTAATTATACAGTAATTAATTGGTAAACCACTTTAAGATATGTTGGAATGTCGGATATGTTGGAGTGGAGGCTTTCGCCGCAATGTCATTAAGTTAAGGTACGGTGGAGTGGAGGCTTTAGCCGGCCGGCGGTAGACGCCCCACAATTTGAGTGGGGGGGTGATCCCTACGGCCGGCCGGCTAAAGCCTCCACTCCAATGGCATTGCGGCTGAAGCCTCTACTCCAAGACAGTCACTGGCTGAAGCCTCTACTCCAACACAGTCACAGGCGTTAGCCTCTACTCCTTATTAGACATTTAAAGCCGTCAAGGAAACCAACAAATTCTCACATTCTATCCGCATTTGATTCAGCGGTTCAGCGGCATCCTCAAAGGCGCCTTCGCGTCCCAACGCTTCTAACACTTTGCATAAGGCAACGACTCGATGGGCCCCAAGGATTGAAGTGGCCCCTTTAAATTTATGGGCCGCTAAGTATAATGCTTGACCATCTTCCGCCTCTATGGCTTTTTGAAGTTCCCCTAAATAATTGGGTAACTCTTGTAAAAACAACATGATAATCCATTTTACATCTCGCCCTTGCATGTTATTGCGCATATCTTCCAAAACCGCCGGGTCTAATGGATAAGTATCATCTAATAGCGTAGCATTATCGGATTTTGGTTTAGCAACCAGTGTGGAAGCAAAGTTGACTTCCGGAATTTTGCCACTTAGCCAGTCCTCCAATTTTTTCTTGAGGTCATTAAAAACAATCGGTTTCGTTAAATAGTCATCCATTCCAGCCGCCAGACAACGTTCACGAGTAGTCGGCATGACATCGGCAGTAAAGGCAATGATAGGCAGACGTGGCAAATGTTGTTGCTGTTCATATTCACGAATCTTGCGACTGGCCGTAAAGCCATCCATTTCTGGCATGTTGCAATCCATAAACACGAGGTCAAAACGGTGTTGTAAGATGGCTTGGAAGGCTTCCAAACCTTGATTGGCCAAGACCACTTGGCAACCGAGTTGTTTGAGAATTTCTTTACCAACCTCTTGATTAATAATATTGTCATCGGCCAGGAGAATGTGCCAACGCGGTGGTGGGAGGCGGTGCCGCTGAGTATTGAGGTCCAGGAACTCTTCCTCATTTTGTATATCTATCGCGGTCTTTAGACATTTCAACAGGTTGCTTTGAAACACCGGTTTGGGAAGGACGCCCGCCAGTTGTTTAACCAGAAGAGGGTCTAACGTTTGTTGTAAAGAAGTCATCATCACCACGGTCAATTCTACAAAACGAAAATCGATTTTGAGTTTTTTGAGGAGAAGAGTGGTATTTAGGTTTGGCAGATTCGCGTCGATTAGGAGAATTTGAAACGGCTGACTCTGATTGTAGGCGTTTGATAAAGACTCTAAGGCGTGTTGAAAGCTACTCACAGCTTCTACTCGCATCTTCCAGGCACTGGTTTCATCGATGAGAATTTGTTGACAAGTGAGGTTATCTTCGACGATTAAGAGTTTTTGGCCAGCCAGAGAAGCCATTTCCAGGTCAACGGGGGGTGAAGATTCCTGGAGGTCAAGTAATTCCGTATCGGTTTGACGGTCCGTCACTTTTTCTAAAGGTAGCTTAATCCAAAAGGTTGTACCTTTGTCAAGTGTACTAATTAAGTCGATGGCACCTCCCATTTTGTGAACCAGTTGACGCGAGATGAAGAGACCTAAGCCGGTGCCGTGATTTTGACTTGGAAACCGGTCTGCTTGTGAGTAAAGTTGAAAGAGGCGGGATTGGTCGACAGGCGCAATCCCCATTCCGGTATCGATAACTTCAAAGTAAATAATGATCGTTTTGGACGTTTCTTCAACAATGGAGAGACGTAACAAGACTTGGCCTTGTGCCGTGAACTTGATGGCATTGGATAACAGGTTATTGAGAATTTGACGAAGGCGGCTGGCATCTCCCAACAGTTTTTTAGGTAATCTCGGTGGAAATTGGCAAAGGATTTCTAACCCTTTATGTTGGGCGGTGGCTGCGAACAAATTCAGAACGTCCTCCACTAGGGAACGCAAATCAAAATCTGTGAGGGAGAGAACCAGGTCTTTGCCGGCTTCAATTCTGGAAAAGTCTAAAATGTCGTTAATGACGGTGAGTAAGACTTGACTCGAATTGTTAATCATCTTAACATAGTGAAGTTGCTGCGAATTGAGAGGCGTATTAAAGAGGAGATTCGTCATGCCAATGACGCCATTCATGGGCGTGCGAATTTCATGACTCATGGTGGCTAAAAACAGACTTTTAGAACGGTTTGCCGCTTCCGCCGCCTCTTTAGCGCGTTGCAATTCTACTTCGACCTGTTTGCGTTCCGTAATATCGCGCAGGGAGATAATCGATAGCGTTTCGCCTTCCCATTGGACATCGGAAATTTGTAGTTCACCATAATGGTGTTGACCTTTGTAATCGATAAACTGAAATTCGGCTTTGCTACCTACGTCGGTAGGGGCACAAAAATTTTTACCCGTGAGACCTCCTGGAGGGGCTTGATAGAGATGTTCGGCCGCAGGGTTCACAAAACGAATGACGCCTTGTTTGTCTAAGATGATGATGGCATCACGATTATTTTCAATAATGGTGCGGAACTTCGCTTCGCTTTGGAGAAGCGAATCTTTGGCTTGCTGGCGGGCCTGGGCGCCGCGAATGGAATCGCCAATGACTCTGAGAATAAAGATTTCATATTGCGTCCATTGCCTCTCTTTACGACAGTCATCTAAACCCATGAAGCCCCAGAATTTGCCATTAAAATGGATAGGAACAATGAGAATCGACACCACTTTGTAGGACTCTAAGAGGGAACGGGTCGGCTGGGGGAGGTCTTTCACCAGTTTGACAATCGGTTCATAGTTATCGAGAATATCGTACCACCCAGGAAGATACCGAGTGTAAGACAGATTTTGCAGTTTATTCGGGGTATTATAAGGTTTATATTCGCCGTTAATCCAAGTGAAGCGTTGATTAATAACGATTTCGCCAGAATCTGGAATCGTATGATTTTCAAACAAATAAACGCGGTCCACGGCGGTGATGCGGCCTAAGATTTCCAGAGAAGCTTTAATCGCTTTATCGTAACTGGGACTCGTCAACAACGTATGAGTGACTTGAGTGACACCGCGGAGGAGACGGTCTTGTTCATGGAGACGTTCCTCGAAAGCTTTGCGTTCCGTGATGTCGGTGTTGGTGCCAATCATGCGACAAGGCCGCCCGTGTTCATCACGAATTACGGTGCCGCGCACAATCATCCAATGCACACTGCCATCCTTGTGGAGGAGACGATGTTCCACTTCAAACCGTGGAATGCGTTTTTGTAAATAATCTCGCGAGGCGTTGCGAACTGTTTCAACATCATCTGGGTGAATAAGGGCCATCCAGGCGTCAAGGCGATTGGGTAATTCATGGTCATTGTAACCAAGGAGACTTTTCAGACTGAGGTCTAAATATAATTCATACGTGTTTATATTCCAATCCCACACTCCTGTTTTGCCGGCACTGACGGCCAAAGCATAACGTTGCTGATTCAGTTGCAGAGTGGTCTCCGCCTGTTTTCGTTGCGTAATGTCATAAGCCACCTCAAGGCGCACTAAACGTCCATCGATCCAGTGAATGGCGCGGGCATAGACGGCATACCATTGTTGAGTATAAGGGCTGTAACATTCCCAAATTTGGGATTGGCCAGGTTGGCCAGGTTTTGGGAGGATTTTATTGTTGCAACAAAATGGACAAGGGTTTTCTTGGAGAAGTGGGGCATCTTGCCAGAAGACTTGCCAACAATTTTTGCCCACGATGTCTCCAAAAATGCGGCGTCCATATTGGTTCATGTAAAGAATTTCGGAAGTTTGAATATCGGCCACATAAATGAGGGCGTCAATACTATCTAGGATGAGGAGGAGTCCTTCATTAAACATAGTGGATAGTGGACTTCAGTGGATAGTGGATAGTGGATAGTGGATAGTGAAGAAAATTTAAATAACCCCTCATTATACTTTACTTGATACATTTTTCAATATATAGTTTAATCATCACTATCCACTAAAACCACTATCCACTAAAACCACTATCCACTATCCACTATCCACTAAAACCACTATCCACTAAATGGAAAATCAACATCTCCCCGTTAATTATAAAAAAATAATGGGAATATTTGGCACCGGACGTTCTGGTTCATCCTGGTTGGGTTCTATTATCAGTTCTCATCCCCAAGTGGTTTATCGCTTTGAACCATTTCATCGGCTTAAAGAATATCCTCCCATCCATCAGGCGCGTCAACGATTGGAATCTGAACAATTGAGTGAAACTGACCTACCTGCTGTTTATGAAGTCTTGTTGCCTGCGCATCCAAAATTGGACCGACCACCGTTTTTTCCAAAAGATTTTTGTTTCAATATGGGAAAATCATGGTTCCGTCCCGTGGCATTGCAATTTGGAAGTTTCCGTCCACTGTTTCAATGGTTATATACGTGTCGCAATGGTCAACCCTTTTTGATATTTAAAGAAGTGACAATGGAACCCATGATGAAAAATGTGTTGGCGCATACTTCAATGAAAGTCGTGTATTTGGTACGCCATCCTTGTGCCGTCGTTGATTCTACGGTTAAAGGACAGCAACAAGGAGTGATGCCGATAGGTCGTCATACTGTCTTAAAAGAATTGCTTACCAAACATGATGCTTCTTTGGCAGCGACAGTTGTGCCACAATTGGATCAAATGGATGGATTGGAGAAAGAAACTCTCTTATGGCGAATAGACGTGGAAAAGGGTATTTCTGCGGCACGAGGACATAAAAATGCCTTGGTTGTTATCTATGAAGATTTATGTGACCGTCCCGAAGAACTGTCGAAGCAAATATTTGAACATTTTGGCTTGGATTTTTCTAAACAAACCGCTGATTTTGTGGCCAGTTTTACTAAAAGTGAGGCGCCCCCCTCTCGTTGGCGAGAAGTTGGGATACGTTCTTATTTTTCCGTCGTGAGGAATCCTGCGTTGATGAAAAATAAATGGCAACAACAGATGGCAAAGGAGGCGCAACAACGGGTGTTAAAACTGGTTGAAGACAGTCCCGCATTTCAGTATTGTGCGAGTTTCGGCAAATGGGGTTAAACAGAAGGAGACTTGACAGGTTTTTCAAACCTGTCAGGTCTTGATCACTAACTCATCCGCCGCAACAACTCTCGTCCTCTGACATGGTGCCAAATGATGCCTACGATATGAATGGCAATACAAATTAAAAACAAGTAAGCCAAATAAAAGTGTATGGCTGACGAAAAAGTTTCCCAAGCAACATGAGTGGGAAATAAATTCGGCAGAGGGAGGCCGTAAAATTTGACCCCATAACCATGCACATTGGAAAGTGCATAACCACTGATGGGAACCAGAATCATCAGGGTGTACATGAGTAACATGACGATTCTGGCAACCCGTTGTAACAGAACAGGAGTTGTCAAGGGTCGTGGGATGGACGTTCTGGAACGTATTAGAAGTCTCAGGAAGACCAATAACAAAACTAACACGCCGGTCGATTTGTGAAAATTATACCTGGCCCACGGTTCACATTCTTTAAATTCAATCATGGTTGCCCCAAGTACAAAGAGAATGGTAAACAGAATGAACATTAGCCAGTGTATGGCACGTAGGAAAGGATGGTATTTCATGGAATTTATAAATATGGATAAAATTTGACGACGTTCAAAAGCATTGTCAAGTCTTCTTTTTAAGATATAGTGATATTCCTCTATTTTTGTACACCCCACCCCAACCCCCCCGCACGCGGGGGGAGTCATTCCCCCCGTGTACGGGGGGTTAGGGGGGTACAAATGAGAAGGAATATTACTATATTTATAGTTTATTGTGCAGTGCAACGATTTAGCATATTATTATTTTACTAAATAACCCATTACCAATCCAAAGCGTCGCTTTGTCACCCCCAATTTAGCCTGACTAAAAATTTATGACTGAACCTAGAATCATCAAAAAATATCCCAATCGTCGTCTTTACGACACCGCCATCAGTAGCTACATTACCCTAGAAGATGTAAAAAATCTGGTCAAACAACATCTCCCGTTTTCTATTCAAGACGCCAAAACTGGGGAAGACCTGACGCGCAATATTTTGCTACAAATCATCCTTGAACAAGAAGAACACGGTGCCCCCATCTTTAGCAGTGAAGTGCTGACGCAACTCATTCGCTTTTATGGTGACACGTTGCAAGGTATTGTCACTAGCTATTTTGAAAGAAGTCTCCACTTGTTTGCCAAACAGCAAGAAGATTTCCGCGGCAAAATGTATAATCCACTCTCGTTAATGACGGACATTACAGAACAAAACATCAAGTTATGGAAAGACATGCAAGACAGTTTTTTTCGGGCGGCCCTACCTGGGAATTTCCATGATGCTACTAAACACAAGGATCCCAAAAATTCTGAACCGTAAAAATGGGTACTCAAAGTTTTTTCCTATAAAACGCCTTGACAACTGATAGATTCGTTTATATTATATATGTTGCAATGCAACATGCAGTCAAGAACCGTGAATAGAGAAAAATTACACACTATTCATAGTTACATCACCCCTCAAACTCAGGAGTCCAAAGCTACGCTTTGGACTCTGGAAATATCACTATTTTAAGGAGAACAATTCACTTATGAAAGGTAAAGTCGCATTGGTAACTGGCGGTACAGGCGGTATTGGCACCGAAATCTGTAAAGCCCTGGCAAATGGAGGCTGTAAAGTCGCTGCCACCTGGTTAAAAGGCGTTGACGACGGCGACGGCTGGTTAGCCAAACTCAAAGCCGAAGGATTTGATTTCGTTATTGTTGAAGGAGACGTTTCCAAATTTGATTCTGCGGCAGCCATTGTCAAAGAAGTGGAGGCAAAACTGGGTCCCGTCGACATTCTGGTCAACGGGGCCGGCATCACCAAAGATGGCTTCTTCCACAAAATGAAATGGGAACAATGGGAAGCCGTCCTGCGTACCAACTTAGACAGTGTCTTCAACACCACGAGACAAGTGATCGAAGGCATGAGACAACGTGGCTATGGACGGATTATCAACATTTCCTCCGTCAATGGCCAAAAAGGTCAAGCCGGTCAAGCTAACTACTCTGCCTCCAAAGCCGGTATGCACGGCTTCACGATGGCGTTAGCCCAAGAAGCGGCCAGTAAGGGTATCACCGTCAACACCATCTCCCCAGGCTACGTTGCAACCAGCATGGTCATGGCCATTAAAGAAGAAGTTCGCAACGAGCTTATCAAGCAAATCCCGGCCGGCCGGTTGGCCAAACCTGAAGAAATTGCCTGGACCGTGGCGTTTTTAGCCGATGACCGTTCGGCTTTCATTACGGGCGCCAACATCGCCATCAATGGCGGCATGTACATGGGATAGTTTGGGACCGAAATTCAGTTTTTGGTAAGATAGCACTTCCGAATTGTCTAGTTTTTTTCCCAAAACTGAGTTTCTCATTCGCCCACTTGACCATCAAACAGTTTTTCAATCACACTCAAACCTATCAAGAGAAAATATCATCATGCAAAACGAACTGATTCAACAATGGACTGAACTCAACAAAGCCGCTATGGAGGCCATCAAAGAACTTGGTGAAATCAACACCAATGCCATGACGCGCCTGACGCAACGGCAAATGGACATGGTTAGCCTCTACATGGAAGGCAGCGCCAAGCAATTGGAAGCCATGGGCCAATCCAAAGGCGTTCAAGACATCATCAATGCCCAATCCCGCTTGTTTGCAGAACTTAACGAAAAGTTGATGGAAAACGCCCGTCAAACGTTAGACGTGCTGGTCGATGTCAAAGGCGAACTCTCTGCCTGGGTAGAAAAGAGTATGCAGTCTGCCTCTTCCAATTTGCCCAAAGTGCCCACGAAGAAATAAACCTTCTGTCAGGGGAAAAATGAGGAATATCAATTTATTTATCTCCTCCTCACTTTTCCCCACGGCAGTGGAGTGAAGTGAAAATATCACCCCACGCGGTTAATTACCATCCAATGCCGGAACGCAATAAGCATTATTGCGCTTAATACCATTGCGCAATAATGCTTATTGTGCTCCAACGGAGTGCTTTGACCAATTATAGAACACCCTAATTAGACTGGTCTTGTCGATGCTGAAAAAATGGTAGTGTTGCAGAGGTAATGACAATCTCTATAGAAATCGGGAAGACGCTGGACTAGAGGCTTTAGCCGGTAACCTGCACCGGCTAAAGCCTCTAGTCCACCACTATCAGAGATGACCATTACTTCTGCAACACTACCTTTCAGAACTATCTTTCAGACGACCTTCAAGAAGGGAGATTACTTAACCCCTTCCAAAATCTTCTTCATGTTTTCAAAACGTTCTTTCTGGATACCGGTAGCAACCTTCTTGGCATCTTCGGTTTTGCCTTCTTTCAAGGCGCCGATGATTTCTTTGTCGCGGGTTTCCTTGAAAGGCGTCCAAATGGCTTGGAACTCTTCCATGGCTTTTTTCGCTTCCGCAGATGTCGCGGCATCTGCTAACACCGCAGCCAGTGCATCATCGGCAGCTTTGGTGCCTTTCTGCACTTCTTGTTCCAACACATCCCGTTTGGCGGCATCAGCTTCGCCTAACATCTTGACCAGACTTTCGCGGGCCGATGTCATGCTTGCCAGAATGTCAGCAGCAGAGGCTGCCAAAACCGATTGCGTTAAAGAAAATGCCAACAGGGCGGCTAAACTTACCAGTGTTTTTTTCACGTTGTATGTCCTCTAAAAATAGATGGTTGATGGATAGGGTTAGTTTGTTCTATAAAAGAGTTCACATATCCCTATTTTTATGAAACATGACTCATTTTCATAATGAAGGTGTAATGGTGACAACTTTCAAGAACAGTCTTATTATTTCAAAGCCAATAAAAATATTCTTTGATGTAAATCAAACTATCGTAACATTTTTTACTTGTACTATAATGATTAGTGTTTGTTTTAAAATGGCTTTTCTAAACTTTAAATAAAGCGGGACTTATGCACTCACCCCACCCCAACCCTCCCCGCACACGGGGAGGGAGTCATTCCCCCCGCGTGCGGGGGCAGGGGGGGTCAAATCAACGAATTACCAAAACAGTTGCGTAAGTCCTGAAGGTTTATGAACGGCAAATAACGTACTCATTTAAAATGATTATACTCAAATAAAATCTTTGCATAACTTCTATATTTTTCCATGACAGATAACTACTTTACTCTAGCAGCGCCATCAGGCAAATCTCGTTCATTGACACTAGGATGGCTATTTTTAGCCTGGTCCTCTCTCGTCATTGGAGGACTGTTCACTCTCCTCATTGTTTTATCCAGAACGCCCTTTTTTCAGGAAATCATTCCTTGGATAGACTTTTTTCACACCGCCCTAGTCGTCCATGTCGACTTGACGGTACTGGTATGGTTTCTAGCCTGTGCAGGAATCTTCTGGAGTCTCAACGACTCGGCAAAATGTGAACCTTGTGGCTGGATAGCCTGGGGGTTGGCGACATTAGGCACCCTCATCATCACCGTGTCACCCTTTTTAGGCGCCGGCAACCCCTTGATGAACAACTACGTGCCAGTGTTACAGACACCCATTTTCTTAACTGGTTTAGCAATATTTGGTCTAGGTGTGACCGTGTTAATACTGCGCGGCCTCTTCTTTTCCTCCCCCTTCCACAGAAGTCACGATAGAGGCGGAGTCGCACTTCAATTTGGTGTCTTTACCGCACTCATCACCACGCTGATGGCGATGGTTGCCCAACTCTGGTCTTATCACAACCTACCTGAAGGCGCCAGTGGTCAATACTACTATGAATTGCTATTTTGGGGAAGTGGGCACGTTCTCCAATTTACGCATACACAATTGATGTTAGTGGCCTGGTTATGGTTAGCCTCGGTGGCAGGGGCAAAATTGCGTCTGTCGCCGCGTGTCGCCATCATTTTATTGGCCTTGGGAATGGTACCCACCTTAGTGACACCATTGATTTACATGATTTACGAAGTCAATTCTGTGGGTCACAAATTGGCGTTTACTTGGTTAATGCAATATGGCAATGGACTGGCCGCGGTACCATTGGGAATCATTGTGATATTGGGAATCATCGAAGGGCAAAACAGTGCTGAACTGTCTTCCGCGGCACGGGTTCAACGTTCTGCATTGGTCTATTCGTTGCTTCTCTTTGCAGCAGGTGGCGTGATTGGTTTTCTGATTATCGGAAGCAATCTCAAAGTGCCAGCCCATTATCATGGTTCTATTGTAGCAGTGACGATAGCGTTTATGGGAGTTATTTACCACTTACTCCCACGCTTAGGATTTGGAGAAGTGTCTGGAAAATGGACCGAATGGCAACCGGCGGTATATGGAATCGGCCAACTGTTACATGTGTTAGGACTGGCTTGGTCAGGAGGACATGGCGTACAACGTAAACTGGCAGGAAGTGCGCAGGGGTTAGAAAGTTTTCAACAAGTGGCAGGAATGGGCTTGATGGGATTAGGCGGCATGATTGCGATCATTGGCGGAATTTGGTTTTTAGTCGCAGTGTTTATGGCAGTCAGTGAAAAGTGGAAAGGAGATAAAGAAAAATAGGAAGTTAGCCGGGAGAGTGGAGATTGAATAAAAGTTGGAGTGGAGGCTTTAGCCGGGAGAATGGCACCCGATTAAATTCAGAGAAAAAGCCACCGGCTAAAGCCTCCACTCCAGCATCTCTTACTTACCTTAAAACCTCCACTCCAACAATCTTAAAAATTTACCATTTTCACTTTTCACGCCACCCCCAATTTCTTCAATTTGCGCCACAACGATACCCTATCTACTCCTAACAAATGCGCCGCTTGTGTTTTATTCCCTTGAACCTCTTTGAGGACCCATTGCACATACGCTGCTTCTTGTTCCTCCAACGATAAAATTTTGCCCGTTTCATCCCGGCGAAAGGTAACCACTTGTGACTCGCGCACATCTTCCGGTAACTGCGCCACCTCTATCGTTTCCCCAGGGGCTAAGGCTACGCCGCGGGCCATGAGGTTTTCCAATTCTCGAATATTCCCTGGAAAGTCATATTGCTGTAACAATGTCAACGCCTCTTTCGTAATCTCACAAACGGGTTTCTTCATCAATTTGGCAGCCTTGTTCAAAAAGTAAAAACTTAACAACGGAATATCTCCCCGTCGCGCTACCAATGGCGGTAAACGTAATTCTACGACTTTCAAACGAAAATATAAATCTTGGCGAAACTGTCCTTCCGAAATCGCTTCTTGAACATTCCGATTTGTGGCTGCTAAAAAACGCACATCGATAGGAATCGTGCGGGTGGCACCAATTCGTAACACTTCTTTTTCCTGAAGCACTCGTAGCAACTTCACTTGCATGGCAGGCGACATCTCGGTCACTTCATCTAAAAATAAAGTACCTTGATTAGCCGTTTCAATCAACCCCGCTTTGCAAGCCAACGCCCCCGTGAACGCACCTTTTTCGTGACCAAACAATTCATTGGCTAACAACTCTTCCTGAAAAGCACCACAGTTAAGCCCCACAAAGGGACCCGTGGCGCGGTGACTGTGGGCATGAATGTAACGGGCTAACAACTCTTTCCCCGTTCCACTTTCCCCACTGATTAACACGGTGCAATCGGTTGGGGCAATGTGTCTAGCCGTATCTAGTAATTTTAACAGCGCGGGGTCTTGCGTAATGAATCTAGTTTGATCCAAATAATTTTCAACTTGCGTTTTTAAAGATCGATTCTCACGTTTCAAGTGAACCTTGGCCATCGCTTCCTTGACCACCTGACGCACCTCCTCCAACCGAAAAGGTTTGGCTAAATAATAAAACGCCCCTTGTCGCATCGCGGTCACCGCGGATTCTAGGGTAGCATAGCCCGTAATAAAAATTACTTCGGTGTCTGGATACAACGCCCGACAACGCGCTAAAATTTGCATCCCATCGACTTTTTCCATGCGCAAATCGGTGAGAACCACTTCGACTTCGTGTTCTTCCAATAACTTCAACGCATTGACCCCGCTTTGGGTGGCTAACACTTCATAACCTTCTTTTTGGAGGACATGCGTTAGATTTCGTAACGCAATCCGTTCATCATCGACCACTAAAATTTTGTTGTAAGACGTTGTCATATTATGTGCTTCAAAGTTTCAGACTCAGGAGTCCAAAGCGTCGCTTTGTCAGGTCCAGATGACCAGGAGTCCAAAGCGTAGCTTTGTCAGGCCACAGACAAAGCTACGCTTTGGACTCCTGAGTCTCCTGAATTCTCACTGCGCCTGGCAAACTGACGATAAATCGTGTGCCGTGACCCTTGAGATTTTCTACTTGGATACTGCCCTCATGGGCGGTGATAATTTCATGGACGATAGACAGTCCTAACCCACTGCCACACCCAACCGCCTTCGTTGTGAAAAATGGGTCAAAAATTCGTGGTAACACGGCAGGGTCTATCCCTGGTCCATCATCTTGAATGGTCAATTGTACCCAAGAATGAGAAGTGGTCATGGAAAAACAGGGCACCTCAGAAGGTGTGAGAGTCTCTTTCGTCAGTGTACTTAACTCAATTTGACCGTGTTCACCGACCGCTTCGACAGCATTTTTCAACAGATTCAGCAGGGCTTGTTGCATACGTGGTTTATCGGCATAAATACATACCGTTTCAGGAATGTGCAGTTGAATAGAAACGCCGGTGGGCACTTGGCCGCGGAGGAACCGTAAAGTGTCTTGCACCAATCGTAACATCGATAAATTTTCGCGGTGAAATTCCCGGTCTCTGGCAAATTCTAAGAGAGAACGCACGACCAACCGCGCCCGTTCTGTTTGTTCCTCAATTTGGGCTAACAGTTCGGCTTGCCATTCTAATTCTGCTTGTCCCAGTTCCTCTTGCAAAATTTGGCAAGAGGAGGAGATATTCGACAATGGATTGTTCAACTCATGGGCGACTCCTGCCAATAGCGTTCCCAGTGCCGCCAATTTATCAGTACGATGTAAATGTTGTTGACGGGCTTCCAGGTGCGCTAACATTTGGTTAAATGCGGCCGTTAAAGCAACAATTTCGCGTTCCTGACTGTCCAGTGGCAACGTGGTTAACTGTCCGCCCGCAATAGCTACCATACGTTGTTGCAACTGCCGCAGAGGTTGCACGACACTGCGCGTCACCCAACTGCTGAGTCCCACACCGCTTAACCAAAGACCTAAGATGGTCAACACTAACCACCGTTTAGAACTGTTGAGAGAGTGTTGCAAATCGACTCTTTCCAAATTTACCAACGTTTCAGATTGCTGAACAATTTGTTTCCCCAATTTTCGAATCTCCTCCTCTTGAACCGTGTCGCGATGATGTTGTGTTTGTTGAAAGGCGCCATAATTTTCTAACCGTTGTTGATACGTTGTCAAGATTTGCCACAGCAATTGAGTCTCGGTAGTTGCCCAAAATGGACGTTGTTTCAATAATTCTTGAATTTGTTTCAAATACATAAACGCCTCGTGTAAATCCGTCGGTTCACTATAGAGAAAATAATTTTTCTCAAACCGGCGTAATTCCAGGATGGTATCAAAAAATTGACTGACTTTATCCCAGGCAGCTACTTGTTGATCTAAACTGTGCAATTCCCAAACGGTCACCATGGAAACGCAGGTGATTAATAGGCCGATGGCTAAATAACTCAAGAGAATTTTTTGGGTGATACTGAGGTGCCAAGTCATTGGAATATATAATTTTAAGGTGGTGTTGCAGAGGTAATGGTATAGCGGCTTTGGAATACGGAATTGATTCCGTTGGAGTACGGAATTAATTCCGTTTCAAGCGGAATAAATTCCGTACTCCAAAACCCAATCGCTACGTTGCAAAATGCAACACCCCGTTACTTATCCACAACATATCTGCTTCTGGAGTACGGAATTAATTCCGTTTCAAGCGGAATAAATTCCGTACTCCAAAACCCAATCGCTACGTTGCAAAATGCAACACTCCGTTACTTATCCACAACATATCTGCTTCCCCCTGATTCTATCAGCCTGTCCCTCTTATAACGGACCTCCCATCCGTCTTTACTATTGCAAAATAGAGAGACACAGGCAACCCTAATTTTAAATAAATTTCAATCTAAACAAATAGATAGTCAATTGGTATAGAACTTGATTACTTCTGCTAACATATTTTATTACTATCGGGAACACTTTACCATGAAAAACACTTCACAACGTTTAGAAACTTGGTTTAACGCAGTCACGTTTGCGGAAGCCGGGGAATTTGAGACTGCCAGAGAGATTCTCAAAGAGGAACAACATGTCTTACTGGTTTTGCCTGACGACACTTTTCAGCAGAATACCTTGGACCGTGCGTTGAATTTAAGTTCCCGCTGTGGTGCGGCGATCTTGGATATATTTTACCCGCCGGTGGCCGAAACGCATTTGCAGTCGCTGTTGCAAACTTACCATGACAGCGCCATTCGTTGGCAAACTTTGGCGATTCAGGGCGACCTGGATTCGGCCGTATTAGATTACGTGCGTCGCACTCCTGCGGTCGCGTTTGTGGTGTTGGAAGAGATGTCGGAAAATCTGGCTACCTTGACCTCGCCTTGGCGTAATTTACCGTGTCCGTTGGTCGTCATGACGTCCAGCACGACTTCCATTTAACCGTATTGAGGAGAATCATTATGTCAAAATCTGTCACTCATACCCAAATTGTCAGTTATACCCTCTTGTTCGGTCTCACTAGCGGTATGCTCTATTTTCTACTATACTGGTTTGAAGACCTCATTTTGGAATGGTCCAAACGCGGTGGCTGGTATTTCTTAGTGCCCATTGCGATTGCCTTCACCTTCTCCCTGGTGCATGGCAAATTTACGGGCCATTTCTGGGACCTCTTGGGTGTCAAGGCGAAATCAGATAACTCTTAACGGTTTGAGGAACTCACGGTCATGGAACTTAACTTTATTGATTTAGGACTCACTAACATCCTCTTCCTGTTTATCGTTGGCTTTGTCGGCGGTCTGGTCAGCGGATTTATCGGTTCTGGCGGCGCCTTTGTGTTGACCCCGGCGATGATGAACATGGGGGTACCGGCGATTATGGCAGTTGCCAGTAACATTTGCCACAAATTCCCCAAAGCCTTGGTTGGGGCCGTCAAACGGGCGAAATATGGGCAAGTGGATGTCAAACTGGGCCTCGTCATGGGCGTCTCCGCCGAAGTTGGCGTATTGATAGGGGCGCAGATTCAGGAACACATCACTGAAACATTTGGAAAAGCCGGGTCGAACCTGTATGTGTCAACCGTATTTGTCGTCGTTCTCGCTATTGTCGGTTCGTATGTGCTACGCGATGCTTGGAAAATGTATTACTCTGGCAATGCGGATAAGGAGGAGGTAGGTCCTGTGGCACGCTGGATTCAGTCCATTCGGATTCCTGGCACCATGATGTATTTTAAAGCCATCGGCGCGGAAATTTCGGTGTTGTTCACCATCCCGTTGGGGTTTGCCACGGGCATGTTAGCAGCCACCATTGCGGTAGGCGGTTTTATTGGTGTGCCCGCCATGATTTACCTGTTGGGTGTTCCTAGTTTAATGGCGTCCGCAACAGAACTGGTTATTGCGTTTGTCATGGGCTTAGGAGGGACGATTAAGTACGCCTGGGGTGGCTTTGTGGACATTCGGTTGGCCATGATTATTTTAGCTGGTTCCCTGTTTGGGATTCAACTAGGCGCCATTGGTACCACGTATGTCAAACCGTATCTGGTCAAAGTGGTGATGGGCGTATTGATGATATTGGTCTTATTCAGTCGTGGGATAGTGATTCCGGTGTATCTTGCGGAACTCAACATGTTGTTCACGTTAGATCCAAACACTGCTACCTGGTTGAAGGATGCCAGTTTTGTGATACTAATCCTAGCCTTGGGGGTGGGGGCCACGATTGTCTTGCATGGACTATGGAGCGGCTACCGTGAACATCTCCGGGAACTCGCATTGGTGACGACCACCACGGCAGGCGTAATGAGAATGGAAACGGCGTTAACGCCCTTGTCACCCTTCGGTCGCTTTGAACGTCTCTTGCTGGTCACGGATGGTTCTGAATTTAGTAGTGGGGCGGCCCGTGAAGGGATTAACTTTGCACACGTTTGCAAAAGTCATGTATATGCTTTGTCCGTCGTCGGAAACGGTAATGAAGCCTTGGCCATGCCCGTGTTAGAAAAGGAACGTCAACAAGCGTTGGCCAACTTACAACATCTCAAAACCTCTGCCAGTCAAGTCGGCGTCTCTTGTGACAGTGTGTTACGCTATGGGGTAGCCGTCCATGAGGAGATTTTGACGGAGATGGAAAATCATCGAATTGATTTGATTGTGATGGGACGCCGTGGGCGCAGTGGGTTGACACAATGGTTGCTAGGAAGCACCACCACCAAAATGTTAGGTCAAGCCCACACCAGTTTGTTAATCGTACCCAAAGCTGCCCCTGCGATTGGTAAACGGTTGTTAGTGGCCATTGATGGTTCCCGCTATGGTGACGCCGCCGCTGCCGCCGCTGGTCACTTAATGAAATGTTGGCAAGCCTCCTTGACGGTCGTGACCGTGGTGACAGAAGATCAGCCGAAACAATCTGCGGAGATGGCAGATCTGGTCAATCAAACCGTGCGATTACTTCAGCGCGACGGGATTGCGGCAGAAGGGCAAGTGATTCGTGGCGATAATCCCGCGGCGGCGATAGCGGCTACGGCCACGGCTAAAGGAATCGATTTGATTGTCATGGGGACACATGGACGCACGGGGTTGGACAAATGGTTAATGGGAAGCATTGCCGAACGGGTAATTCATTTGTCTGAATGTGCGGTGTTGGTGGTGAAGTTTTAGTCAAGTAATAGAAACGGTAGTGATGCAATGTGAGTGAGGATAACATGAATATCACCCAGATTGCATCACTACCAAAAAAGGCTTCATCGGTGCTACGGCGTTAAGCGCAATAATTCTTATTGTGCTCCAGCGGGAATCGTACAGGTTTGAATGAACATTACTATATTTGAACACTATGGAATGAGAGACGCTTTCCAAACGGGTAGTGATGCAATCTGGACTTTAACTTTGTAAAGGCACTGACAGTCCTCAAAGGACTACCACTCCTCACGTCTCATCCAGATTGCATCACTATTTCCAAACGTGGTTGACCATGATCTTAGCAAAACTCTCAAAACTAAGTTTACGTTTCGAAACCTAGTTTCTCTCCATTCCACCCCTCATCGCGACCGATAAGTAATCCGCCCTTTTGTCAAATCATAAGGTGTCATTTGCACTGTCACCTTATCACCCGTCAAAATCCGAATATAATGCTTACGCATCCGTCCTGAAATATGGGCGGTGACAATATGACCATTATCCAATTTCACGCGAAACATCGTATTTGGTAATGTCTCAACAACTATACCGTCCATCTCAATACTATCTTCTTTAGCCATACACTCTATTAACTCTATTTAAAAACATTGATAAGACTCTTTAAAAAATTCATTGTCTTCAGACAAAATAATATTATACACAATTTTATAAAAAATGCAAGATACCTTTAATTACAGCGGAAGTGGATAGTGGATAGTGGATAGTGAACAATAATGATTCACTCTCTTCTTAGAATTGTGTATAACACTGCAAAAGCATCAGGGACAAAACACCCCGCTGTATGTTCACTGTTTTGTCATTTTGGTGCCATCATTCTCCTATTTGCTCAAATTTTTCATTTTTCCATATTCACTCATGCTTTATTCTCTAATGACGGACTGTTGAAAATCAACAGGTGGTGCTGAAAATCAACACTTTTCTCAACCCCTATTGGGGTTTATGGAGGCATATTAATCACTAAATTATTATATATAAATGATTTATAAAAATTGGTATAAAATATGCCTATGTTTATTAACTGTTTAATAATGGTTTAAAAGTCTATTTAATTACGCTAAAGCGTGATATATAGATATTTTAGAGTTAAACAACGGTTTTAGTAAGTTTATTTATTCTGTTGTTTGATAAACCAAAGTTAACCGGTTGTCAAACGTTTTTTGCCTTAATTTAACAAGACTCGGCCTTATCTTAAAGGGGAGTCCTGAATGAAGAGGGAATTGGCTAATTTGCGTTAACCAATTCCATTACTCTCTACCAAAATAATGTTGTCATATCGTCATTAACTCTTAATTTGAAGAGACGTACATTAATTATGTTAGCACAAACTCGTCTGTTTAACAAGCAACGAACCCTGTTCTACGGCCCAGGCCCTGGGTTTAGGTGGAAATATGCCGCCGGTCTGATGGCCGCCAGTCTTCTGGAACTGACTCCTCTCCCCATTTATGCGGAATCAGTTAAACTGGTGCAATGGTGGGATGCCTATTTTCCCTCCAAGGAACAGACTGTCAACTATCAGTATCGTTCCTCTAAACCTCATTCCGTTCAATATCAAGATGTTAACCAGGATGGAATCTATAACGATGCGTTGGTTTGGTACGAATTGAGTGCCCACACCCCCTTAAATCCGTTACCCAGGGACGCAGGAAAACCAAATGATCCTGACCACCAATATCGCATTGACCGTCCTAGTGCCCGCTTTTATGGCGGAGTCGTTGCCCGCTTTGTCAATGTTTCAAATTTGACGGAAAAAGATCGGCAAACAGGGGCCCGGGTACCGGCGTTTACTCACTTTCAACAAGCTTCCGTACAACCTACAGAAGGCGCTAGACCCTGTTCCTATTCCTCACGATACCCTCATCAGACCATTCGTGCAGGCAGTTATGACAGCAAAGCGTGGGCAGATATGACGGTGATGGTCATCAATGAAGGTGGCAAATGCTGTCCGTTATCCCAATTGTTTCAAAAAAATCCCAACACTCAAGTCAATTTTACCGCTGCTTATCTTTGGAAAAAGGCTGATTTCCTCAATCGCAGTGCCAAGGCCGACCAGATTACTTTTGATCAGGACAGCCAACTGTCGGTTGACATAACCCGCTTCCGAAAGAATGTTGAAGAAGTCCGTTTTTTGGTACAGGATGGTGACCAACTCTGGATCAGTGAAGGAACCACTCAAGTGATTACAACTGCCACTGGCGAAGTTCATTGGACTGGCGTAGAGGGGGTAGAAGTGGAAGACTTTGGCGGTAAATTTGGGGCGATTGTCCAACTTCATCCTACCCAAAGTCGGTGGGCCCCATACCAACCTGTGGCCGAAGAACAAATTCAAACGTTGGCCGAAGCGATTCAACAGATGGAATATGATCCTCAGAAAGCTTCCCCGCAAGAAGAACAACTTCACCATGACCAGAGTGATAAACTTCTACAGGCCCTCAATCAGATGGAATTTAGCCCCAGCACGGCCACGTTTGTGGAACACACCTTCACCGATGTGCAAGCGGTAGGAGTGTATTTTGCCACTTACCAGTTTAGCCATCAGGTCACTAAACTGGTTTTCGATAATTTTCAAGCGTATGGAAGTGCTGAACTTCCTAAAGATGAGGCTATTGCCATCTCTCCACAAGGTGATATTCATACCTCTTCCCATCCACATCGCACCCAATTTGCCGGCGGCGTTTCTGTCAATGAGGGTGTCTTTGAACAACGGTTGAAGGTATGTTCCTGTGACCAGGTGGCGGTGCGTGGGGACCTCACGGTAGTCGCGGAAGACGTTGGAAAGTCCGTCGACTTGATAGCGTATGCCATTTCCAAAACCTCACCTGAAAGTCGGGAGGAGATTTTCTATGCGTTGAATAGCAACCGCAACATTACTTTTTGGGACAAGCAACCTGACAAGTTAATCCCCTTCCAAACCAATGTCATGTTGCAACCAGAACACACTCTCGACATTTATCAAGGTCAATTGGCGTTCCCTGGTTTCTTGCAAATCCATTTTGGATACCGCTTACCAGATGGAATGGTGGTCACTTCCGCTGATAGTATTGATGTTCTGATAAACGGCATCAATCAAGCCAGTTCTAATGAAATGCCATATTGTGAAAGTATCAGTAGAAACTAGGTTTCAATATTTCGGTAGTGAGGCAATGTGGGTTCACTGTCTGAACTCTGATTAGAATGATTTTCAGATGGACTCTGGGTAGTGATGCAATGTGGGTGATATGTTTACCCTCACCCCCGGCCCCTCTCCCAGAGGGAGAGGGGCC
>JAABRD010000005.1 GCA_011391085.1 Thiotrichaceae bacterium | reverse complement strand
GTCCCGCACGGTTTGGGGTGGGGGGAATACCTAATCTCTAGTGACAAAACGTTCCAAAAGGTTTTGGACACTAGAGAAGATGTCTTTCTCTATCACCATGAAAGGCGTGTCTGATAAACTGACACTATTTAGTTACGAGTGGTTTTTTGAACTACTCCGAAATTACCTGCGCGTAACTCAAGTCGGCCACTTAGTGGCCCTGGAAACCGGGTTTCGGCTAACGTTGCCACACAAAACGACGATTCGCAAACCCGACTTGGGAGTGATCCTGAAAAACAATCCAGTACCTTGGAATGATACTGATAATTCCTTCCGTGGCATTTGTGACCTTTGCGTAGAAGCTTTATCCGATTCCACCAAGCAGGAAATGGAACGCGACACCAAAGTCAAGTTCAAAGAATATGCGCAAGTTGGAGTACCCGAATATTACATCTTGTATGCCCACGGCAAACAGCAAGAGTTTTATCGTTTAACCAAGTTTGGCGTCTATGCACCCATTCCTCCCGTTCAGTCGGACATTATCTGTTCCGCGGTGTTACCTGGCTTTCAGTTCCGAATTTCGGATTTGCAACGACAGCCGTCACCCGAAGAAATGAGTGAAGATGGAGTGTATCGCGCCTTCATGTTGCCCGCGTTGCAAGCTGCCAGGCAGGCACAACAATGGTTGGAACGACTTCTCGACGTTGCTGAAACTCAAATGCAACAGGAACGAGAAGCCCGACAAGTTGCCGAGGCTTTGGCGCGACAAGAACGGGAAGCACGACGAGTTGCGGAACAATCTGCGCAAGTTGCGGAACAATCTGCGCAACAGGAACGAGAAGCTAGATTGGCCGCCGAAGCCAAGCTTCGGCAATTGGAGGCCGAATTGGCACGACATCGCTAGTCGTCTTGAGGTGCTGAGAAACTCAGTTTCTTTAAGAAACTGAGTTTCTTTCCCACTCGCCCTTTGAACTATTAACAGGAGACCCCTATGGCAATTAAAACGTCCACCTTCGGCGGTGTTCATCTGACTGGTGAGGATGCCGAAAAATTTAGAAGATAAGTTAAGTATGGCAGACCGAATAAAGCGGCGCAAGAAGCCCTTGAACGTGGGCGAATTCTTCTCCATGAGTTTAATGATAAAGGTTATGTCATTCTATAGTTTGGGAATCTAACTTTAGCTTCTCTAAAATCTCTAACAGTTACAACTTAACCCTGGCTAAAGGTATTGGAAATCCAAAGCGTCTCTTTGAACCAAAGCCAAAACTCTCTGACAATTATTTTTTAGATTTATATCATCTTTGATGTTCACGACTTGACCCGGGCTACCGCGTCTGCTATAATAAAAACAAAATAGGATTCAACGGATTAGTAAGATCGACAGAATCATTTAGAAGGTTTAATCTTGCCCACTCTACATCTACTACGTAGACTAATGTCATCTTCACCACACCCCGTTGAAAATTTGAACAATCCGTATAAAAAAAAGACATTATGCAATATCGAAATCAAATTATATCAAAATTCATACTTACCCTTATCATGCTGTGGAGTAGCACAACCTTGTTAGCATCTGGTTTTAACTGCGCGAAGGCCAGCACCGCCATTGAAAAAGCGATTTGTGCCAATCGTTCACTTAGTCAGATGGATAGTTCACTTGGAAAACTCTATTCGCAACGTCTAAAGGGGTTACTTAAAGCCGAAACTAACCAGTTGAAAGAAGAACAACGTGAGTGGTTGGCGCAACGAAATAATTGTTCGGCGATGGATGTAGATTGTTTGTTGTCGTCCTACTATAAACAACGAATTGCGGAACTGACTACAGAAGGTCAAAATTCTCCTGCTAATAAAGAAGTATCTGAAGAAGAATTTGAAGAATCGCCCATTACTGAAACTTCACATAAACAAACTAAATCAACTGTTCAAACCATTTCACCAATTTCTGACACAGTTAAGCCAATCAGTGATAAACCCAAACCAGTCACGAAAACTACCTTACTTCCTACAATGCCCGTAGCGGCAAACGCCTGGTGTGGGATTGTCAACACGGAAAAGAGTTCGTTGGAGGTTCATGCGGGTCTGAGTCAAGATACCAGAGTGGTTGCTACTGCCATTAAAGGTTCGGCTTTGACATGTACAGACACGACGCAAACCGATTGGTACAAAGTCACCCTCGACGATGGCAAAACTGGCTATGCTTATGCTCCCGGTGAATTCATTCTAGGACCTGGGCCTGGAAGAGAGGCCCGATGTGGTACCGTGGAAACCGAAGACGCGACCTTGAATGTTCGTGCAGGGATGGGTACCAATACCAAGGTGATTGACAAAGTTCGTAAAAATGCGATGATTCGCATTTTAGATAACAGAGGAGAGGAAGGAGAATGGCTTAAAGTTCAAATTGACAATGGTAAGTTGGGATACGTTCGCAAAAAATTTGTCGATATCTCAGAAACTGTTTCTGAAACAGTTAAGCCAACCAGTGAGGAACCAAAACCAGTCACGGAAGCTACCTCACCTCCTAAAGAATTGCAAGCTGTTGAGTCAACCCCCAAAAGTGAGAAACCCAAACCAGTCACGGAAACTACCTCACCTCCTACAGAATTGCAACCTGTTGAGTCAACCCCGAAAAGTGATAAACCCAAACCAGTCACGGAAACTATCTCACCTGCTGAACACTTTGAAATCATTGAAATCATTGTCTCGCTGTTAATCGTTATCGCCGTTATCGTCGTTATCGTATTTCTCGGTGTCTGGCTGTTAATCTTTATCGTCTTTATCGTCTTTATCGTCTTTCTCAGTCTATAATATATTTAGCCCTGTTAAGGTGAATTAACCTGTCCCTGCCAGCAACTTGGCGGTAGCCAGGTAGGGTGGGCAACAAGTTTAAGTTTATCGTTGCCCACCACTTTGAAGAGTTAGAGTTCGGTGGCAACTAAACACCGTCTTACCTCACATCCACTACCGTTCACCATGTACCAAAAAAATTCATAGCCCCTGGTCATCTCAAAGTCCATTTTGGCTATCGTCTCCCCGATGGAACGCTGGTAGTGAATGCGCAACCGATTGAGATAACGATTGATTGAACGATTGATTGATGGTTGGGGAGGAGGAGGGATGGGCGTTGACTGTTGATTAAACCTTGACGGTGGTTTAAACTATTAAGGTTTTTTTTGCGCTTGAACTTGACTGGAATCATGGCATCTGCTAAACTTAGAATCATCTTAACTGTGTCAAGGAAAAGGTCATGGACACTTTAAAACAAACCGCGGTAACTGCGCTGTTAAACTTGCCAGATTTCACCGAGATTGACGATATGATAGCGGTCTTGAGACGCCTCCAATTCCACCGAGAACTGGCAGAGTTGCCAACCCCACCGCCCGCTTTTTTGGAAGTTGCCAAAGAATATATTGGCAGTTTAGAAGGCTCCGCCGATTCTGTAATCATTGACATAGGTCCCCTGGTGGCTACACTCAATCGTCGAGATGCTTACCACACTTGGGTGACACCCCTGTTGGCGAACGTGCCTTGACACTTGCCAAACCTTCCGTCACTCTCACCCGTCTTGGAAGATTCAAACCTTTTTCAGACACTCCCTAACGAGGTACCATGATGCAAATTACTTTAACAGAATTTAGTCAACACTTACCCGTCTATTTAGAACAAGTGCTGGCAGGCCAAGAACTGTTGTTAATGGCCCAGGATAAAATCGTGGCGCGGCTTCTACCACAAGTGGACCACCAACAGATAGCCCGTGCCCAACTCCAGAAATTACAACAACAATGTCAAATTGGAGATGTAATTTCTTCTCTGGCAGAAGCCTGGGAAGTGCAAATATGAAGATTCTTGATACTTGCGTACTGATATTTGACGCCTTAGCTCCACACCGATTGACTCCAACTGCTAAACAGGCCATAATGGATGCTGAACCACAAAATCAATTATTTTGCAGTGATATGTCATTATGGGAAATTGCCATGCTGATTGACAAAAAGCGGTTAGACCCTGGGACGGATACCTTATCGTTTCTGAAATTAATTTTGGCAGCATGTTCTATACAGGTGTTACCCATTACGCCAGAAATTACCTCCTTATCAGTTTCTCTACCGCTGGTTCCAGCGGATCCAGCGGATCGAATTATTGCGGCAACGACGGTATTCCATCATGCTCAGTTGATAACTGCGGATGAGAAGCTAAGACAATGTGGGGAAGTGAAAACGATTTGGTAAGCGAGCGTAGTAGAGCGTAGGGTGCGTTAGCGACAGCGTAACGCACCATTTTCCCTCCCATTTTTCCAAAAAACACCAAGAGAAAAGTAATGATGAATTCCAACAAAGGTGCGTTACGGCACAACAAGACGTGCCTAACGCACCCTACGCTCTACGCTCGCTAACCTTAAACTTCTCTTAACCCTCTCTAAAAGCAGATTTAAACATGACCTGGGAAGAAATTCGTTAGCATTTGCCACATCGTCATTCGTGAAACTGCGTTGACTTTTGATTAAACTTTGAGGGTGGTTTAAATTGTAAAAATCGAGGCTAATCCTGTCCTTTTTGACCATTCGTAGTTATCCTGTTAAACGGTGACTCTTGACAACCATAAAGCCGTGTGAAACCATCCATAGGAGAAGATGAAACGGAGATGAAAACATTTAACTGGAATCCAGAAAAAATCGGCAATTGCAACAAGAACGAGGCATATCCTTTGAGGAAATTGTCTTTCACATAGAAAACGGTGGTTTACTGGATGTTCTTGAACATCCTAACCAAACCAGGTATCAAAAACAACGACTTTATGTGGTTGCCATTAACGAATATGCTTATATCGTGCCCTTTGTGGACCGTGAAAAAGAAATCTTTTTGAAAACTATTTTTTCCAGCAGAAAATACACCAAACTTTACTTGAATCGGGAGAACGACGAATGAACCAATTAGATTTAAAAGAACAAGAATTATCTGAATCCGTGGAAGCCGGTGAATGGCAGCCCGTGGTGAACCTCTCAGAGGAGATTAAACAAGCCCAACAAGCGGCCAAGGCTACGTTTCTGCCCGTGACAAACATTCCTATTCAATTATCTCAACAGAATTTCAGGGCTATCCAAATCCAGGCCCTGTACGAAGGAATGGCTTACCAGGCATTCATCTCGACTATCATTCACAAATATTTAACGGGTCGTTTAGTGGAGTCGGCTAGATAATTGGGTCAGAGTGGTGGGCACCCACTTATTGTGGACCACCACTTTAAGGGAACGGTAGTGGTGAATGCGCAACCGATTGAGATAACGATTGATTGACCGTTGGGGAGGAGGGAGGGAGGCAGACTTCCTGTCCTTCCACCCAATCTTCTGTTCAGTTAGGCTTAAATAGAGTCACTTCCTTCTGTGATTTTTCAGAATCAAATCGGAAATTCTGGTATCGTTTCCTCAATCCTCTTCATCAACACCTGCGTCTTTTCAATGGCCGCCAGAATATACAAATACCGTGAACACTCCTCAAAACTCAATACCCGTCCCTTTCGGTCCTTTAACCACTTCTCACAAACTTGATAACCGCCGATATGAAATTCCCAGAGGTCAGGGGTAACGTGGTCAAAATATTGAGTCTTATTAATATAGACCTTCTCCTCTTTATAAGCCAGTTTCTCCACCAAATTATTGCCTTGAATCGGAAAACTGCTATCGTTTTCAATCTCCGCTTCCATCAAATGAATCTGGACCAATTGTCCACCCAACTCCGCGAGTTGTTTGAACAACTCTTTATTACTGGTCAAAGGTAACCGGGGGAAGTCCATTTTGAGAAATTCTGCATAGCGTTGGCGATAAGTCGGGCTATGGAAAATCGCATACAGGTAATTGAACACATCTAACGCGCTAATCGTCTTCTCAAAGTCACCTTGACCTTCGGGAATCAATTGTAAGTCAAGGCGAGTTTCTAGGTCCTTGATGAAGTCCTCGGCAAAGTTGGGTTTGCGGGTAGTATTTGGCCTTGAGGAGGTAAATAGGCCGGTTTTCTCGATTGGATAGAGGTATAGGGGGAAAATATAACTTCCGCCTTTATTACTCAAGGTCGTTCTGAGATCTGAAATGAGGTTTGAAACTAAAGAGTGACTAAATATCCCCTCCGCCACTTGTCTGACGGTAATCAACCCTAAATTTTTTCCTTGCAATAGGTGTTGCATAACTTCCCGTCTTGGACGAGTCACCACTTGTTCATCATAAACGACATAATGTTTCTCAAAGGGCCGGTAAAAAATCGGTTTGATAACGGTTTCGGGCAAATTATGTGTTTGCGCTAATATTTTAGCACTTTCATAATCAACTGCAATAGTTTCTTTATCTTGTCCTGTGACGATTCCTACCGAATTAACTGGCATGATTTCCGTCACTTTCCAACCTGCTTCATATTCTGCCAATAAATTTACATTTTGCAGGACGAATAAATAGAACGGTGATTGAGGTTGCAAGGTTGTCCATGACGTGGTTTGGAGGTCGTTTACTGTCAAATACTCATATTTAAAAACCCGTGTACCGTACAAATGGGCGTGATGGATTTTACCCTCACCCCCGGCCCCTCTCCCAGAGGGAGAGGGGGGGAGTGAAGATTGACCCCTACTCCCCTCTCCCTCTGGGAGAGGGGCCGGGGGTGAGGGCTGATGTTTAATAAAAATCCCAATTGCCACCCCTTGTTGAATATCAAACACATTTTGGTCCACACTGCCATCGGGCGACTTCTCCTTTTTCTTACTGTTGCCGTGCAAATCCAAGACGTAAATCTCATCAAACTCTTGTAGCAACGCCTGACGCATCCCACGAAACGTCGGATTATCCAAATAACCATGATTGGTGACAAACGCCAACACGCCATAACCCGTCTGTTTAATTCGCCATTGGGCAAACCGAATAAACTTTACATAATCATCATTCAACCATTTCGGATTGCGTTCTTTCAGTGGTTCACCATCCACCATAAAGTAATTGGCTTCATCCCCAATACCACGCAGTAACTCATTAATCCAGTTCCCCGTATTAGCGGAATGTCCCGAATACGGAGGATTCCCCAAAATCACCATCACCGGCGATTCGGATTTCACCGAATTAGCTTCATTTGCTTCCTTCGACAGCCACCGTGCCAAAAGAGTTTCTTCGCTATAACGAGGTTCCTCTAACGTATTGGTCAAAAACACCCGCAACCGTTTCTCACTGCTAAAATCATACCCCGTGGCTTGCAATTGCAAACTTAATTTCAAGTGCGCCACTGTATAAGGTGCCATCAACAATTCAAAACCATGCACTCGTGGTAGCAAGTGTTTGGTGACATAATCCGACCACATCCCCTGATTTTTGCGAAACCGTTCATAAATCTTTGCCACCACGGCATATAAAAAGGTGCCAGTGCCCGTGGCGGGGTCAAGAATTTGGACTTTGTGAATCAGACTCTCCCCTCTCCCCCTCTCCGAGGGGCCGGGGGTGAGGGTAGAGTTATCCGCCAACCCTTGCTTTAACCCAAACTTCTCTTTCAACACCCAATCCACCGAACGCACAATATAAGATACCACTGGTTCTGGTGTATAATACACTCCTCGCACTTCTCTCAACTTAGCATCATAATGCGCCAAAAAGGTCTCATAAAAATGCACCACCGGGTCTTCTTGACCAGTCCGTTTTTCGAAATTTTCTAAAATCGCCACCATATTGGCCCGATTCAACACCGCAATTAGATGGTCCACCATCCAGACTAAACGGTCATCTAATTCAATTCCAGCAATTTGATTGAATAGATTTCTTAAAAAGGGATTGGTTTTGGGCACGAAATAACTGGCGGTCTGGCGTGAAAATCCCCTCACCCCTAACCCCTCTCCCTCCGGGCGCGGGGAATCAAACGAGTTTCGCCCCTCTCCCCCTGGGAGAGGGGCCGGGGGTGAGGGAATCATGCTACATTTGGCCGCAAACAACCCATAACAAATCGTTTGCGCCAACATATCGGTGAATTGTTCGGGAGTCAACGTATCAATCAAGACTTGACAAAAACTCTCGTATTGCCCGTGCAACTGGCCAGTTTTCTCCTCTTGTTGAAAAGCTTTCAACATAACGTCCCTCATCAACCGGGCCAGGTGCGCCATTTTTTTAGCCAATTCTTCGGGACTCCGCAACGTCATCACTGGAGTCGTCACCAAAGTTTCTAGCAACGTTTCGAAACGAGAAAAGGCTTCAGGATGAGATTTTAATTGGCCGGTTTTATTCACTTCGGCCAATCTCACTGTCATCTCAGGTCGATATTCACCATCAACAAACCAGCGAAATTCTAAATAATCGGTCAACAACAAATTATTTAAAGAGTCTAAATACCGTTTCAGTTGTTCCGATTTCTGAACTTTATCTAAATCCACCCCAATGTCTTTGGCTTCGATATATCCAATCGGTTCTTCTCCCTTGGCAATTTCAAAATCTGGGGATCCGCACGCGATGCGACGTGGTTCATTGGTGATACGATAGTTGGGCAATAACGCATTCAACAGAATTTGCAATGCCGGGCGATGCGTGTGTTCCGTGGCGTTGCCGGCTTGTAAATGGATGGCAATGGCTTGGAGATAAGAGTGAATTTGTGAAGACATAAAGACCTATTTTTTCCCTTTCAGGAGTCCAAAGCGGGTAGTGATGCAATTTGGGTGAAATATCGTGCAGTTTCTCTTCGTCTTGAACTTTGATTGAGATGATTAAATGAGGGCTATGAAAGGAGGCTTAACTAATCATAGTCCATCTGAAAATCATTCTAATCAGAGTTCAGACAGAGAACCCATATTGCCTCACTACCCCAAAGCGTAGCTTTGTACGTGACAAAATTACGCTTTGGACGCCTGGTTGGTGGATTGACTCCTGGTTAGTTGGTTGAACCACTGAGAGGGTTGAACTGCTACCCTCTTCCCAACGTCTCCAGCCGAATCCGTATCACTTGGCCAGTGATACCATCCAACTGTTCAATCGCCTGAATCGCACGATTCATCTGTTTTTCAGGCACTCGATGGGTGCGTAACACAATCGAAACTGTGTTCCCTTCTCCCGTCGGTTCTTGTTGCCGAATCGCTTCAATACTAATGCCATTTTGACTGAGAAGAGTAGCCACCTGGGCCAACACACCCACTTTGTCCACCGCTGTCATGCGTAGGTAATAGGCACTTTCGATCTCGTCAATGGACAAGATGGGCACATTGGAAAGTGCATCGGCCTGAAACGCTAGATGGGGGACGCGATTGCCAGGATCGGTGGTCAACGTGCGAACCACATCTACTAAGTCTGCCACGATAGCAGAACCTGTTGGAAGGGACCCAGCCCCAGCACCGTAGTAAAGCGATTGTCCCAACATATCGGATTGAACCAGAACGGCGTTCATCACCCCTTCCACATTGGCCAGCAGATGTTTCTTGGGAACGAAGGTGGGATGTACTCGTAACTCGATACCTTTGTCAGTCCGTTTGGCAATTCCCAAACTTTTGATGCGATACCCCAGTTCTTCAGCATACCGAATGTCTTCGGAAGTCAATTTGCTAATGCCTTCGGTATAGATTTTTTCAAATTGTAACGGGATTCCAAAACTGATGGAAGCTAAAATGGTGAGTTTATGCGCCGCGTCAATCCCTTCGATGTCAAAGGTCGGATCCCGTTCCGCATAACCCAGTCGTTGCGCTTCGGCCAACACGTCGTTAAATTCACGACCCTTCTCACGCATTTCGGTGAGAATAAAATTGCTGGTGCCATTGATAATACCAGCCACCCATTTGATTTTGTTAGCGGCCAGTCCTTCACGAATGGCTTTAATAATGGGAATTCCTCCCCCGACACTGGCTTCAAACGCTACTGTCACACCTTTTTGTTGGGCTGCCGCAAAGATTTCATTACCGTGTTTGGCAATCAACGCTTTGTTGGCAGTGACAATATGTTTGCCATTGGCAATGGCTTGGAGGGTTAGGTCGCGTGCTATCGTGGTGCCTCCCAAGAGTTCCACAACGATTTGCACGTCGGGATTATTCACCACGTCATTTAACTCCGTCAACACCATGTTCTCGGTGCTGTAGGGATGCGTTTTGTTAATGTCTTTGGCACTGGCATGAGTGATGACAATTCCACGTCCAGCGCGTCTGGCAATTTCTTGGGCATTGTTTTGGAGGATATGGGCTGTGCCTCCTCCGACAGTGCCAAGTCCAAGGATTCCAACTTTGATGGGGTCTAACATAGGTTCTCCTTAATTATTTGTGATGTGGGTGATGAATGTTTTTTGGGTAGTGATGCAATCTGGGTGAAATATCGTGCGGTTTCTCTTAGGTCTTGAACTGTGATTTAGATGATTAAATGAAGGCTATGAAAGGAGGCTTGACGAATCATAGTCCATCTGAAAATCATTCTAATCATAGTTCAGACATTTCACCCACATTGCATCACTACCGTTTTTTGAACGATTAAGATTTAACAACTTTGGAAAAGTTGTCAAACATGTTCAAATCTGTTGGCCTGTGAAATTTGTTTTGGAAATCCATAAGTGGTAACGAGGTAACGAGTTCTGAAGACGGGATTTTTCCATCAGGTGCTGAAACTGTGGTGGTGACATCATCTGTTTCACTGCTTGTTCAATGACCAGCAACCGTTGTTGCAACTCGTCAACGGCCGCTTTAGTGACAAACGTTTTAGAATCGTCCACAGGGGAGACGATAATATGGGCATGTTTAATTTTCATGCCATCGATTTCGCAGTGACCAAATTCTTTGGGGTTACCATTTTGCGATAGAAAACGTTCGAGTTCTTTGAAGAAGGGTTGGCTGGGGTCAAGGAGAACCACTCTAGGAATTCGAATGGTTTCCTGTTTATCCAAGACCTGGTTAATTTTGTTTATCACAAATCTCAGATTTTTCCAATTCTTTCCATCGTCTGGTAGCCCTTCAGAGGAAATCACCACATCCCAACTTGCCCCTGCCTCTTCCAATTGAAGAAGTGCAAAGAGTTTGGTGGTCCCCTTTTCTTTGGCAATGTTGCGTTCGATGGTAACAAATTTTTCAAAAAATTGATTGTTCATAATATCTTCAGTAGTGTTTTCACCGAATTGAGTATCTTTTGGGCTTCAGATGAGGTGATAGGCGTAGCAACATAACGCATTTCTGGACTCCAGTTTTCAATGGTTGCCCATTCGATTTTGTATTTGTTCAACACCTTGGCTTGTATCCCTGATAAGTATAGCAAGGTAAGTAGGTGATGAGTTTTAAAGGTTTGAGGATTTTGAACCTCTGACTCTGGAAACATGACCCACTTTAAAGTTTTACAGATTCGCGCCTTCAATGCCAATTCTATAGCATACCCGCATAAATAAACGGTGTCCTCATATTTACCATTCGCAAGCAGTACTTCTGCTTCATGCAAGCGTTTTTTGGCCAGTTGTTTAAGGTCTTGTGAAGATGGATTTGGAGTCTTAGGCATGGTTCAATAACGGTGTTTAAGTTAAGAAAGAAACCGAGTTTTTTAAAGAACTCGGTTTCTCCCCCATTACTGTTTATCTTTCCTAAACATCTCCTTTATCCCTCGTAACGCCTGCCGAGTACGATGCGGATTTTCAATCAAGGCAAACCGTACATGGTCATCACCATAACTACCAAAGCCAATGCCAGGGGAGACTGCTACCTTCGCTTCTTTTAATAACTTCTTGGAAAATTCCAAAGACCCCATCGCCTTGTATCGTTCTGGAATAGGGGCCCAGACAAACATAGTCGCTTTGGGTCTTTCGACCTTCCAACCTAACGCATTGAGACCGTCACATAACACATCGCGCCGTTCTTGATACATGTCGCGAATTTCGGTCACGCAATCTTGATTGTCTTCCAACGCCGCGATAGCAGCCACTTGAATGGGGGTGAAGGTCCCATAGTCGAGGTAAGACTTGATGCGGGCCAAGGCGCCAATCAGGATGGGATTGCCACACATAAAACCAACCCGCCAACCTGGCATGTTGTAACTCTTTGACAAAGTGAACGCTTCCACTGCAACGTCTTTGGCACCTGGCACTTGCAGAATGGAAGGGGCTACGTAGCCATCAAAGACCAGGTCCGCGTAAGCTAAGTCATGGAGTATCCAAATTTCGTTTTCTCTGGCAATTTCGACGATCTTTTCAAAGAAATCCAGTTCGACACATTGCGTGGTGGGATTCCCAGGAAAATTGAGAACCAGCATTTTGGGACGTGGCCAAGAATCGTTAATCGCTTTGACCAATTCCGCAAAGAAGTCAACACCTGGAATCAGTGGCACATGACGAATATCGGCACCTGCTATCACAAAACCATACGGGTGAATCGGGTAAGCAGGATTGGGCACCAATATCGAGTCGCCAGGCCCTGTGATCGCCAAGGCCAAATGAGAAAGTCCTTCTTTCGAACCGATGGTGACAATGGTTTCCGTGTCTGGATTCAAGGTCACATGATAGCGTCGGGCGTACCAGTTGGCGATAGCACGCCGCAACCGCGGGATACCTTTGGAAGCTGAGTAGCGATGGGTATTCTCCCGTTGCGCGACTTCCACAAGTTTATCGACGATGTGTTTTGGTGTCGGTTGATCAGGGTTGCCCATGCCAAAATCAATGATGTCTTCCCCATTCGCACGGGCTTGCATTTTGAGTTCACCTACAATATTAAAAACGTAGGGGGGAAGACGTTTGATACGTGGAAATTCTGTATTCATAAAAAAATAATAAGTCCTAATAATTGGAAAAATGGAAAGGGCTGACAAATTTGGGGAAGTAATAACCCACTTGTCATTCTCCAAGTACCATTTCCATAGAAAAAATAATGAGTAATTTGCCCATAAAAATGGGTAATCGGCGCCCCTCGACTTTGCAAACAACTATCCTTATATTATACTCGTTTTCACACTGTCTGCGCAACAAGACAGTAAAATTCATAAATTATGGGTGTGAAAAAAACGGGGATTTCAGATGGTGTTGAGAAATTAAGTCTCTTCACTAGACGGTTCCTAAAAGTATATCTCAATCATTTCAACATCTATGAAATATTTACCCAGTCGAAAAGCCAGTGAACTGCTTAACGTTCATCCCAATACTCTTAGGAGTTGGGCCAAACGGGGAAAAATCGACCACATTGTAACTGAAACGGGTCAAAGACGCTATAACATTTCAAAGTTGCTTGGTAAACCGGCCAATTACACGGGCATTTGTTATTGTCGCGTCAGTAGTTCCAAACAACGAGAAGAATTGGAACGGCAAGTTGAATGTCTGCGAACCCGTTACCCCACCTATGAGGTTATCAAAGATGTGGGTAGTACACTCAATGGTAAACGCAGGGGATTACATTCCCTATTAGAAAAAGTGTTGGCGGGGGATAAATTAGAAGTGGTCGTGGTTCACCGTTCTTGTTTAGCACAATTTAATTTTGACATCCTCGAATGGTTGATTGAACAAAACGGTGGCCGGATCATCGTTCTCAACCAAACGGTCTTCGATTCTGAGGCCGAACTGACTGCGGACTTGCTTACCCTCTTGCATAATTTCTCATGTCGAATGTCTAGTCAGGGGTTCCACCAACCCTCAACTCCTGACTCGCCTCTTTCCGAAACTGGTACAGAAAACTCGATGGTAATGTTGATGAAGTGTGTCAAAAATTGCCTATTGCAGAGTCATAAAGTGGACTGGGAAAGTTCTGAAGAGAGGCAAACCGATGAGGATGCTTGTGTCTTGGAATACAATTAGGGGCTGAATGATAGAAAAGTTTATTAAACGGTGTTATCTTATCAGGCAGATTTGACAACTTTAAATGGGTAGTGATGCAATCTGGGTGATATTAATAGAGTTGCCCTCACCCCCGGCCCCTCTCCCAGAGGGAGAGGGGCCGGGGGTGAGGGTAAACATCTCACCCACATTGCATCACTACCCAATGTTAGAACCTAACCATCCACCTATTTCGTCAATTCACTGCAATCAAAAAACGTATTATTTATGTCTGCCGAGACCGAAACCCTAAAAAAACTTTATATTGCTTTGAAAAAAGCCCAGGATAAAGTTACCCAACTGGAAGCGATGCACCACGAACCCTTGGCTATCATTGGCATGGGCTGTCGTTTTCCAGGCGGGGCGAATAATCCAGAACTCTATTGGGAGTTGCTAAGGAGTGGCAAAGATGGAATCTCCGATATTCCCCCTACTCGTTGGGATTGGCAGAAATATTATGATCCTAATCCCGAAGCCCCTGGAAAGATGTACACTCATAAAGGCGGTTTTCTCAACGTGCCAGTAGAAGACTTTGATGCTTACTTTTTCAGCATCTCCCCCAAGGAAGCCACCGGTTTAGACCCGCAACAACGCTTGTTGTTAGAAGTGAGTTGGGAAGCGTTAGAAAATGCTTGCCTAGATGTTTCTAAATTGATGAAAAGTCAAACCGGCGTATTTGTGGGAATCTCCGCTGAAGATTACCTGCTGGCCCACCGTCACTCCGGTTTTTACGAACGAATCGACGCTTATTCTGCCACAGGTGCCACCGATAGTACCGCATCTGGTCGTATTTCATATACTTACGGTTTCGAAGGTCCCTGTTTCTCCGTCGACACCGCTTGTTCTTCAGCCCTAGTCGCCTTTCATCTGGCTTGCCAAAGTTTGAGAATGAGAGAATCTAACCTCGCCCTCGTCGGTGGCGTGTTTTTAATTCTCAATCCCTCCATGCACATCTCCTTTTGCAAACAGCAATCGTTGTCGCCTGAAGGATATTGTAAATCTTTTGATGCCGCTGCCAATGGCTTCTCAAAAGCAGAAGGATGTGGGGTGATAGTTCTCAAACGGTTGCGTGACGCCCTTCAAGATCAAGACCGCATTCTCGCTGTCGTCCGCGGTTCTGCCATTAATCAAGATGGCCGCAGTGCCGGTCTTACCGCCCCCAATGGACTCGCCCAACAAAAAGTGATTCAGCAAGCCTTACGGGATGCCCAATTGTCTATCAAGGATATTGATTACATAGAAGCGCATGGTACTGGCACCTCGTTAGGAGACCCCATTGAGGTAGAAGCGATTGGACATCTTCTCAAAGCTGATTATTTTGCCAATCAAACCCTCTGGTTAGGTTCTTGTAAGTCTAATATTGGCCATTCGGAATCCGCCGCCGGGATGGCTTCTGTAATTAAAATTATTCAGTCTTTTCAGCATGAAGAATTACCTCCCAATTTACACTTTAAGCAACCCAATCCGCTGATTTCTTGGAATGAATTACCGATCAAAGTGGTGACGGAAGTGACTCCCTGGCCGCGCCAAACCGAACGTTTACGTAGGGCTGGGACGAGTGCCTTTGGGTTCAGTGGTACCAATGCGCATATCCTCTTGGAGGAGGCGCCTATCCCTTCTTATACACCATCAGAAATTGATAGGCCGACGCACTTGTTGACACTCTCAGCTAAACAGGAACCAGCATTAGTCGATTTAGCAGATCGATATGTCAACTTGCTGTCTGAAGAAAATGACGTGGGGATTGCCGATATATGTTATACCACGCATTTGGGACGCACCCATTTTAATCACTCGCGTCTGGCCGTAGTGGGTTCTTCCAAAGCGGAATTGAAACAACACTTATCAACTTTCCTAAACCTTCAAGGTTTAGGAAAGTTAGAAAACTCTGAAGAACCCAGTGTCTTGGTGAAAACCAACAATGTCAATACCGACAAGATTGCCTTCCTCTTCACCGGTCAAGGTTCTCAATATATCGGAATGGGTCGGCAACTCTATGAAACGCAACCAACCTTTCGGAAGACGTTAGAACGTTGTGACGAAATTTTACGTCCTTATTTGGCCCAACCCCTCCTCTCGGTTCTCTACCCAACCGCAGGCGATTCGTCCCCTATTGATGATACCGCTTACACGCAACCAGCCTTGTTTGCCATTGAATATGCGTTAGCTGAATTATGGCGGTCCTGGTGCATCACGCCCACGGTGGTAATGGGCCACAGTGTTGGAGAATACGTGGCCGCTTGCATCGCCGGCGTGTTCAGTTTAGAAGATGGACTCAAGTTAATTGCTACCCGTGGGCGACTGATGCAAGCATTGCCACCAAATGGCCAAATGGTTTCCGCCATCACCACGGAAGAACATCTTCTGCCACTCCTCCAACCCTATCGTCACGCCGTTTCCATTGCCGCTATCAACGGTCCTGAAAGTGTCGTCATCTCTGGTGAAACTTCAGCCATTGAAGCCATTGTCCAAACCTTGCAGGCGCAACAGATTAAAACGAAACGGTTGCAAGTCTCTCATGCCTTCCATTCTCCTCTCATGGAACCCATGTTGGCGGAATTTGAACAAGTGGCGAAGCAAGTGACCTACTCTTCTCCTAACATCGATATTATTTCTAATGTCACCGGGCAACCCGTGACAGAGGAGATAAAGACGGCCACCTACTGGTGTAACCATGTCAGACAAGCGGTGCGATTTGCCGATAGCATGGAGACGTTGCGTGGACAAGGGGTGGAAGTGTTTATCGAAATGGGACCTAAACCCACGTTGCTGGGAATGGGTCGTCAATGTTTGGAAGACGAAGACAAGAGACTGTGGTTGCCCAGTTTACGGGCAAATCAAGCCGACTGGCAATCGCTATTCCAAAGTTTAGGGACCCTGTATGCCCAAGGTGTTGCCGTCGATTGGGAAGGCGTGGACAAAGATTATGCGCGTCGCAAAGTGACCTTGCCAACCTATCCGTTCCAACGGCAACGGTATTGGATGGACTTGACCACCTCCTTTAAAGAAGTCATGGGGTCGGTGGATATACACGCCCATCCGTTACTGGGGAGACACATTCAATCGCCTCTTCTCAAGGAGACGCTGTTTGAATCTCATATCAGTCTCAAATCGCTACCGTTTCTCACCGATCACCGCGTGTATGGCCGCATGGTGGTCTCTGCAACCTTCTATCTATCCTTGCTGTTAGAAGCGGCCTTGGTGACGTTTGGTAACGATAAAAAATATGCGTTGGCGGACCTGGTCTTGTCTCATGCCCTCGTGGTACCAGAGGAGGGGGGGAGAACTATTCAACTTGCCTTGACGCCAGAGGAAGACCACCAAGGGGCGGGGTTCCAAGTGATTAGTTTTGACCCAGACCAACGGCAAATCTGGGCTAATCATGTGACTGGCAAAGTTAAAACGGTTCCTCATGTCGTTCCCACGACGACCCTGCCTTACCAAGAAATCTGGGCGCGGTGTTCCGAAGAAACGTTAGCCAGTGATTATTACTCTTATATCGGCAACCATCATCAAGTCGAATTTGGTCCCAGTTATCGTTGGATGGCAGTGTTTAGAAGAGGGAAGGGAGAAGGCATTTGTCGCATTGTGCAACCGCCGGCCTTGATGGAATTAGAAGGTTTTCATCTCCACCCTGGGTTAATTGACGCTGGTTTTGTCCTCTTGATTGCCACCATTGGCCCTAAAACTAAAAATGCGATGTTGCCATTTAGCATTGAGAAAATTCAGTTTCATCAACAACCGCAATCCGATAAGCTATGGGGATACTGCCGTTTACGTGCCGATGGCTTAACCGGAGACATTGCCCTGTTTGAAGAAAGTGGACAATTGGTTATTGAACTGTTTGGCTTAGAAGGACGTGAAATCAGTCGCGAAGTGTTGCAACAACAAAGTGCTGCAACCCCTGATTGGTTATATGAAGTGGAGTGGCAACCGCAACCTCTGGCCATCAATGACGAACAGAAAGTTAGTTTCTCGTCGTGGCTGATTTTTGCCGACCAACAAGGTATCGGTCAGCAACTGGCTACCCTCCTGAGACAACAAGGTGGACATTGCACTTTGGTCTTAGCAGGCACCACTTATCAGGAAAAAGATGCCGACACTGTGGAGATAAATCCCACCCAACCTGAACACTATCAATGCCTCCTCCAAACGCTGTCAAAGCGTCCTGGAACGTTGCAAGGAATATTGCATGGGTGGAGTTTACACGCGCCCGCCACTTCCCAAATGAGTGTGACAGACTTGGAAACAGCCCAACTAGAAGGCAGTGGCAGTTTGCTATATTTGGTGCAAGCATTAAGTCAAGCCAGTTTCTCGGCGCCACCACGACTGTGGATAGTGACTCAAGGGGCGGTGGCGATTGCAAACTCTATCACTCAGGTGGCACAGTCACCGGTATGGGGATTGGGCAAAGTGATTCAGTTGGAACATCCAGAATTGCATTGTACCTGCATCGATTTGGACAACGGAATAAACCTGTCAGGTCTGCGAGACCTGACAGGTTTAGCGGAACAGACCCAATTCCTCATGGCCGAATTGCATCAAACGACCCCCGAAGACCAAATTGGTGTTCGCAATCAAACCCGTTACGTAGCTAGACTGGCGCGTCACAAAAAGTCTCCCCAGACCACCAAGACGCTTCAATTCCACAGTGACGCCACTTACCTCCTCACGGGTGGACTAGGTGCATTAGGTTTGCATATCGCCCACTGGATGGTAGAACATGGGGCAAAACAGTTGGTCTTGCTAGGACGCAGTGGTGCCAAACCCGAAGTCCGTCAATCCCTGCAAGCCCTAGAAGAAGCAGGCGCCACGGTTACAGTCAAGGCTGTGGATGTCTCTAATTTTTCCCACCTGCGTGACGTGATGGAGGAGATTAAGTTGTCACATCCCCCGTTACGCGGAGTCATTCATGCCGCCGGTGTCATTGCCGATGGCATGTTGATTTCTCAAACCTGGGATCAATTCAAAGTTGCGTTGGCCCCGAAAGTATTAGGGGGTTGGCACTTACATACTTTGACTAAAGACTTGCCATTAGACTTCTTTGTGATGTTCTCCTCCATCACTGCTTTGGTAGGTTCCCAAGGTCAGGCCAATTATACCGCCGCCAATACTTTCTTGGATGCGTTGGCGCATTATCGTCATCAACAAGGACTCCCCGCATTAAGCATCAATTGGGGTGCTTGGTCTGAGATTGGCATGGCGGCCCAACACAAAACGGAGGAACGGTTAGAAACCAAAGGATTGGGTAAAATTTCACCCGCGCAAGGGGTGCAAATTCTTGAACAACTGTTATTACAACCGCAGATGCCACAAGTAGGCGTGATACCGGTGGACTGGACCCACTTCTTGGCGAGTGACAGGGTACCACCATTCTTGTCTCACTTTGCCCCCAAAGTCACCTCCTCTACTGCGCAACCTTCGACCCCAACGGCGGATTTGTTGGCGCAATTGGAAGCATTACCACCGGCGGAACAACGGGACCATCTCATGTCCTCTATACAATCTCTAGTGGCCAAAGTACTAGGTTTCAACTCTCTGGACCTGGTAGGTTTACAAACAGGATTTTTTGACATGGGCGTGGATTCTTTAACTTCCATAGAAGTCAGAAATCGCTTACAAGCCAGTTTAAAATGTTCACTACCTGCGACCCTGCTATTCAAATATTCGACGGTAGAAAAGGTTGCCGATTATCTTCTCAACGAGGTGTTGACTTCTTTAAGCCAGAAGTCCTCCGTACAACTTCCTCCTGCACAACCAGCGGCAACCGAATCTTTAGCGACGGTTGAACAGTTATCCGAAGACGATTTGGCGGCATTGATTGATCAGGAGTTTGATGCGGTGAGAAAGACGGGGTAGTTGATGTAATGGTTCAAGGGAGTCCAAAGCTTCGCTTTGGACTCCTGGATTCCAAAATTTGGGGGTTCAGAGAAGCTTCTCCTCTGAGAAGAGAACTCACCGAATCTAAGGTTTTCGTACCAGACAACGACTCAAGTGTTTTGCACGGTTAATAAACTGGTGGTCAAACGTGAGTAATTCAGAAGACTTCAGCTGACTATTCGCTAGATGAACTGCATCTGCAAAATCTATTCCTTGTTGATACCACTCGATAATTTGAATGATTTTGTCTAGGTCTTCTACATGAACGTTAGGTAAACCCAAAATACTCCTAAACCCTTCAATAATTTCAGAAGACGTATAGCGATATGAGAACCTTAATACCCATTCGGTTTCCAGAAACACGGTCTCTGGGATAAACAGTTGTTCTTCTGTAAATAGTTTAACCGCCCGTGTAAACTGAACCTCGTCATCTTGGGTTAAAAAACGTACTACGATATTGGTGTCAATTGCCTTCATGCCAAGACTCCAACACACCTACCCGGATAGCCTCTTCCATATCGGCTAACGTTTTTGGTGGTCCAGAATATTTAAGGCAACCTGCTACCTCCTCTACTCGTGTAGGAGGAAAGGGATTCTTCGCAGGTAGTGGGAACCGGTGCTGATTCTCCACTTTCGTTAACCCTGGCGTATCTTGCCACTTCTGGGAGGGACGCCACGATTCTGAAAACGCGGAAGTCGTTTCAGTTGCAGGCGGTAAGACTTGTTGCCGTAACCGTTGCACTAGCTGAGAAAGTAACTCCCATTGTTCGGCAAAGGTCAGCAGTTCGGTTTGTTTGACAATCGTTTCCACAGATGAAAACATCAGAATTTCTCCATTTTAATTGGCGAATGCCAATGACTAGGTGAATAGGGCATTTGGTACTCTCAGAGTTGAGAAGTGTACAGGCTAACAGAGGTTGCTATGGTAGTCAAGCGATTTAGGTAGGAGTCCAAAGCGTCGCTTTGAACTCCTATTTCTGGGTCTAACAACCCTGAGACTCACATTAACACCTCGATTCCTTTCCTCTCCAAGAGGTTCAACAAACGAATGGAGGGACCCTGGGGTTGTTGTTTGCCGCCTTCCCAATTGCGCACGGTTGCTGGGCTGACATTCAGAAGGGCGGCTAACCGAGTTTGAGTGAGTTGATAACGTTGTCGCAATGTCCGCAATTCCTCACCAGAATAGGTAGGTTTGAAACATGAATTTTTATATTCTTGCAAGGTGGCTGTTCCGATGGCGCCCTGACGATGAAGGTCTAGGGCCATTTCATAGACCGCTTGGAGAATTTTGCTGGGTTTTGCTGGGTTTTGACGTTTCATGACAGATTTCTTCTAAGTTTCCTTGTTTAATGGCCGTTTGGAGTTCTCGATTATCTAATGCCAACCACTCGGTGGCAATCTTCTGTAAGTTCTTGAGTTCCTGAACAGAAATATTAACACGTTCACTTTTGGCAAAGCCCATCAGGAAAAACCAAAGGTCACCATAACGAGTGGCTATCAAAGTTCTGGTACTACGACTTTTGCCACGATTTGGTAAAGCAATACGTTTTTTAACCACGTTTCCACCTAAATGGGCATCAATCAACCCTTGTTGCATCTCTCTCACAGCTTGACAGAGTGCTTCATTTGTAAGTTCAGTTTGTTTCATCCATTTAGCAAAATAACGAGTTTTAAAGATTCTTCGCATGATATTTTAGGATGTTTATAACCTTAATACGGATAAACCTCGATGGTAGTGTTGCAGGAGTAATGATATAATATTTTGTCTATCGATGACAACAAATTTAGAAATAAATGAATTGACTCTCATCCGCCAAAAGCCACTGTAGGCCGATAGACAGTAGTCGCAAGGCCCTTTTGTCGAGGGTTAATTCATGGTTATTCAAAGATGGTATTGGCTACCGATTGACAATCACAACCAACCATGGTCTAATAAAACCCAAACCCACTCAATTGAACTGAATTGAAGATTATTTATGGGACAACGAGTCATTTCCAAAAATACGCTGTGTTACGGTGACAACTTGGCGATTTTACGAGAGTATTTGGCCGATGAAACCATCGATTTGATTTATCTGGACCCGCCCTTTAATTCCAGTCGTAACTACAATGTCCTCTACAAAGATGAAAGTGGTGCCGATGCCGAAGCGCAAATTGTCGCGTTTGAGGACACTTGGCATTGGAATCAGGGGACGGAAACGCAATATCGTGAACTGTCTGCTATCGGTAATAATTTAGCCCGCTTATTGGACACGTTGGTGGCCGTGGTGGGACGTAATCAGATGATGGCGTACTTGGTGATGATGGCGGCCCGCTTGGTGGAATTGCACCGCGTGTTGAAACCAACGGGGAGTTTGTATTTGCATTGTGACCATACTGCAAGTCATTATTTGAAGCTAGTTTTGGATTGTATCTTCGGGTCCGGGAATTTCAGAAATGAGATTATTTGGAAACGAAATTTTACCAAAAAAGGGTCACAATTTAAAATGACTCGTTTGGCAAACAATGTTGACATTATCCTTTTCTACGGGAAAGGTGATAAAGCGTATTTCAAAACCCCAAAAGTACGATTGCCCAGTGATGAATTCGAACAAAAATATAATTTGATCGATGAAAACGGCAAACGGTTTAAATCTGAACCATTAGAATTGCCAAAAATGATGGCTAGACCCAACTTGGTGTTTGAGTTTATGGGTTACACTCCATTATATGGCTGGATGATGACTAAAGACAAGTTGGAAGAATTACAACGACAAAACAAAATTTATATTACCAAGAATGGTAAGCCACGGCGAAAGAACTTTTTGGAGGAATATGATGGAACAGAGTTAGATAACATTTGGATTGATATTTCTCCACTTGGGCAGAAGCAATCTGAATCATTAGGTTATCCTACTCAGAAACCCGTGGCCATCTTAGAACGCATCATTCAAGTCAGTAGCAACCCCGGCGAGGTGGTGCTAGACCCCTTCTGTGGCTGTGGCACCGCTGTTCATGCGGCCCAAAAACTGAAACGCATTTGGGTTGGTATTGACCTCACCTCGCTGGCGACTTCTCTGATAAAAAGCCGTTTATACGATGCCTTCAAAATAGAAGCAAAGACTGATTATGACCTCATTGGTGAACCGATCACGGTATCGGATGCGCAACATCTCGCCAAACAAGACCGCTATCAATTCCAATGGTGGGCGTTAGGCTTATTACCTGCCCGCCCGTATGGTGGTCAAGGCGATAGCAAACAGGGTAAGAAGGGGGCTGACAAAGGCATTGATGGAATTATCACCTTTCAAGACAGTAAAGTTGGTGCTGACAAACGTATCATTGTGCAAGTGAAAAGTGGTAAAGTGTCCAGCCGCGACCTCCGCGATTTACATGGTACTATTGAACGTGAACCGAATGCCGTGATGGGTGTCTTCATCACCTTAGAACCGCCGTCGAAGAACATGGAAATTGAACAAATGGAAATCGGTTTCTACCATTCGGAAACGTTTCACCGTGATTATTCTAAAATCCAAATATTCACGATTGAACAATTACTGGCGGGTGCGAAAGTCAAATTTCCTGGGACGGATACCACGTTGAAACGTACACAGCCGGAACAGCCTGAATGGGTGGAACAGTCGGCGTTGCTATGATGGAAGAATAACCCTGAATTATATTCCCCGGTGGTGGACTAGAGGCTTCAGCCGGTGGGGGACACCGTGATCTCAATATCTGTTCTGCACTCTCCGGCTAAAGCCTCTAGTCCACCAGCGGAGGTTTCTCGTCTGGCCTGTTTCGTTATTCGCTGTTTGCATAACTAGACTATAACTACCACATTCAGGTATTATCTCACTCGAACCTCAAGTGGTTTATCCTTTGCAGGGTGAAAAAACAGGAGATTTTCTTATGCGATAAGTTAAATCTACCATATCATTCATCAATTATTCATCATAACATTTATTCATTGACCAACGATGTTAAACACCAATTTATTTTACATTTCTACTTTTCATTTTAAAACATTAGTCACCTTCCTTATCCTCATTCTGGCAGGTTGTAGCAGTGTTCCAGAAACTGCGTCTAATCAAACTCTCCAAACGGCCCAACAGGCTTATCGAAATGCTGTGGCGAATCCGATCACTAAGCAGTATGCGCGTGTGGAATTGTCACAAGCGGAACAGACTCTGCGGAAAGCCGAAGGGGCTGAATCGGAAGAGGAACGGGAACATTTCGCTAAACTTGCGCAACAACAAGTGCAACAGGCGGTGACCGTCGCCAAAAAAGGCAAAGCTAAGGTTGACCAAGACCGGGTAACCAAAGAGTCGGCAACCGCACCGGCGGTGGCGGCAGATATGATGAGTTGTGAAGACGTAAGTCCTCAACGTGTGGAAGACTTAGCGGGGGAATTGAATGGGAAAAACATCGGCCAGGGTTGGACCTTCCTGTTTGCAGATGACCAATTTGAAGTGGGTAAAGCCAACTTACTTCCCACCGGTAAACGTTCACTTTCCAAAGTGGCGGCATTTCTGAAACACCATCCCCAGCGTAAGGCGCGAGTGGAGGTCTATACGGATAGTGTAGGTGACCGTGACTACAATTTGGGTTTGTCGCAACGACGTGCCGATGAGGTACGGTTTGCTTTGGTTAATTGTGGCATTGCGTCGAATCGCGTGTTGACCAGGGGATTAGGAAGTATCACACCCGTGGTTAGCAACGGTCGAGAAGCCAGTCGCCAAAGAAATCGGCGTGTGGAGATTGTCATTTTGAACGAAGGAGTGGAATTTTAGTGGGTTGTTATCCAGTGATATTCAGATAAACTTGCACAAAACCTGAACCGGTGGAGTGGAGGCTTTAGCCGGCCGGCGGTAGGCGTCTCCTATTCTTGAGAACTGGAGTATACCTACCGCCGGCCGGCTAAAGCCTCAATGCCATTAAGTTAAGGAATTGAAGTGGCGAAAACATTAAAATAGTGGTGGACTAGAGGCTTTAGCCGGAGGCTGTTCCCCGCGATTTAATTATGTTCCGCCCCCCCTCCGGCGGAAGCCTCTAGTCCACCTATATTTTAATTTCGGGGGACTTTTTTCCTTAACTTAATGGCATTGCGGCTAAAGCCTCCACTCCACCTACGTTACTTAATGGCATTGTTTTGCCACCCATTCCCAATCACCAAAAACGCGGCCCAGTAAAACGGATGCGGATACCTTTCCACCAATTGCTTCTGCGCTTTTTGCAACGCTTGCGCCCTTGATAATTCAGGAGAGTCTTGTAATGCCTTGAAAAAAGCCTCCATCAACTCATTTGTCACTTTATCATCCACCTTCCACAACGTCCCCAATACCACATTGGCCCCTGCCTTGACACCTGCCCCTGCCAAACCTAACGCGGCCCGGTCGTTTCCCTTCCCTGTTTCACAGGCCGCCAAGGTTAATAACTCCAAAGGCTCCTCTGTTTCGGCGTCTGCCTTTTCCAGAGGGTCTTCCTTTCGTAAATGCAGCAATTGACTAAATTCTTCCAACGAAATTTTACAGTTTGGGTCATCATGACTGACGATTGACGCATCCCCATGACTGCTTGAAAATTTAGCATGAGTCGCGAAAATGAGAACTTGGAAAGACATTTGTTGCAACAATCTTTCTAAATTCTTTGCCGTGAATTGTTCATTCATAAGCGTGGTCGTTTGAGGATACCACTGTTTCAGAAACCCCGCAAAATCTGCCACGTATGGCAATTCACGAGACTGACACACCTCCTTGGAAATCCCACCGTACAATATTTCCGGTTGCTTGGAAAAGACTCCTGGAGGGGTCAACGATAATCCAGGCACTACCGTAATGGTATATTTCTGCATCAAAAAACTCTCTATCGTCCCTTCCGAGTTTAAGGCTGCAAATGGAATCGTTCTTAACATGTCATCTGGAACAATGACCAACTCGTCAATTTGATACTTTTCGAGGGTCAGCACCAGCGGTTCAATGAGTAATTGGTAGAGATGGTGTCCACCACTGAGAATTTTATAAAGATCGGACTTTTCTTTTTGTAATGACTTGCGCCACTCTTGTACCGCATCCCGCAAGTCATTGGGATGGCCGGCCACGGTAAATGGATAAATCACTCCTCCTACACTCAACAACACCACCGTTTGGTCAGCCAACACTATTGGGTAAATGACCGCAGTATGAGAAGTCAACCAGGTTTCCAATGACGTTGCTTTTTTCTGCACCGTCTCCACTTTCTTTCGTGCTTCTTCGACCTTCTGCTGCGCTACCGCCACGCAATCATCCTTGAAGTAATTTTCCAACTCCACCTGTCTAAACAACTCTAATACTTTTCTGGCTTGTTGCAACAATGCCTGTCGTTTGTTGTCTCCCTGTGCCAATTGACGCGCTTCTTGCATCAATAATGTAATCAAATCCAGATGCACGGCACCAAACGAATCACGAAACGATTGCGTGCCTCGACTGCCAAACACCAAAGCAGGGCGAATCGGTTGGAGAATGTCCACCGCGGTTTGGAAATTTTGCCGGGCCAGTTCCAGTTGCCCCTGGTCCCGATATAAACGTCCTAATTGCCAATGCCAGCGAAACGAACTGTCAGGCACCGCTTGCAAATGGAAAATAGCTTGCTGAAACAACTGTTGTGCTTCTGCTTTTCGTTGCGAACGGGCATATAATTCGCCTAAATAGCCTTTGGCATTGCCAATCAACCGGTCGTCTCGAAATTGCTTCCCCAAACGCAACGCTTCTTGAAAGGCTTCGGCGGTCTCCTGATCTGCCGCAGAATTTTGCAACCATCGCGTACCGAGGTTTAACCATCGACTGCCAGTATGACAGTCTTCCGGTAATCTTCCTAGATATGACAAGGCTTGTTGCAAATCTTCAAGGGCCTTCTCAGGATTCTTTTGACGAGAATAAACTTGGGCACGATTGGTCGATATATCCACGGCCAATCTTAACGATGGCGGAGAGGATAAGTCTTTAGAAACCCATTCCCACGCGGCTTGATACAAACGCAAAGGTGGGTCAAACTCTAAATGCGAAAAATCTCCCCCGGTCCTTTCTAAATTAGGGAGAGTGTCAGCTATCGAATAGCCACAGGAACCTTTCTTTTCAGATGAATCCACACCTTCTGCTAATTCGACCATGAGAATATTCCCCAAAGTATGGTAAAGTGTGGCTATCAACAACGGTTGCCCACTCTGGTTAGCCAATTCTAGCCCTTGACAAGCCAATAGTTCCGCAACTGCGAATTTTTGCGCAAGCAATTGCGCATCACTCAGACTATTCAACACCAAGGCTTGTTTTGCCTGATCTGCCATTTTCTCAGCCAACGTTTGCGCCTGTTGCAAGGCTTGCCAGGCCTTCTGACGTTGCCCCAACGCATGGTAGGCATGGGCAATTTTCAGCAGGTTATCAACTTGCCCAGACGGTTCTAAAGAAGGTAACGTCTCTTGGTAAGTTTGAATAGCACTCGTTTCACAAGTGGATAAATCCTGCTGGGCGTGGGCCGTTGTCAGTAGGATAGGCCCCAATAATAACATATAAAGAAAACGGGTAGTGGACATAGAGAACATGAATTTTAACCCCATGAGTTAAGTGAAAAATGTCTATTAAGGAATAAAATTGATATTATATAATGATGGCCTTGCAAGAGTCCAAGGGGTTTTTAAAATTTTTACGGTTAGGCTTGAATGAACATCACTATAGTTAAAAAAATTTTCTATGACAATGCTATACCTACGGCCATTTGAAGAATATTTACACATTTTTGTCACCCAAAAAAATGACATGTCACACAAACTCTTTTAATTTGATTAAAACTATAGTATAGTGAACAATAAACAAGGAATCACCAATGATTCATAAACGGACCCCCCCCAAAAGCATCGATGGACTAGCGGGGTCAGCCGGGGGGCTGATTTTGGGATAGGTTCATTATTCATTATTCGGTAGTGATACAATGTGGGTTCTCTGTCTGAACTCTGATTAGAATGATTTTCAGATGGACTCTGATTCGTCAAGCCTCCTTTCATAGCCTTCATTTAATCATCTCAATCACAGTTCCAGACGAAGAGAAACTGCACGGTATTTCACCCAGATTGCATCACTACCCATTATTCATTATTTATTAACTCTCAACATGATTGAACTAATCGACTGGCATCGTCTCTTTGGTGTCACCATGTTAGACTATTTCACGGGTTCCAACTATCGTGTGGAAGTGGAAAAGAATCTAACTTTGAAGAAAACTACTCAATTCTTACAAGTCACCTTACATGGAAATGATGAGTACAGTGTGGAAAGGAAAGAAATGCCCACCGTTGCGCAATTTTTAGATGTGGCTATCATCAAAGAGACAAAGGGACGCACCCCCATGAAAGGACTTCCAGATGGTCTTGACAATTTGTCCAAACACAATTTGATGACCTACCATTCTCCCATTCAAATCGAGGAGGGAGTGTCTCTCGAAGAACTCATTTGGCACTATGTGAGTTATCGCAAAAAAGAGAGTGCTGAGTTTGAACAATTGTTGCCAGAAAGAGGTTTCCGTCTATATGCGGTTACCACCAATTATCCTGATGAACTGAAAGATGAGAGAATCCCTCTCAAATGCCTAAAAGAAGGTGTTTATGAGATTCCCCTGCTTGGCCGTCGCAATTTGCGAATGATTGTCACCAGCGAAGTGCGCACACGCGAGAACAACACGCCTTGGCTGTTGTTCAGTGGTATTCCAGACAAAGTGGAGTTTGCCAAAACTCATCACCGCTGGCGGAATCCTAAAGCCAGTTCTATCGTTCACTGTCTATACGAAAGATATTTTGCAGAGAAGGTGTTTATGTCCTATAGCCTAGAAGATTATTCCCGTGACTATCAACAAGAATTGTTTGAAAATGTGCCGTTGGAGGACCGCTTTAAGGATACTTCTCCTGAAGAAGTGTTAAAAGCGGTGACTAAAATGTTTTCGCCCGAACGAATTGCCAAAGCGTTGCCGCCGGAAGTAGCGAATTATTTGATCAGGAGACGAAAGTTGGTGGAGGAATAGTGGAGAGATAACGGAGAGTGGAGAGTGGAGAGTGGAGAGTGGAAAATTACTGAGAAGCTTCTGTCGGAAATCGCGGCACGTCCCCGGCTAAAGCCTCTAGTCCAAAACAAAGAAAAATCGCTATCCACTATCCACTATCCGCTAAAAAAACCTCCTTTTTAGCGATTTCTCTCCCCAAATACAACGCATGAGAAATGTCTGACAATGCCTCATCTCGTGCTAACTGTCGTTCAATCTCTTCTGCCGTGACGCCACGATACTCGGCTATGACAGCACCTTGATAAGTGTGTTGAACCACAATTTGACGAGTCTCATGATCCACCGTCACAGCAAAATTGCCATAAGGATCATACTGCGGTTCTCTCTCTTGTGACCTCTCCAAAAGTTGATTTGTGGCAATCCGTTTCGCCCGTTCTAACACGTCGTCACTGACGCTGATGGAATGACTCAAGACAGTGATAGCACCCGTTTCCATTGGCACTTGATGCGCCACCAATTGTTGAATGGCCATGAGTCCATACACGTTCTCTAACCACGCATCCATTGCGTTATGAGTGCGAAACGTGGCAGTCAAGGTCAACTTATTGTCAAAATATCTAAAAAATAACGAGACCAAACAGGGGCACTGATGTCCTTCTGGTAAGTCCCTACTGTTATCCCAGAGTGAAACATAAGCATGGCGCGTTTCCTTATCCTCCTGCAACCGTTGAATGACAATGGCCAGTGAATCTACCACTTCTCCCTGATAAGAGTAGTAACCACGGATTCGGTTGCCATACGTGTAGCTTTGTTCGGATAACTGAGGATTCAAGATTTGCCGCTGATACTCTTGAAAATGGGCGAGTGAAAAGCCATAATTCTGCAACTCCTCTGCCGTTTCCGACAGAGGGTGTTCGATCACGACTTTCACATTTTGCAGTTCCATACGCTTGCCCTTTTTCAATGCCACCGGATAGCCAAATCGCACAATGCGAAAAATTAATTCTTTCCATGCTTCCAACGGCGTGTCTCGCAAAATACTATGTTGCCGTGGTTCGGAAGGGAAGCGTTGCACTTCTACCTTGGGAATCGGAACGTTTCGCCTTTCTATAGCGGGTAGAGAAGGAGGTGGTAACGCCTGAAAGAAGTTGACCACCCCTTCTTTAGTCTCAGTTTCACTCAATTTGCCAAACGTGGTGACGAGAATCCCATTTTGAAAATCTGTGGGATTGACGAAACCATCGATAATGCGTTGAGTGCCAACGATACGATAAGCTGGGGTGCCGAGATATTCCACCGCTTCTAAACCGTTGTGGAAGAAATTTACCAACTCTTCTCGCGACCCCGACAAATTTTGCCCCATTGCCAATAGATAGGTAATTTGCGGATTCCATAATAAATTTCGTAGCATTTGAGGTAGCCCATTGCCATATAAATTGGCTATCACAGCAATTCTGGAGGAGGTGGGAGATAAGTCCACGTCCAAACTGCCTAACACTTTAAGAACTTGTTTGACAGGTGACCATAGCGTGACGATGCCGACATCACCGTCAGGATTCATTATTTGGAGGCGGTCAGAATAATAAAGGGGGTCAAATTTCATTGGGATTGTTGATTTAAGTGGAAAGGTTGAGAAACCGAGTTTTTGGGGAAAAACTCGGTTTCTACGAGTTACTGTTTCTGTTCGTTCTCCATTTTCTTATGCAACAACGCCATCAAACGAACCACTTCTGCTTCTGCGGCGTCGGCCCGTTGCTGTTCAGATTCAGCCCGTTGTTCGGCCCACTGTGCCCGTTGTCGATCCAATTCGGCCTGTTGTCGGTCCAATTCCGCCTGTCGTTCAGCCCACTGCGCCCGTTGCAAAACCTCTTTCGCTTGTCTTTTTGCTTCTCGCAATGCGGGCAACATGAAATTCTGATAGACCATGTCTTCACTCATCTCTTCTGGTGAAGGTTGGCGAGACAAATCCGAAATTCGAAATTGAAAGCCTGGTAACACTTTCGAACGAATCACATCTTTACCAATCGGCTTGATGGGAACATACACACCCCGCGGAGACAGATGGTAAAAGTTCATGGGTTCGCCTTTGGCATAGAGAATATAATACTCCTTCACCCCAGCCTGGGCGTACTCAGAAAATTTGGTGACCGTGTCTCGTTCCATCTTGTCCTGATCAGAATCTGATAACGCTTCCACACATAAGTCACAGATGCCGTGATACGAGTTGTCAAGATTTTGCCAGGGCACCGGATTGCTATACAGAATGACCCCTAAATCTGGTTTGCGAATGGTCGTTTTGTGAGGTAAGACGAGACGAAATCCCGTTTCGAGTGCCACCATTTCGCCATCCGGATGAACTCTCAAAAAATTCCTGAGAAGTTCAAAAAACCACTCATATTCTAAAGTTGTCAGTTTATCAGACACGAATTTTTCCTCCAAATAGCCATCGTTCCATTCATAATTGTGGTCAGAGTTCTCATAATATTTGTTCCAATATTCGGCCTCCGTCACGGCTAAACCTGTCTTGGAGTGAGACTTTTCTACGGGATATTTTAGGATAGGTATCGTCGCTAATTTAGTCATATTGATTTTCGTGTTATGGTTGTTATGTCAGGTGATATTACCTATTATTCAGTCAGTTGTCAAGGCCACCGTATGGATTGGCCAGGTATATCAAAAACATCTTTAATTTCATATATTTATATATTTTATAAAATCACACGAGACATTTTCAAAAAATGTTGATATAATATTATCGTTTATTCACTAAATAGGAATTCAATATGAAGCAACTTGTTACATCAACGATTGCCATGACCCTTTTATCGCTGGTGATGGCTATCACTTCTGGATGTTCTAGCGAACCTACCCTGGGCGATAAGATGGGCAATTTTGGCAAAGGTCTGACTAACTTGGGAGACCAATGGAATAAGGGCCAACAGATGATTAAGGATGGCGAGGAGATGATTAAGGATGGCGAGGAGATGATAGAGGATGGAAACAACAAAATCTCCAAAGGCAAGCAGATGAAGGCGGAAGGGGAACAGATGAAGCTGGAAAGCGAGAAGCAGTTCAAGGAAAAGGGAGGAACGGTCCCAACACAATAGCTGGAGATGAACCGATGGTGGACTAAAGGCTTCAGCCGGTGAAGGGGGATAGTCCGATGGTGGACTAGAGGCTTTAGCCGGTGAAGGGAGATGGACCGATGGTGGACTAGAGGCTTTAGCCGCAATGCCATTAAGTTAAGGAAAATCCCGGTGGAGTGGAGGCTTTAGCCGGCCGGCAGTAGGCATCACCCCACACACTAAAATTGCGGGACGCCTACCGCCGGCCGGCTAAAGCCTCCACTCCACCGTACCTTAACTCAATGGCATTGCGGCCAAAACCTCTATATCCACCAATTTTCCCATCTGTCCACCAGTTTTCCCTGAAGTACAATAATTCTGTTTGTGTTCTAAACTACCATTATTTTTTAAGAAGAGAAGCAATTATGACCCTACTCCATTCCGCAGGGGCACGTTTTCGTGCCGCGTTAGAAGCAGAACGACCTTTACAAGTGGTCGGCACTATCAATGCGTATAGTGCATTACTGGCTGCCCGGGCCGGGTTTCAAGCATTGTATTTATCCGGTGCCGGCGTCGCCAATGCCTCCTTTGGTTTACCTGACTTAGGAATCACGACACTCAATGATGTGCTAGAGGACGCCCGTCGCATTACGGGAGTGACTCAATTGCCTTTATTAGTGGACATTGATACAGGCTGGGGCGCCGCATTCTCAATAGCCCGTACCACTAAAGAAATGATTCGGGCAGGAGTCGCAGCAGTTCATATTGAGGATCAGGTACAAGCCAAACGGTGTGGCCATCGTCCTAATAAAGCCTTGGTCTCCTGTGCCGAAATGATGGATCGCGTCAAGGCCGCCGTGGATGCCAAAACCGATTCCCAATTTGTCATCATGGCGCGAACCGATGCGTTTGCTAATGAAGGTCGGCAAGCAGCGATTGACCGGGCTTGTGCTTATGTGGAAGCAGGGGCCGATATGATTTTTGCCGAAGCACTACATGAATTGGAAGAGTATCGCGGTTTTGTAGAAGCGGTGAAAGTCCCTGTTTTGGCGAATATCACGGAATTTGGGAAGACGCCAATGTTCACTGTAACTGAGTTAGGAAACGTGGGAGTGCGATTGGTATTATACCCATTATCTGCCTTCCGCGCCATGAGTGCCGCGGCTTCAACGGTGTATAACACGATTCGTCAACAAGGGACGCAACAGGAAGTGCTGAATGTGATGCAAACTCGTGCAGAATTGTACGAGGTGTTAGGCTATCACGGATATGAACAGAAGCTAGATACTTTATTTAGCAAGGAAGAGAAAACTGGGTAGGGTGCGCGTTTTATGCACAATGGTCGCCTGCGTGTGACCAGCACTCAAGCGACCTTGCCATAATTAAACTAGGTAGGAGTAGTTTTGGATTATAGCTGTCTTATACAAAAGCAATTTCGGTGCCACCTTCCCAAAATAGTTGACTATTTTAGCTAGTGGCATGTTCTTAGCGTAGGAGAAAGTTAAATAAAATGAAACAGTTAATGAGGAACAACCATGTTAACAGTTAAATCACCTACGCTATTAGCAGAAAACGGCTTATCTTTGTTAGACCACGAAGTCAAATGTAATGGCACTGATTTCGTAAAAAAGGCCACAGGCATTGACCTGTCAGAAAAAGAACAATTGACTCCAGAGGAAGTCAACAAATTAAAGGATTTTCAGGCCGGTATCAGTGTTGGAAAGATGTCACCCAGTGCCGACGATTGTAGTTACAATCAGAAGACCATGAAGGAAATAGCAAATAGAACCACGCTTGCTATTTTTGCATTACTGTTTGCTATGATTGTGGTGTCTTTACTCCCTTATTACGATCAAGATTCAAAAGATATTATCTTAATTATTCTTGGAGTATTATCGACCATAGCTGCCCAAATATATAGTTATTATTTTGGCAGTTCTGTCGGCAGTGGCGAAGCGAGGAATGTCATGGTGAAGAATTTAAGTAATGGTAATGGGGTAGATAAGAAACCGACTAAAGAATAGAACCAAACTCAGTCCCCGTCCATGAGTTCAAATGGCAACCCTATTCTTCGGTCCGCCTTGGAGGCAGAAGGGAATTTAAAGAGTTTGGTACCCCGTTTCTCAAAGGACCTGACGGAGAAGGATGGTGAATCACTGTATCAACTCTTAATACGTTCTCTGGAAATCTATTTAGAGAAACATCAAATAGAGACTCTCGTGATAGTTCCGATGGACCGTCTCTACCAAGTGCCATTTGCCGCACTGGTGGAGGGCACCTACCGCCAGCAGGCGTTAGCCTCCACTCCACCGGTGTCTTAACTCCTTAACTTAATGGTTAAGGATATTGCGGCTAAAGCCACTAGACCGGGGCGTGCAATGTATCATTCACCGCGATTTCTCCTTCCTCAATGACGTGCGCATAGATTCCCAGAAAACGATGTTGATAGGTTTTTAGCAATGTCTGAGGAATCTGTAAATCTCGAACCGCGGTCTTGGGGTTGACATCCGTGGCGGCGCAACGTTCAATGGCTTTCAAGACTTGTAGGCGGGCTGTGCCCATGGTGAATGATTTGCCAACCCAGTCTAGTTCGGACCAGGCAGAGGCGCCGTCAAAATAGACATTGGCACGGAAGCGTAAGGGGTCAATGGAGGTTACTATCACCTTTTCTAAGTCACGGATGCTGGCAAGGTTGATACAGGAAATCACCTTGGCTGCCACATCGGAAAATGAATGGCCTGGGGCTTGAACTATTTTCGGTGTGCCGCGAATGTCGGCACCCAGGTATTCGATAAAAAAGTTCTCCAAAGTTTGTCGCCCGTCTGGGTCTTGCAAGTCTCCTTGCACAAGTTCTTGACCGTTTTGAGAGATATGCAACATTCCTGTGCTGTCGTCGTAAACGGATTGTAACGTGGCGAGACGTTCATTTTTCATTCGCATGAGAAAATGCGTTTTCGGCAAATGTTGAGGGGCTTGGGGATCAAATTCCGTGGTACCGTGGGCTAAAGCAAAACGTCGGTCCAGCGGAATGGTTTGACCGACTTCTAGGGAAACTCGACGTAAGGCTTCAGGACTCATGCCTTTGAAGGGGTAACGATAGATATGGGTGATGGTGGGCATAGTTAGTAAAAAAGGTAGTGTGGTGGACCCAGGAGTCCAAAGCGTAGCTTTGCTAGGTAACGCACAAAACTGCGCTTTGGACTCCTGGGTCTTGGTTACATATAATACGGATTTTCCCAGGTTCGATTAGACTTTTCGTAAATCAACCCGTAAGTCATGTTCATCACCGTATTGAGGTCTAGTGTTTCCAATTTCAAGCGGAGTTCAAAGGCATCCAGTCCCGGCGAAATTTCAATGATGGACTTTTTCACCCGTTGCAAGACTCTGGGAGTGATATTGACCAGGCTTTCGTATAAGTTATCACTTCCCCCGTTTTTCAACAATGCTTTGAATTTGCTTTCTAATTTATCACTGTCCATGACTTGCATACAAAATTTTATATGCGTCAAGATAGTCTTTAAATTATTTCTGATTTCTTTGATTTTACTTAGCACATCCAACAAACTGGCAGCTAAAAACAGTACCCTTAATTCGTCTGGAAGCCTTTCATTGGCACCGACATCGTTGGCACCATCATCTTCTACACCTGCTATCAAAAATTCAGAAATGCCAATGATCAGTAACAATTTATCATTTAATAAACCAACCAGTTTATCACTGACATCATTGAAACTCTCAAAATGTAGTTTGGCGTCAAATTCAGATAAATTGGCCCTGTCAGTGGTTAATAACATCTTAATTTCCACCAAACTGGGTTCATTAATGTTATTAGCTAACGCATTGGTGATTTCTATCAACAGGGGGTCATGTTCATGATGTCCTTCCTTATCCTTCAATTTAAGAAGTGCTTTGAGAACTGGCACAACGTCGTTAATGCGGACAATATCCTTATAAATTTGCATCAAGTTGACAATGATGATATGCACACTTTTGGCAATTTGGTCTAACAGTTTAATTTGTACAGTCAGTGGTTTACCTTGTAGAAAAGCTTTTAACGCCTTGTTTTTCTTATTCAACCCTTGAACTAGCTGATTCATGGCGTTAACATCTAACTTTTTTTCAAAGCTAGTCTCGAAAACACTTCCGGCCGCAATATTGAGAGTTTTTTCAATATCCAATAATTTCTTCGACTCCTCATAGACTCTGACATATTTGTGCATTTGCACGTACTCATTCACCCGATCTTCGAGGCTGTGAGAAATGCGGTCAAAGTAACTTTGAAGCGACGCATGGGCCGCATTGTTACGCGCTTTAGGTTGTTTTAAGGGTTTTTGACGCATATCACTGTTTTAATGGATAATGGATAATGGATACTGAAAAATGAGTCAATCTAAAATGTTGAAAATAGTCTATCACATCCCCACATCTATCGTGAATGGTGTGAGTCTTTGATTAAGAACTTATCAGCACAAACCATGCCCACATTAGCCTATCCACTATCCACTATCCACTATCCACTATCCACTATCCACTAAAACCACTATCCACTATCCACTAAAACCACTATCCATTAAAACCACTATCCACTATCCGCTAATTACGATATGGTTACCAGAAATCCGCTGTTAACCCCTGATAATACCTTCAGCCTTGACGGTTGGATACAACGAATTAACAAAGACCGTCCGTTGCCAGAACAACAAGCCATTCTTCAAGCCTGTCATTTTGCCCAACAAATTCATCAGTCTCAAATTCTCCCTTCGGGTCAACCCTACCTTGTCCATGTCATCACGGTTGCCGATTTATTGGCCGAATTGGGAATGGATACCGAAGTTTTAGTAGCCGCCATCTTGCATGATGTAGTGGAGGATAAACAAGTCTCTTTAACAGCGATTGAAAAACAGTTTGGCCATGTTGTAAGCAGTCTTGTCGATGGTGTAACTAAAATGAACGGTATTGAAGGGTTAAATAACCATACCCAGAAACCAGAAGAACAGCAAACCCAAATTGAAAATCTGCGCAAAATGTTATTGGCGATGACCGAAGATATTCGGGTGGTCTTCATCAAACTGGCGGACCGGTTAGACAACATGCGCAATCTTCGGCATTTACCCGAATCGGTTCAACAACGGGTGGCCCGTGAAACCCTTGATCTCTTTGCCCCCCTGGCGAACCGTCTAGGCATTGGGCAAATTAAATGGGAATTGGAAGACCTGTCGTTGCGTTATTTGGAACCCGAAATTTATCAACGTCTGGCCCGTCTGCTGGCGGAACGGCGAGTCAGTCGCGAACACTATATTGACCAAATTATACATCTGATTAAAGACTCTCTCGGCAAGGCAGGCATTAAAGCCGAGGTGTCAGGTCGACCAAAACATCTGTATAGCATTTGGCGAAAAATGCAACGTAAAGGATTGGATTTTGACCAAATTTTTGATGTCCGTGCGGTCCGGGTTCTCGTCAATACCGTGAACGAATGTTATATGGCTTTGGGCGTCATTCATAATCATTGGCAACCCATCTCCGGTGAATTTGACGATTATATAGCAAAACCTAAAACTAACGATTATCAATCTTTGCATACCGCCGTGTTGGGACCTGAACAGAAAATTTTTGAAGTCCAAATCCGCACTTATGACATGCACCATCACGCCGAATTAGGCGTCGCTTCTCACTGGCGTTATAAAGAAGGTGGCACCCTACAGGATAACAATTTTGAACAAAAAATTGCCTGGTTACGGAAAATGTTGCAATGGAAAGATGAGGAAAATAATCCCGGTGAATTGTTGGATCGATTCAAATCTGAAATTTTTGAAGACACCGTTTATGTCGTCTCTCCTCAAGGCAAAGTGGTAGAACTTCCACTGGGGGCAACCCCGCTGGATTTTGCTTATCACATTCACACTCAACTCGGACATTGTTGTCGTGGGGCCAAAGTCAATCGACGCATGGTACCGTTGACCTATGTGTTGAAAAGCGGTGATCTGGTCGAAATTCTCACTTCCAAAGAAGAAAGACCCAGTCGGGATTGGCTAGTTCCTCATATTGGTTATCTCAAAACCTCGCGTGCCCGTGGGAAAGTCAGGCAATGGTTTAAAAAGCAAAATTTACATCAACATATCAATGATGGTCGCATCTTGCTAGAACGCGAATTGCGTCGTCTCAACATTCGCGAATATAATTTAGTGAAACTGGCCAATTCGCTAAATTTCAAAATTGTCGATGATCTCTTGGCCTCTCTTGGACGAGGTGACACCACCTTTTCCCAAGTCGCCAATCTGTTCCGGGAACAAGTTTTACTACCGCGCAAACGTCCACCTACCGTTGCAGAACCCATTCAACCGCAGGTAGGTAACATTTATATCAAAGGAGTGCCAGGACTGTTAACGCAAATGGCAGGTTGTTGCAAACCCATTCCCCCCGACGCCATTATCGGCTATATTACCAAGGGACGCGGCGTCGTGGTCCACCGCCGGAATTGTTACAACGCCCTCCGTTGGCAAGATGAAGGCAATGAACGCTTGATTGAGGTACAATGGAGTCAATCTAAAGCTGAACAAATCCTTTATCCCGTTGACATTTACATCCTTGCGTATGACCGCACTGGCTTATTGCACGATATTTGTTCCATTGTAGCCGGTGAAAAAATCAATATTCTTGCGACCAACACCTTGACAGACCAGACGAATCATTTCGCCGATTTGACTTTTACGGTAGAAATCGGTGACCTTGAACAACTCGGTCGTGCTTTGACAAAAATTAAGGCTTTGCCGAATGTCATGAGAGTGTGGCGGAAGGACGTTCAATAGGGAGTGGATTTAGCGGATAGCGGATTTAGTGGATAGCGGATTTAGTGGATAGTGGATAGTGGATAGTGGAAAATAAATAAAACCAGGGTGGACTAGAGGCTTCATCCGGTGGGTGGGCCCTGCGATTTCAATTCTGTTCTACCCCACCGGCTAAAGCCTCTAGTTCACCGCAGTCCGGCTAAAGCCTTTAGTCCTCCACAGTCCGGCTAAAGCCTCTAGTCCACCGTAGTAGTGAACCATCACTTATTATTCATTACTCATTACAACAAAAAACTATGTGCAACACATGTGGCTGTAACATCACCCCAGGTAACAAACATCTCCTCCATGAAGGCGGTCCCCTTACCAAAATGACCAACGGCAAGACTGCTATTCAGGTGTTATCTCATCTATTATCCGAAAATGATCAGCAAGCCAGGCATAACCGCGACCATTTTGACCAACATGGTGTATTGGCCCTGAATTTGATGTCTTCCCCTGGATCTGGGAAGACAACCTTGTTGGAAGCCACCTTAGACGCATTGAAAGGCGAATTTGCGATGGCTGTGATTGAAGGTGATTTAGAAACCGAAAATGATGCCCAACGGATCCGTCGCAAAGGGGTTCCTGCCTTGCAAATCGTCACTGGAACCGCTTGTCATTTAGACGCCCATTTGGTTCATAACGCCTTACATCATTTCGATCTAAACGCTTTGGACATTATCTTTATTGAAAACGTCGGCAACTTAGTTTGTCCTGCCAGCTTTGATTTGGGGCAACATCGCAATGTCACTTTATTGTCAACCACCGAAGGAGATGATAAACCTGCCAAATATCCCGTCATGTTTCGAGAAACTGATGTGCTACTGATTACCAAAATGGATTTGTTACCCATGTTAGAAGATTTTGAAGTACAACGGGCCGAAACATATTTACGTCAACTGGCTAACCCTGCCCCCATGATTCAAGTCTCTGCTAAAAAAATGATAGGCATGACAATTTGGTTAGAGTGGTTACGAAATGAAGTAGCAACCCAACGTTCGCGTCTCTTACAAGGGCAAACTGCCCGACCTGGGCAACAGGCAGATGGGGAACGATTACGGGATGTGTTGTTGCATCACACTCATGCAGGTGACCATCATCACCATCATCATCACCATCATCATGGTCGAGAACATCATCATTTGCATCAGTAGAAAATTAATACTGGACAACTAAATATCCAAAACGTGTGTTGGAGTCCAACACACGTTTTGGACAACTCACACGACGACATTTTTTATGAAACTTCACTACCTCCTAGAAAAATTCGCATTCCCTTTACTTATCCTCTCACTCTTTTTCGTCTTGACGACTTTTTTAAACTACTTCACCCAGGGGGGAGAATGGCAACGACTTTTTGGTTTCAATTTACATCGTATTTTACAACTGCTAGACTTGCGCGAAGAAAATACCCTAGCCACCTGGTTCTCCAGCATAATTTTTTTAGTTGCCAGTCTCAGCCTACTCCTCCTGGGGTGGGGACACTCACCAGAATACCAAGTCTCACGTTTCACCCGGTTCATCTTTCAACTGGGTGCTATCGGTGCCTGCCTACTATCCGCCGATGAAGTCGCCAGCATCCATGAAACGGTAGGAAAAACCGTTGGACGTTTCATCTTTAATCTCATGGTAGCAGGTGCTAACGTGGAAGACCAAGGCTTCTTCTGGGTACCCCTCTTCGCCCCTCTCTTACTCATCGTGTTTCTTGCCATCGCCCACTCCCTTTATCAAGTCATTGCCAACTTGCCCAATCCTTACGGACAACGGCAAAGCGTGTTATGGACTTTACTAATTGCACTCATCTGCCTCCCAGGCGTATTTGTCCTCGAAGCACTCGAAGCACATAAAGACACTCTCACCGTCTTGACTTGCGTAGAGGAAACGGTTGAAATCATTGGCATGTACAGCCTCTTTTTAGGTTCCCTGATGATCGCCAGACAATACAAATTATGAACACTCCACGCCTCCTCCTGTTCTCCTTGTTGGCTATCTATACCCTCCTATTAATGGGCATAGAAGCCACTACGTCACAAGACTATGTGCGCAACTATTTCATCGACATCGAAGGACCCGTCTTTTTCTATGCTATCAACACCACCCTGTGCGCCACTCTTCTCTGGCTAACGGCACTGTTATTCGGGGTGTGTCTACAACTCATAGACAAGCAACAGCAACGTCAAGACTACCTATTTTACTGGTCCCAACTCCTCCTGTTCACCTATCTAGGTGCCGATGACCGCTTTGCCATTCACGAAGCGATTGGACTATGGATAAGACACAACGATGCCTATCTCATTTTAGGCTTAGGTCTTCTTGAAATCGTTTTCTTGGCGACCCTGGGCAACCTGTCAAAACGACCTCGACCAGTACGATTTTACTTATACAGTGGCGCCATTTTATTTGCTACCATGGTCATCATCGATGCCAAATTTCCATCCCAGATGTTCTTACGTCTGTCATTGGAAGACCTCAGTAAACTGTGGGCGTGTTTATGCTTAACCCTCTTTGCTTGGGAAATCCTTCGCCAAGAACTGAATCGTTTTAAAACCAAGGTATAAATTTTCACTCATAAATTCTTATCCAGGAGTCCAAAGCGTGGCTTTGTCCGTGGCAAAGCTGTGCTTTGGACGCCTGGAGAACATATCGAATCTTGAAACACCATGAAAGCCATCTTATTTGCAGACCGTCTCGGTACCGAACTTCAACCACTGACTCAAAAAACCTGTGTGGCATTACTCCCCATAGCGGCTAAACCATTGATTGAATACACATTGGACTGCTTGTTAACAACCAATATCCAACAAGTGATCATCGTCATTTCGGCCCACGCTGATTTGGTAGAACACTGTTTGGGCAATGGGGAACGTTGGGGAATGCAATTTGATTATGTCCTCAGTCGTGGCCAAGAAGAACCCATGACGGTTTTGACTCGCCTGGGAGACACCTTGACAGACTCTGAATACTTGTTGATTCGGGGAGACCTGTTACGCAGTTTTCAACTGCCCGAATTTTTAGCCCAAGCCTCCTTGCAACCAAGTAGCGTGATTGCCACTATCAACGGGAATCATGCTGGCGTTTGCTTACTACACAGACAGACCTTTTCCACTCTCCATTCCCCACTTTCCACTATCGAAGAAGGTCTTTCTACCTTAGCGATGAAGGGTAACATCTCCTTTTTAGACTCTTTACGAAATTATCATCAAGCCAATTTAGACGTGGCTGCCGAACGTTATGCTAACTTGGTGGTGCCAGGACAAGTATATCACGACAATTTGCGCGTCGGTCGGCGTTCCAAAGTACGCGAAGGGAATATGGGACTGGTAGGGGCTTATTGTCAAGTCCATCCACAAGCGTTTTTACTGGATAAAGTGGTACTGTGCAACGAAGTCGTGGTGGACCACCACGCAATCTTGCAAAATACCGTGGTGCTGCCTAACAGCTATATTGGACCTGGAATAGAACTACGAAACGCCATCGTTTGGGGTAACTTACTGATACGAATTGATACCGGCGCAATCGTTCAAGTGATTGACAACTTCTTATTAGCTAACTTGCCTACCGAAACGTTGAGTAAACCACTATCCAGTTTAGTCAATCGCGGTTTAGGATTATTGAGTTTCCTCCTTTCTTTACCCCTATGGCCATTGGCAGCCGTTATCGCATATTTTCAAAACCCAGACGCCCCTCTTCGCACCGTTAAATTACGCGGCAACCTGATCTGGAGAGACTCCTTGGGCATTGCCCATCCCCAAGATTTTATTACCCATGAATGGGCTACTAACTTCATTCTGTTGCGTCACCTCCCTAAACTATTAGCCGTGATTAGCGGCCAACTCCGTATGGTTGGCGTGTCTCCAGAAACGCCAGCAGAAGCTGCCACTCGTATAGCAGCCTGGGAAACTGTACGTGACAGTGCCCCAGTTGGCCTCATTGGCCCCAGTCAACTGACAATCCCTGCCAACGCCCCTACTGAAGAACGTCTGTTAGCCGAAGCCTATTATGCCCGGACTCGTCACTTGGGAACAGATATAGTTTGGCTGTTGCGCGGAATGGCGGCTTGTTTTAAGATTAATGGGTAATAACTGTCGGAGGTGGTCCAAAACGTGTTTTGGACTCCTTTTTCACCATCAGAATCCAAAACCTGTTTTGGACTCCTTTTTCTATTAAATATGTCCAGATTCATTAAAAAATTAGCCACTCAAGTCCTCAAACCGCTGGCCGTTGGAATCAATGCAGTTCAACGTCCTTGGCAACGCTTATGGGCCCACGCTTGTTTAGCTGCTAAAATTCGTACACCACTGGATCCCAGTGTCGTCGTCCATAGTTGTCCAGAAGTACATGGGACAGGGCACTTGAGTTTTGGTAAAAATCTCTGTTTGTACAGAGAATTATATTTAGAAACGCAAGACCAAGGGAGTATCTCTCTGGGAGATGAAGTCGTGTTATCCCGTGGGGTTCATTTAGTCTCCTTTGCCAGTATTCGCATTGGCACAGGTACCATGATTGGAGAATATACCAGTATTCGCGACGCCAATCACCGCGTCACGACCACTGGTTTAAACCGTTATGCAGGACACACCAGCGCACCCATTGTGATTGGTTCAAATGTGTGGATTGGTAGAGGAGTCACCGTCTTAGCTGGTGTGACGATTGGAGATAACGCCGTGATAGGGGCAAATGCCGTGGTAACGAAAGACATTCCTCCTCATACTCTAGCGGTGGGACTTCCAGCCCGTCCTATCAAGGAAATCAGCGGATAAATGCTTACGCACTCGCTGGGGATTGTTTCGCCACTTCCTCACGCACCATATTCATGTCCAACGCTTTCGCCTTGTTGAGAACATCCTCAAGATAGTGTGCGGGCAAACTCCCCGATTGTCTGTAAATGATGATTTTCTCACGGAAAATCATCAACGTGGGAATGGAACGAATCTGATATTGAACCGCCAACGCTTGTTCTTCTTCCGTGTTGACCTTACCGAAGATAACATCAGGGAACTTCTCCGACACACTTTCGAACGTGGGCGCGAAGCTACGACATGGGGCACACCACGGTGCCCAAAAATCAATAATGACGATGTCATTATTTTCAACAACTTGATCGATGTTTTGCAAAGAGAGTTTAACTGTAGCCATGGTGACACCAAAAAAATTAAGTAGTTAGAATTTATACTAAAGACATTGTCAATCAATCAGAAACTAAGTTTTTAGAAAAAACTAAGTTTCTCTTGAAAAACATTTTAACACAATAACACACTCTAAAACGAAAAAAGTCAGATAATTTTTTTATACCCTCTAACGGAGGTCCTTTGGTTTTCTTCCCAACTTCAAAAAATAATTATAAAATCAGATATTTAGGTTTTACTTTACTAGAATTACTGGTGGCCCTGGCCATTTTTGCAATCATTGCTACCCTTGCTTACAAGGGTTTACATACCATTCTGACGCTACGCACTCAAACTGATCACTATGCTAATCAACTGACCCATTTACAAATGACGTTCACTTGGTTAGAACGCGACCTTGAACAATCTGTTGGACGCCCTATTCGTGATGAATATGGCGACTTACAACCCGCTTTGCAAGGCACTGAATCCACCTTAGAACTGACTCACGCTGGTTGGCGTAACCCTGCGCTTCAACCACGCAGTTTTTTACAACGAGTGGCTTATCTTACTCAAGGCCAAACACTGTACCGAACCTATTGGCAAGTCCTTGACCGTGCCCAAGACTCGCAACCTATTCAAGTAAAATTATTAACCGAAGTCGAGAATTTACAATTTCGTTTCCTAGATAACCAATTTCAATGGCATCCCCAATGGCCACCATTAGACTCACTTGATTCTACTCTCCCTCCTCCTGTCACCGAGGAAAAGCCCCCGCCTCCAATCACTTTGATCGCAATAGAAGTAACGTTGACGGTGAAGAATTGGGAACGATTAGTTCGATTATTTCGGGTTAGTGGATAGCGGGTTAGTGGATAGCGGATAGTGGTTTAGTGGATAGTGGATAGTGAAAAAATTAGGATGGACTAGAGGCTTCAGCCGGTGCCGTACCCCGTTTTCCGGCTGAAGCCTCTAGTCCCGCATGTTGTCATTTTTCACTATCCACTAAACCGCTATCCACTAAACCACTACCCAACCGGAATCTTCATTCGAAACGTCGTCCCCTCCCCTACTACACTGTCACAGTGAATTATCCCGCCCAACTTATGCGTCACCAAATTGTACACAATGTGCAATCCCAAACCGCTACCCCCTCCCTGCCGATTGGTGGTAAAAAACGGATCAAAAATGCGAGGTAACACTTCTGCGGGGATACCTCTGCCATCATCAGAATAGTTAAGGTGTAACCAAGTTGACACTTTCCCCGTGACCTCCTCCGTCGACACCAAAGAAGCGGTAATTGTCATCTGACCTTCTGGTTTCTCTCGAAACCCATGTATCAAAGAATTCATCACCATATTCGTAACGACCTGATAAAACACACCAGGATAACTATGTAAAGTGATGTCCTGGGTACACACAATGGTCACTTGATGTTTGGTACGTTTCAACTCTGGGCGCAGACTGGTCAAAATTTCATGCAGATAATCTTTCAACACGAAAGTACGTTGCTGGTCTCCCGTCTGATCCACGGCCACTTGTTTAAAACTTTGTACTAATTCTGCCGCCCGCGATAAATTTTTCAAAATCAAATCACTGCCTTGCGTAGCGGACTTCAAATATTTTTCCAAATCGGTACGCTTCATTTTGTTACTGTCATACAAGCCGGTCAGTTCACGAGTCAGCGTATCTAATCTGGAGGCTGCCGTGACACCAATCCCAATCGGAGTGTTGATCTCATGGGCAACCCCTGCCACTAAATTACCCAACTCCGCCATCTTGGCCGCTTCAATCAACTGCTGTTGCGTATCTCGTAACTGTTGTAAAGCCGTTTCTGCCGCTTGCTTCGCCTGTTGCAACTTCTCCTCCGCTTGCTTCCGTTCCGTAATATCGCGAATGAAGGCGCACAAGTATTCTTTGCCCTTATATTCCAGATAGTTCTGGGTAATTTCAACAGGGAACACTTGACCGCCTTTACGACTATACGAACTCTCAAAAGTCAAGAAACCATGCCGCTTATACTCTAACCAATGTCTTTCCCAAGTGGTTGCCGAAATATTGGGATCAATATTGCAAATACTCATGGTCAACAACTCCTCGCGTGAGTAGCCCAGGGCCGCACAGAGTGCATCATTGACATAGAGGTGACGACCATCCGGACGCATCCATAAAATGCCATCGGCGGACCTATCTAGCGAAAATTGTGACAAACGTAACGCCTCCTCCGTGCGCTTCCGTTCATTAATATCTGTAATGACGGCAACCAATCCGATCACCAGTCCAGCCGCATTCGTATAAGTCGCCTTGGTCGTGATAATATGACGGAACGTTCCGTCGGCATGAGGCATTTTCGATTCATACACTTGAATCCCCGGTTGTTGCAATAAAACCAAATCATATTCATGGAACACTTTAGCATGTTGCGAAGGCCATAACTCAAATGCCGTTTTCCCCATAATATGGGTTTTGTGATACCCCGTGAACTCTTCAAACGCCCTGTTACAACCCAGATAGTGTCCGCAACCGTCAGTGTAAAAAATCGGATTGGGAATCGCTTGCAACATGTCCTCCATAAATTGGAATTGGTCTTGCAATGCCACCTCCATCCGTTTACGTTCAGTAATATCCTGGGTAAAACCTTTCAACCGAATCGGAGTCCCAGAAGCATCCATTTCCAACTCCGCTTGAGAACGCATCGTGCGAACCTGGTCACCAGGCCACAGAACGCGAAACTCCACTTCCGCGGTCTGCCCTTCCATGATGCACTTTTCAACCATGGCATCCATGATTCCTTTGTCGTCAGGATGAATGTGGGCAATGAAATCCTCATAGGTGGGCGTATATTGATCCGGGTCTATACAAAAATTTCGACAGTCCTGGGCCGACCTTTGCACCGTCCCAGTTTTTATATCCCATACCCAACTACCAAGCAACGCCATCCGTTGGGCATCAGCTAAAATTCGTTCATTTTCCCTTAACTTGTGGGTACGTTCCTCCACCTTCTCTTCCAACAGATGCAAATAATTCCCCCGTTCCTCTTCAGCACGTTTCCGTTCCGTAATATCTTGAAACGCCACCATCGCATAGGTAATCTCCCCCTGTTCATCAAAGATGGGGGTACCCCAGATTTCGATTGGAATCGTCTTGTCATGTCGACGAATTTCCATATCATCCACTGTGGCACTATGTCCATGCAATGCCTGCAACGCGGGGATTTTCTCATCTGGATACAATTGCGAACTACTCGCCAAATAAATTTGATAGATCTTTGCAAATTGTTCATTGGTCGCCTCTGGCATCACCCCCTTGCCAAGTAATTCCTGCGCCCGCTGATTGGCATAATAAGGATGACCGCTTTTATCTGTCACAAACACACCCACGGGAACGGCTTCCATAAATTGTTTTAACCGCCGTTCACTTTCCAACGTCAAGCGCAACGTTTCGGCTTTCAACTGTTTGATATGAATATGTGTTTTGATACGGGCTAACAACTCATTTTTCGACACCGGTTTAATCAGATAATCGTTCGCCCCCACTTCTAAACCAGTCACCAAATCTTGTTCCTGATTTTTCGCAGTCAAGAGGAGAATGGGCAAATCACTGGCTGCCCATTTTTCGCGAATCTTTTGGGTCACTTCATAACCCGTCATATAAGGCATCATCACATCCAATAAAATCAAGTCCGGCATCAATCCTTGGTCAATCATATCCAATGCTTCAGGGCCCGAAGAGGCTTGCGTGATAGCATAGTGATGCAAGGAGAGATAGTTAACCAAAACGTGCAAATTCACGGGTTCATCATCCACAATCAAGATGGTAAAAATACCTTGGTTATTCGCCGTTGTCGTCAACAAAGAATTGGACTCTGGGGTCAGACGAGATGTAGAAATCTTCGCAACCGTCCCTAAACCCAGTTCCGCAGTCAGAGGTGGCGTGGTGGGGCCAATAGCGGTACTGCGACTTTGCGCCCAGCGAACGGAAGACACACTCAGGGGCCTAGACAATTGGTGATCCTTGTTTATCATTGGCAAGGGCGGCGGCGCCGAATCAGGTTCACGATGACTGGTTTGTACCTCGATAGTGGCGGAGGAATTTGGCATTTCTTCAGCAATGGGGAGAGTGAAAGTGAAGCGAGAACCTTCTCCAACAATCGATTCTACCCAAATATTTCCATTGTGAAGCCGAACCAGTTGACGGGACACCGCCAATCCAAGTCCGGTACCACCACTGTATTGACCTGACGGATACCCTTCGACTTGTTCAAACGATTCAAAAATCTTGGCCGTTTTATCACTGGGAATGCCTATCCCGGTGTCAGCGACGGTGATTGCCAACCATCTTGAACTTTTAGTTTTATCTTTGGTTTCCGTGACCTTAGCGGAAATGTCGATCCAGCCTTTCTCGGTGAACTTGATAGCATTGCCTACCAGATTGATTAAAATCTGTTGAACACGATTACCATCTGCGGCCGCAGGTGGAAAATTTTCGGGAACGGAATTAACTAATTGCAATCTCTTCTTATTGGCCAAGGTTTGGCTAAGATTGATCACCACTTGCGCTAAATCTCTTAATTTGACGGCCTGGATGTGTAACTCAATCTTCTTGTCTTTTTTAGAAAAATTGAGAATATCATCGATCAGATTAGCCAGCCGTCGACCACTGGCGATAACCATGCCGACATTATAAAGAGTATCCGAAGAAAGAGTGCCTGTGGAACCTTCATACAAAGACTCCGCAATGCCAATGATACCATTCAGTGGTGTACGCAACTCATGGGAAGTGTTGGCGAGAAACTCATCGCGCAATTTGTTTAGGTATCGTAAATCCTCATTTTTGGCTTCCAAAGAAGTAAATAACGTTTGTAGTTGCTTCGTCATACGCAGGAAAGAATTGGCCAATTCCCAAAGTTCCTGGGCCGTAAAACGCGATTCCGAAAGTTTGAACAAAGCCGCATGTTCAAATTCAAATTCTTCCCGTTTGGCCCCCGCGGTAAAATCTTTGGCAACCAGATTCAGGCGTAGCAACGGCTGAATAACCCAGCGCGAGGTGAGAAGGCCAAACCCCATCGCAATGGCCAAGGTGAAGAGGAAAACTAGCATGGTGAAGTATTTATGGGCGTGAATATGTCCCATAAAAGCGGTCTCTGGTACGGTGACGACAATGAACCAGCGTAAACCATGCTTATCAGTAAACGGGGTCACTTGTAAAAAATGACGAATGCCAGCGGTCTCCAAAAAGAGTTTCTCAGGCTTTTCAAGAGTCGCTAAATTGCCGATTTGTTGCAAAGTCGATTGACTCATTGTGGTCAGTAATTCGGAGGATTTTGCCCCATTCACTTCGGTCTTCTTAGATATGGAGGAATCTGGAATGGAATTGGCGACGATAAATCCCGTTGTGTCCATCAGAAAGGTGTGCCCCACCTGACTGAGTTTCACGTTTTTCAAAAAGCGACATAGGTCTGCCAATTTCACTTCGGTACTTACTACCGCAAGCAAATTACCTTGTTTGTCATAGAAGGGATAATGGGCCACTAAAATCTGTTTAGAAGCACTAAAATTAGCACTCCAACCGGGCTTATGGGCAGCTACCGCGTCCTTGTACCATGGTAACTCTTGAGGCATAAAGTGAGGAATGGTCTCGCGTAAAATTTTGCGTTGACCTTGGTTATCGACCTCCCACTTTTGCAAACTGTCAGGGGTCATTTTGTCTAACGTTTCTATCTGCACTGCCCCCGTCTGGGTGCGCGTCACTCCTACATATTCACCGGTTGATTGGACCACAGCGATATGAGTAATCGTATCAAACTGTTGCAATTGACTCCACAAATGAGGTTCTAACCCAGCCCAGTTTGAAAAATCTAGCTGACCTATGCGAAACGCATCTACCGTGACTTGATTGACCCAATGCGGTTTATTTAAATAAGTTTCTAGGTGTTGACGAATATGGGTAGTCACTTCATTTTGCAATTGAGAAGCCAGATTGACCACTGCCTTTTGCCCATTTTGAAAAGATAACCAGCCGACCAGTCCAACGACGGCAAAAATGAGAATAATAAACGGCAAAATGAGGACTGTACGCAGAGGAATGCCTCTGGAAATTTTATAAAATAAGAAATTAAGTGATTTGAATGTGAACATAAGTGTTATAAAAATTATCGCCCATCCAGAAATAGGTAGTGATGCAATTCTGTGTGATATGTTTACCCTCACCCCCCGGCCCCTCTCCCAGAGGGAGAGGGGTGAAAACCACGGGTACCGCCTTTCTCCCCACGCCCAGAGGGGGAGGGGCTGGGGGGAAGTGTCTATCACCCATATTGCATCACTACCCAGAAATATTAACCAGCAGTCCAAAGCATAACTTTGTCAGACAAAGCCACGCATTGGACTCCTAGATTGAGTTACCGCTTCACCGGCACCTCCGTCACTTTCCACGGTCCTCCCCCCACAATCGTCCCTTGCCCCGGTCCCACCAGTTCTCGCACCGTGTTTCCAGTTCCGTCATCTAAACGATAATAGGCTGCCAATCCGACTTCTTTCCCAGTCAACAATCGATTCATATTGGCCTTAATTTCAGCGGCTGAACAGGCTTTTTTCCAAAACCTAACTTCGGCCAATTGACCAATGAAGTTGGATTGATAACCTTTGCCTAGTAAAGCCGGCAAACCACTGGCTTTGGCCGAGGCATACAGGGCGTTTTCTTCATTTGCCTTCTCGCCATTGATATACCACGTCAATTTTTTCGTCTCGATATTTCTGACGATGGCAATGTGAGACCAGGTATTGAGAGATAATCGTTGGCTACTGCTAAAACCTTGATACGGGTTGCCATCACCGCCGCGAGTACCATAATAATAAGTGAGACTGCCATCTTTTTCCAGAGTGATCGTCCCTTCCCCCCCATAGGCTTTAGCCAGCGGGTTGCGGCGGTTCTCAAAGCGAGAAGGGTTTAGCCACAGTTCTAGCGTTTGGCTACCCGTGATTTGTAAGGCAGGACGGTTGCCTAAGTCGATGTAATTGTTGCCATCTAATACCAATATTTTGACGCCAGCGTCCTTGGTAGAGGAGGTTTGAACGGTATTCTTTAAACCTGACAGGTCTTTCTGACCTGTCAGGTTTGGGTCTGTCGTACCCTTTAAACCTGACGGTTCTCTCCGACCTGTCAGGTTTAGTCTAATATACTTCATGGCCGCTTTGCGTTCTTGGAAACACAATGAATGGGCCTGAGTTTCCGTGGCATTAAATGGGTCTTCGGCATGGTAAGCCAACGCCATGAGGCAATAGAGTTGACTATTATCACGCGCAATTTTTTGAGTGTCAAGCGTGAAACAGACAATTTTGGGAAAACCAGGCCGAATGTCATTGACTGATTGGGTGCTAAACGTTTGCCAATCAGGGCTAGTCAATTGGTCATTGTCTTGAACATCACCGGCAAAACCAGTGGGTAGCGGTGGCAAATTATCGCCAGCCCCCACTGGCGCCCCAATTAGCATGACCCCAACACCATTGGCAGGTTTAGGGCCGCGGTTATGAACTTTGACATAGACGCGCACTTGCGGTTGAGAAATGGTTGTGCCAGGCAACGCCGCGTCAACCAATTGATTGCTAAATTGTTCAAAATTGAGGTAAGAAGGAAGGGGGAAGTTACCTTGGGAATTGGGCAAGGAGAGTTTGATGTCAGGGCTGTGACGATGATTGACCACTTGACCAGGTTGCGTCGGGTCTGGCAATCCGTCTTTGGTAGGATACAGTCCTCTATCCAAAATCGTGCTACGAATGTATAGAGTGACATCCGGTTGCGGAACGTCGTCCAAAGGCAATTCAAAGACGCCGCGTCCAAATGTGGAAGCACGGAGGAGGCGATAGGTGGAATGAATACGCAAGTCCATGACGGAAGCATCGGGGAGTCCTCTGGAAAACGGTTGCCAAGTGTCACCATTATCGGTAGAACGCCATACCCCAATGTCGGCGCCGACATACAAGTGAGTGGGAGAAGTGGGGTCCACTACGATAGCATTGTGTTGCACATCTAATAAACCAGTCTCTCCATCTGCTTGACCACTGCGGGCGGTCCAAGTCGTCCCATTGAAATGCCAAACATGCCGATAATCTCCAGTTCCGCCAAAGGTGACATAGATCGAATTGCCACTGGCATCGGCTAAATCCGAAGCAATGTCGGTGACTGGCAAAGCGAAGTTAGAAGGTAAGCCGGTTTGAGTATCCAAACGTGTGCGTTGCCAACCCGTCCCTTTTTTGTCAAAACGATAGATACCACCTTTGAGGGTCCCAGCATACAGTTTCGTAGCCGCAGCAAAGGCTAACGATTTGATACGGTCGTTGAGACTGTCACCATTTTGGGTGCCGGTGGGAATCGATAACCAAGTTTCTCCAAAATCGTTACTTAACCAAGGCCGTTCAGACCCCAATGCCACCAGATTCGCTTCTTTCTCAGCCGCCTGTGGATTGCTTTTCAGTAACGCGGGATTGTAAGGGGTTCCCACTAACGGGGCATAGAATAAACAGTTCTCACCGGGTTCTAGGGGGATCGTGACATATAAGCTGAAGGAATCATATTGTCCTCCTGTGACAGACCGTCGCACGGTGGCATAGGTATAGGTATCTAAGATTTTGTAAGGGTCAAACCAGTTGATTACAAAGTAACCACTGTCTCCTCCTGACACATACGTCCACGCTTCGTCACCGGTATAACAAAGTCCACCATTGTCTTGACTGCCACAAAACAAAATTGCATCTTGGGTGGGATGTTGACCCAGATGATTCATTGTAAGAGTAGCCAGTCCCGTGTTACAGGCAGTGAAGATGTAACCATTTTGAGAAGGTGTCGTGGTATAAAACAGCCCGCCATCCGTGCCTATCCAAAGTTTGTTAGCCTCCCCAGGGGCAAACGCCATACAGTGGGCATCCGCATGAAGCGACGTACCAATATAAGTAGCCGTGGCGGTGAGACTCCGTGGCGTTTCAGTGATGTCACAACGATAGACCTCACCACAGTAGCCATCTTTTTCTATAAAGACCGTGTTTCCTGCCAAATAGAAACGATTGATATTGGCTGGGTCCACCGCCATTTCTAGGTACCATTTGAATTTAGCGTCGCCTGGGAAAGTAATATTGATTTTACGCCACATCTGAGTCTTGACTTCCAAACGATATAAATCGGGAAGTTCTTGATCCGTTCGACCTAAGAGTGCATAAACGAAGTTAGGATTATTCGACTGCACTGCCAAGGTACCATAACCATTGGTCATGGCAGTAGGAAAACCGGTATTGAGGAGGTTCCAACTACCCCCATCTGAAGACGAATAGACCGCGGCACGCCAGTCGTCGTCATAAAACATCATGAACGCATAGAATGTGGTAACGTTATTGGCCCGCACCGCTACGACTTCTTTGCCATGACAACCATAACCGCCGACATATTCTAACGTCGCTTGCCAATAGTATCCACCTTGACCGTCGGGAAGACGGCAAAACAGTCCTAAACTGGTGGCGGCAATAGCGTGATTCGGGTCTGCTGGATTGACGGTGAGACTATAGAAGCGTTCTCCCGCCAACGACGGTTCACTTTCCTCGATTTGCCAATTTTTACCTCCATCTAAGGAGACCAGGGGACCGACGCCATTTAAGGTAGAACCACCTGTTCCCACATACAGACGGTCAGTCTCAGGCGTACTTCCAGCCACCAAAGCAATGGCACCACAAGCGAGAGTATCAGTCCCCGTGAAGGTAGGATTCAGGTCAAAATTTTCCATTAGGGAGACCCACGAGTTCCCCGTATCTTCCGAACGCCAGACACCTCCATTGGCAGAGGCAATGTAGAGACGTTTTCCACCGGGGGCAATGGCAATGCCTTCGATTCGTCCACTCATGGTTGGCGTCATTCCCGTGACTGGATGTATGCCACCTTGACCGCGCAGAACTGCGGCAGGCCCTAGAGGTATCCAAGTTTTGGAAACGACGGAGGTGGTTGCTGGAACGACGGAAGGATTTTGTGGTGAGACATAATTCGTTGGTCGCCCAGAAGAGGTCACGGACATTTGAGTAGAAGCGGGGGAATCCAATTGGGCCTGAAGGGTTGCAACCATCTGCTTCTTTTTCCGTTGCCGTTGTTCACGCATCGCGGGTGTCAAAGGAGGCAAAGAGGAAGATGGAATTTGAGTCGCTTCCAGATGAACTTGCAAGGTGACATCGGCTTTGCTATGTGGATCAAGACTATGTTGATCAGGTTTCAACAACGGGAGATCATCATTTCCTTCTTCGCCGTTTTTAGGGCCTAAAGTCGCAAAACGTTCTTCTAAAAAGGAGACTTGACGGGCCAAGGGGCCGCGAGAAGTGGAAGGAATTTTGGCTTTGTGTTGATAAAAAATGGGGTCGGTTTGGTTCATAAGAATGAATGAATTAATGAATAATGGAAAACATCAGGACGGACTAGAGGCTTCAGCCGGTGGATTAACATAGCGGTGGACTAGAGGCTTTAGCCGGAGGGGGGCATTGCGATTTCAATTATCTTCTGCCCCCCCTCCGGCTAAAGCCTCTAGTCCACCTGTTGGTTAAGTTCGGGGGGCATTTTGCAAAGTGTAGCTTTGAACTCATGGAGGTCAATGGATCATGGTACCACCTTCCCACATACGCTATTCATCACTGGTCCTGGTACAATGCCCACGTACCCAGACCGATAAGGTTGCACATAGTCGACTGTGTTCATCAAGCCCTTGTCTTCCGAAGTGAAGTAAATAATCAATTGACTGTCAGGATGTTGCACTAACCAAGGGCATAGATGATATTCGTCCACAACGGGCAGAGGTTGCAGACGACCTAAAAATTGGTATTGACCATGATAGTCACCCAAATGGGCAAGCGTTGCACCATGTTGTTGACGAGTGCTGATGGCGTCACTGATGCCTTGGATATTATAAGCCACTCCTGTCACTTTTAACAGGGAGAAGGAAAATAGGAGGGTGGCGCAGAGGGTGACGGTGCTTAGTAACAAGAGTTGTCCAAAACGTGTTTTGGACTCCGTGAGGATTAGTAGTCCACCAAGTAACCACAGTATGATGCCAGGCCACGGAGGTAACTCGGTGATGCCTGGTTGTAGAAAAGGAGGTAATCGAGTCTGAAAATGAGGGATGAGAAGCAAGAATAGACCACTTAGCATGATGAAAATGGCTGGTGGGACATTATCCCAACGATATGTTTTCTCATTCTCTGGCATGTGCCAGAGGAGATAGGCACTGAGTAAGGCAAACGCTGGAAATAGGGGCAACAGGTAATGTGCTTGCTTCCCACTGATAAGAGACAAGGCAATAAAAACAGGGAGTAGCCAGGTTAATCCAAAACGGATTCCAGGATCATTCAAAATCTGGGGTAGGTTTCGCCAACCACGCCATAGCGGTGGCCACAGGGACCATGGGAAGAGGAGAATGGGCAGGAGAGGTAAATACCACCAGAAGGGGTGTTGATGGGCAAAGGAATGGACGAGACGGTGGGCGGTTTGTCCCCAAAAAATGGCTTCTCGATACTCTGCGCCGCCCATGATTCCGGCTGGAATTGCCCACGTTAGGGCTAACAACGCGCCAATGAATACGCTGGTCAGTACGCCTAGATACCAATGCCGAGGGGGAGGTGTGTCTTGCCACCAGCGGGCGAGGAAAGCGACTGGGAGGAGGTGTAGTAGAATGACAGGTCCCTTGGTTAAAATTCCGAAACCGATAGCGATTCCTAACAGTCCCCACGTTTTCCAACCAGGAGTGCGCCACGCCCGCACAAGGGCTATCATACCTAATAAGACAAAACAGGTTAGGAGGAGGTCAAACATGAGGAGGCTGGTGAACACACTCCAAAGTAGGCTACTGAATAAAATGAGGGTTGCAGAATGGGGGAGGTTAGGCAATTGGGGCCAAAGTGAACGGGCCAGTTGAATGGTGAGGAGGAGACTGCCCAGGGAAAAGAGGCCCGGGAGGAGGTGTGGCCACCAGTCATTGACGCCAAAGAGGGCCCAGCCTGCGTTGATTAGCCAAAATAGTAGGGGCGGTTTATCGGGATAAACCTGGCCATTGAGATGTGGAACTAACCAGTCTCCACGTTCCCACATTTCCCAGGCAACGGCTAGATAGCGAGTTTCGTCAATGGGGAGAAAGGGACGGGCAAGGAGGAAGAGTAATAGAATGAATAGTGAATAATGAATAATGAATAATGGAAAATGGGCAGTGGGTAGGGATTGGCGGATAGCGGATAGCGAATGGCGGATAGCGGAGACTATTTTGGTGGCTAAAGAAGTCGTTCTCGATTCTGCATTGTTCACTTCAGATTTGTTTATCAAATGTAGGTTTCGCAAGTAAATAAACAAGCCTGTCAGTTGGCCCACGATAAACACTGGGTCGGCGCGATGTATGGCGTAGGTCAGTAGTGTCAGGGTCCCGGCAATGCTGAAATACCAAAAGCTAATGGGGATCACACTGCGTTGTTGACGTTCACTGTGTAACCATTGCACTAAAAAGCGCAAACTAAAAAATCCTTGGCCTGCAAAACCGACTATCAGCCAGAGTGTTTCACTGTTCATCTGTTCCTGTTTCCTCAATAATGTCTGCTACCATAGGGCGATGTTGTAACCATATCACGCCCAATAAATCTGTTAAACTCACCCATAACCGGTCAAGGGTGCCATATTTGGATTGACCATGTAACCGCGGGCGGTGATTGACCTCCACGGAAATCACTTGACCACCGCCACGCAATATTAATGCTGGTAAAAACCGGTGACAGTGGTTAAAATGGGGTAACGCTAAAAACGCATTTCGGGAAAAGAGTTTAATCCCACAGCCTGTATCGGGTGTGTCATCTTGTAATAAACGCTGGCGAATGGCATTAGCCAATTTGGAAGAGAGTCGTTTCCACCAACCGTCTTGACGTTTCCGGCGATGACCTGCCACCATTTGTAAGTTGGGCGGACAAGTAGGATTTTTCAAAATGGCCAATAACTTTATAATGTCCGCCGGGTCATTTTGCCCATCGCCATCTAACGTCGCAATCCATTCAGCCTGCGCCCTCTTGACGCCGGTTAAAATCGCTACGCTTTGTCCATACGCACGACGATGCCGAATAATTCGCAACGTGTTGAAAGACAGGACCAGTTTTTGTAACATGGGCCAACTGTTATCGGTGCTACCATCATCTACATAAATGATTTCATAGGCATAGTGGCCATCTAAAGCGGTCCGAATTTCGTTAATGAGAGAGATGATGTTATCATCTTCATTGTGAACCGGCACCACCACTGAAACTTCTGGCGGAATCGGCACACAAGATAATTTTTCTTGATTATTCAATGGAGTATAATTTTCAGAAAGCGTTTTATATAGAAACAGATTATAACAACTTAAATCGTTATTATCAAGATTTTTAATGTATCGTTAATAACTTACCATTTTAATCCTATTGACTTGTCATTCAAAAATGAGTAGTGTTTTCTATGGGTCAGGTTTTCGTCAATAACTACAAGGATTGTTGATTAGAAAGAATAAGGCGTAACCTTGTGTGCAACACCTGTTTGAGTGTGTCAAAGCGAAGGTGGGATGGCATTTTGGTTTAGGAACGCGGAACTCTCGACTCGAGTTGAAAACGTTGCGGGTTTAGTTTTGCCTCCACCTAGATGCCATCCGACCTTCGCTTTAACACACGAAAACAGGTGTTGCACACAGGGTAGGTTTTTAAGACCTGTCAGGTTTGATGACCGTCACCACTACCTTGTGCATCACTACCAAAAACAAAATGGGGCTTGTGCTTGACCATAATCAATAAAATAGAGGAATTTAAACCATGAGACATTTAGCCATAGACAAAAACACCTTAACCACGGTAACAACCTTAGCTCATTTACTTCAGATCTCAGAAAAAAGGGTTGTACAAAAAGCGATTCGCCATTACGCTAATGAATTGCGTAAATTCAACCGTTTGCAAGCCTTTGCTGGAATTTTAGAGGAAGCTGAAGCCGACGAAATGCTTAAAACAATTCAAAATAGCCGACTTAATAAAAGTTGGGAGATTGAACTATGAAATATGTCATTGATACTGATATTATTATATATTATTTGAAAAATAACCAGAACGTTGTTAAAAAATTTGCGTCAACAAATCCAGACGAGATGGCTACGACCATAATCAACTACACGGAATTGTTATTTGGTGCGTATAAATCATCAAAACAGGAAAAAAATTTATCAAAAATAGAATCATTTTTCTCCAATAATATTGTAATATTCCTTTTCATTTATACCCCCCCCAGCCCCCCCGTGTACGGGGGGTATAAATGAGAAGGAATATTACTATATGAAAATAATCGACTTTGATAAAAAGTCGGCAGAGGTTTTTTCTCGTCTAAAAACCCAGTTACAACAACAAGGCATACCTATTGCGGATATGGATTTGATAATTGCAAGTATTTGCATTTCAAATGGTTTAATACTTGTTACTAATAACCTCAGACACTTTCAAAGAATGAGTGAATTGACTATCGAAAATTGGAGTTTAGATTAATAAAAAACTGACTATTCAATAGTTCGGACCGTTTTTGTGGATCGCCACCCAAGCACTGTAACAGCTTGAGTTGACGCCATCTAATTAAATACCACTTAGCTGACTGCCAGAGTTTATTTTAATTCAGTTTGGTGAAATCAACAGGTTGTCATGTCTCATTTAACCTAATTAAAAATGGTCCGAACTATTGACTATTGTGGTTTTTCAAAATTTTATTTCTCTGATACCTCGCAAAACCAGACAGGGGGTTGTTCCTAATTGATCAAATCTCCTTGTATTTCCTTAACCAAACATGCTAACATGAATACGAAACCACAAAACTGAAAGTATAACTGAAATGACCCATATATGGAATACTGAGTGCGTACATCTTCTCCCCTTTCAACCTTCACAGTGACAAGCAATGACATCTAACATATTGATTAGCGACGATTCCGTGTCTATGCGGCAAATGCTTAAATTCACTTTAACCCAGGCCCACTACCAGGTTGCTGAGGCAGATAACGGTCTCGCCGCGCTGGCACAGGCTAAACAACAACCTTTTGATTTAGTGATTACGGATGTTAACATGCCCAAACTCGATGGCCTCTCTCTCGTGCGCGAATTACGCACACTTCCTGAATATGAATTCAAGCCCATCCTTTTACTCACTACCGAATCAAATCCCCAAAAAAAGCAAGAAGCTAAGGAAGCGGGCGCCACCGGTTGGATCTTAAAACCCTTTGACCCCGATAAATTGTTAGCAGCGGTTAGAAAAGTATTGAGGTAAAATCATGGCCATAGATATGACCGAAGTTCGTCAGCTTTTCTTTGAGGAAAGCCTTGAAAATCTTGATATAATGGAGTCCAATTTACTCGATTTGGGAATTGGTGCGGTGGACCGTGAACTGGTCAACAGTATTTTTCGGGCCGCCCACTCTATAAAAGGAGGCGCCGGTATTTTCAAATTTGAGGAGATTATTCATTTTGCCCACACCGCCGAAACCTTGTTAGACGAGATGCGGCGTGGTGAACACCTGGTCACTCAGCCCATCATTGACGTGTTACTACGGGCCGTCGACGTGATGCGCATGTTGTTGACGGCCTTAAAAGAAAACACGGATTACGATGCGCAACTCGTGACGGAGTGTCAAAACCAGTTAACCAGTTTTTTGAAAACGCCCATGGAAGGCGGACCTGTGGGAGGGACGTTACCCTCCAAATCCACGTCACCTGCAACGCCTGCATTGCCCCCAGAAGCCCAGTCTGCGGTTAAAAAAACCCAGATTGGGGGGAGTTCTGCTACGATAGAAACGGTTCCGGCGGCAGGGACGGCAGAGGGAGAGACGGAGGCCGACAGTGATCTTGAAGCGGCGGGAGAAGGCTGGCAAATCGATTTCAAACCGCATCCAGGCATGTTAAAAACCGGAAATGACCCAATTAACCTCTTTCGCGAATTGGCTAACCTGGGTGCCTTGGAAGTCAAAGCCAACATCGACCAACTGCCCGCGTTCCGTGATATTGACCCACAAATTTGTTATATCCGTTGGGAACTGACGCTACATACCAACGCGCCGCGCACTAGCATTGAAGAAATCTTTGAATGGGTAGAAAGCGATTGCGATTTGCAGATCCGTCCCTTACAACTGCCTGAGTATGCACAAATCACCGAAGAGTTGCCCAAACCGGAATTGAACGCAACCGTTGAACCCACCTGGGAATCCGCTTCTTCTGACTCTCCACCAACAAACCTGTTACCTCCGACGCCTACCTCTTCTATCCCTAGAGAGGTAGCCAACCGTGAAGTGGCCCAAGTAGCCACCGCTACGTTACCCGAACTGGCCCCTGAGAGTGTGGTAAATATGACCTCCCCCGTACCTCAGCGGGCGTCACCCAATGTCCCCCCTCCCCAGGTCCCGGACAACACGTTGCCCACCCCGCCGGAGGCGACCCTAGAATCACCGCATGGTCAAGACCCCCACTCCCATCCCCGCGGTTCAAACACACAACCCGGTGAAGCTAATTCCATTCGTGTCAGCATTGATAAGATTGACCACTTAATCAACTTGGTAGGAGAATTGGTGATTACCCAATCGATGTTAGACCAAGTGGGCGAACACTTTGACCAAAGCCGTCTCTCCCAACTTCGCGATGGCCTGGCGCAACTAGAACGCAACACCCGTGAATTGCAAGAAAGCGTCATGCGGATTCGCATGTTACCTATCAGCTACTCTTTCAATCGCTTCCCCCGTTTGGTACATGATTTGAGTGTACAATTAGGTAAAAAAGTCGAATTAAAACTCTCCGGCGTCCATACGGAACTAGACAAAACCGTGCTAGAAAAAATGAGTGACCCCCTTGTTCATCTTGTCCGCAATGCCCTTGACCATGGCATTGAAATCCCCGAAAAACGTCGTCAAGCGGGCAAATCTGAAACCGGTATACTCCACTTGCACGCCTATCATCAAGGTGGTAATATTATCATACAAATCAGTGATGACGGCGCCGGCTTTGACCTGGATAAAATTCGGGCGAAAGCGGTTAAACAGGGGTTCTTGAGTAAAGACGATCCTTTGGTAGATGAACAACAACTGCATGAATTGGTCTTTTTACCCGGTTTTTCCACCGCCGAACAAGTCAACGACCTCTCCGGACGTGGCGTCGGAATGGATGTAGTCCGTCGCAATATTCGTTCTTTAGGAGGAATGATCGATATTCAATCGAAGAAAAATCAAGGGACCACGTTTCGCATTCGCTTACCACTCACTTTGGCCATTTTAGATGGTCAATTGGTTCGCGTCGGACAAGAAATTTACATCCTCTCCCTCCTCTCCATTATTGAATCGCTACGGATTAAACCCCAACTCGTCAACTCCCTGGCTGGCAAAGCCGAAGTCTATCGACTCCGGGATGAATACGTGCCGATTTTACGACTGTATGAACTATTTGACATTGCCCCCAGCACTTCTCAACTTGACCAAGGGCTGCTTGTCATTGTCGAAGGCGATGGCCAAAAAATCGGTCTGTTTGTGGACGAGTTACTGTCGCAACAACAAATTGTCATCAAAAGTTTAGACAGCAACTTTAAAAAAATCCAAGGCATTTCAGGTGCAACGATTCTAGGAGATGGTAGCGTCGCCTTGATTTTAGACGTTGCGGGACTCATTCAATGGTTTCATCACGGCAGGAAAACCGCGGGAGTAGGAAGAATGTCCTAAACCTCTATAGGTGAGAAACTGGTTAAGAAACTCAGTTTGCTTTCCGAAACTGAGTTTCTTTGGCACGATTAAAACAACTTTTCTAAACCTCACAGGTTTAGGAAAGTTTCTGACACTCTTAGGAATTTAACTATGAACAACGACACCATGACAAACCGTGTAGCCAACAAATATCTTACCTTTGTCCTGGCCACTGAAGAATATGCCGTGGACATCCTACGTGTCCAGGAAATCAAAGGCTGGAGTAAAGTCACCAAAATGCCTAACACTCCTCACTATATTTGTGGAGTGATTAACCTACGTGGCACCATTGTGCCTATCATTGATTTACGGCTACGTTTTGGACTAGACCGACTAGAATACGGCCCCATGACGGTAGTCGTTGTAGTCAAAGTCCTGTCGAACGGCAAAGAACGAATTATGGGCGTCGTGGTGGACGCCGTGTCCGACGTCTATGATGTCATGGAAAACGAGATTAAACCTCCTCCAGATTTCGGCACCGTTATCAGTATAGAATTTGTCAAAGGTCTAGCCACCGTAGAAGAAAAAATGGTGATAGTGCTGGACATTGACTACTTGCTTAATTCACAAGAATTAGCCGTGATGGAACAGCGGATGGGGGATGGGGGATAGAGGATAACGAATAGAGGATAGTGATAATGTATTGGACTAGAGGCTAACGCCTCTATGCCATTCAGTTAAGGAATAAAGTCCCCCGAAATTAACCGACAGGTGGACTAGAGGCTTTAGCCGGTGGGGGTAGAACATAATTGAAATCGCGAGGCCCCACCGGCTAAAGCCTCTAGTCCACCTAGAATTTTGATTTTGGGGAGACCTCCATTCCCACCGGCTAAAGCCTCTAGTCCACCTATCGCTTCATTTCGCGGAGTTCCTTACTTCTTAACTGGGTAGTGATGCAATGTGGGTTCACTGTCTGAACTCTGATTAGAATGATTTTCAGATGAACTATGATTAGTAAAACCTCCTTATCAGAGTCCTCATTTAATCATCTCAATCAGAGTTCCAGACCAACGAGAAATTGTGCGGTATTTCACCCAGATTACATCACTACCCTTAACTGAATGGTATTGCAACTAAAACCCCTAGTACGGCGTCTATTCCTATTTCATTCTTTATTCCTCACTATCCACTCTCCACTAAAATCACTCTCCACTAAAACCACTCTCTCCTATGCAACTCATGACTAACCTCAAAACCAAATACAAACTCGTTTTAATGCTACTCTTCCCACTCTTGGGATTCCTCTACTTCTCTGTCACCCTCATTGCTGAGAAAGCGAAAATTGCCTCCGAGATGAGTGGATTGGCAGAGTTAACGCAACTGTCTATTAACCTCAGTGATGTCGTCCATGACCTCCAATTGGAACGTGGTAGCAGTGTGCTATTCCTCACTCATCAAGGTCAGGAATTTGCCAACGACATGTCTCACTATCGCACTCAGACCGACCTCGCGATAAGCAGTTTAAATGACTTTCTCAAAATTTTCCATAATCACTCTTATGCCGATTTCGATACGACCTTAGAAAACGTCCTAAACTCTCTTGACCAGTTGAGAAATATTCGAGAAGACATTACGGCGCTGCGCATTCAACTAGAACAAGCCGTTTTGTTCTATGATGACCTCAACAAGGCCGTCTTTCAGTTCCTGATCCAATCCACTCAGGTCAGCTACTATAAGGAACTGTTTCCCTTAAAACTGGCTTATATCAACTTTTTAAATGCCAAAGAAAAAGCCGGCCAAGAGAGGTCCTTATTGGTAGCTGTATTTAATCAAGGAGGACTGTCACTGGAACAATTTCAAAAGTTTGCCGAACTGGTTTCCGCCCAAGACACGTATTTAAACCATGAAGTGATGACCTATCTAACCCCTTCTCAAAAAGACCTCCTCAAGTCGAAACTGTCCACGGGTCAATTTATTGAAGAAACCCAGAAAATGCGTGCCATCGTGTTGACGGCCGACGAAAAGGGAAAACTGACCCAACAGGTTGACCCAAAACAGTGGTTTCAAATGCAAACCGGGAAAATTAATCTCCTTAAAGAGGTTAGCGACACCCTGGGTCAAAATTTATATACACAAGCCCAAACCACGCAACAAATCGCCTATCAAAATTTCATCACTTTGTTGGCCACGATGGTCGTGGTCACCACGTTGACTCTCCTCTTGTTGGTCCTCATTTTAAAAACACTACACGTTCGCTTAACTCATGCGATGACGGTAATGGGTCAGATTGCCGAAGGACATTTCGATAACAAAATTGATACCACCTCTTCAGATGAACTGGGGCAACTGTTACGCTTGGGGGAACGGATGCAAACTCAGTTACGCGAACGTTCGGAGGAGAATCAACGCATCACCGAAGAAGCCTTGCGTGTCAATCGCGCCCTCGATTGGGTAACGACTAGCGTGTTGATTACTGACGAGAATTATCGTATCATTTACCAAAATGAAGCGGCCCAACATCTCTTCCAAAAAGATGAGAAACACATTCGTTTGGACCTCCCCCACTTTTATGCCCATCAGTTGCAGGGTGCCAATATTGACAGTCTGCATAAACACCCGACTCATCAACGGGAGTTGTTAAGTCAATTACATGGCAGTCACCGGGCCCGCGTTCACGTTGGAAACTTAACATTAGAACATACCATCACTCCTGTTGTGAACCCACAAGGGGAACGCAAAGGTATCGTGGTAGAATTTCAGGACCGATCGGTCGAAGTGGCGATGGAACAAGAAATTAATCGTGTCATTCAAGCTGCTTCCGAAGGTGACTTTCGACAACAGATTATGTTGGGTCAGAAGACGGGGGCGTTTCGCACCTTTAGCGAAGGCATCAATCAAGTCTTAGACTACAATCAATCTGCCGTGGCCGACATTATGCGGATCACCGCGGCCCTTGCCCAAGGTGATTTGACTCAAACGATTGAGAATCAGTATAAAGGATCTCTTGACCAGTTAAAGAATGACATCAATACTACCGTTCAGAAACTGACGGAAGTGATCACGGTGATTCAACATACGGTTCACTCCATTCATCAGGCGTCGGAAGATTTGACCGACGGAAATATTCGCCTCAGTCAACGCACTGAGGAACAAGCCGCGTCTTTACAAGAGACTGCCGCTAGTATGGAACAGATGACCAGCAGCGTCCAACAAAATGCTGACAACGCCAAAGAGGCAACCAAGTTGGCGATTCATGCCAAAGACCGTGCGCAAACCGGTGGGGAAGTGGTTCAAGTCGCGATTCAGGCCATGATTGATATTAGTCACAGCAGTCAAAAAATTACCGAGATTATCGGCGTCATTGATGAAATTGCCTTCCAAACCAATTTACTTGCCCTCAATGCCGCAGTCGAAGCGGCCCGGGCTGGTGAACAAGGACGCGGTTTTGCCGTAGTGGCGGCCGAAGTGCGTAACCTCGCCCAACGCAGTGCCACGGCCGCTAAAGAAATTAAAAATCTCATTGTCGATAGCGTCACCAGAATTCAAGACGGGACCAAACTGGCCCACAAATCGGGAGAGACTTTGGCCGATATTGTAGGCGCTGTCAAAAAAGTCAGTGACATCATTGCCGAAATTTCGGCGGCCAGTCAAGAACAATCCACCGGCATTCACCAAGTCAACAAAGCCATTGCCCAAATGGACGAGGTGACTCAACAAAATGCGTCGATGGTAGAACAAGCGGCGTCTGCCAGTGAAGCGATGCGTCAACAAGCCCAGGCACTGAGTGAACAAGTGGCTTTTTTCAAATTGGTTCGAACTGAGGACTAATGGAGAATGGATTAATGGAGAATGGAGAATGGAAAATGGAAAATAAGTACCTGTGTATAACGAACCTGGTATTTCATGTAGGGTGGATTAAGCGAAGCGTATCCACCAACATTGATAACGGCTGGTGGATACGCTTCGCTTAATCCACCCTACAAATGGAACGACAGATAGAACTGAAATACCAGATTGGTTTTGCATAGTACTTAAAATAATCCCAGGCGGGACTAGAGGCTTCAGCCAGTGGAAGTGGCACATCACCCGGCTGAAGCCTCTAGTCCGGCTTTGTATTTTCCATTTTCCATTTTCCATTAATAAAAAATATGCTAAACAACACCAAAATCAGAACTCGCTTATTTTTAAGTTTTGGCCTGCTGATCATCCTTATTATCGGCGTCGGCCTCTTTGCCTCCTCCCAAATGTACATACTGTCGGGATTGACGGCTAAGTTGTACAACCATCCCTTTACCGTCACCAACGCGGTGCGCCAAATCAATATTAACCTGGCAGAAATGCGCAGTAGTATGAAAAGTGTCGCACTTGTCAAAGACGATCCGACAATCCAAGACCACCTCCAAAGACTCGAAACGTATGAACAAGAAATCTATGAAGAGTTCAAAATCCTCAAAGAACGTTTTTTGGGGGATCAACGAGACGTTGACACTTTGATCAAACTGTTTGACCAATGGCGTCCCATTCGTCAACAGAGCTTGGACCTAAAAATCGCTGGAAAAAATGAAGAGGCATTCGTCATCATTACTCGTGGCGAGGGTGCCACTCACTTTGCCAAATTGCGGGAGGCTATCAAGGTCATCAGAGAGTTTGCGGATAACAAAGCCAAAGAATTTTTTAAAAGTGCGCATCAGCAAGCCAACTACTCCTATCTGTGGTTATGGATGTTCATCATGACTGTCACTCTCCTGGGGATGGTGGTGGCTTTCCTCATCTCCCGCGCTATTACACGTCCTCTCCAAGTGGCCGTCAACACTGCCAATGCTATTGCCATGGGCAACCTCGATAATCAAATTGTTGTCGCCCATTCAGATGAGACGGGGCAGTTGTTACGCACCATTGACACGATGCAAACGCAACTGCGTGAACGATTGGCGGAGAATCAACGCATCACGGAGGAGGCATTGCGTATCAATCGGGCGTTAGATTGGGTGACCACCAGCGTCTTGATTACGGATGAACACTACAATATCATTTACCTCAATGAGGCGGCCCAACGTCTCTTCCAAACGGATGAAAAGAGTATTCAGAACACCTTACCTGATTTCCATGCGCAACAACTGCGAGGCCTTAACATTGATGTTTTACATAAAGCGCCGGCCCAACAGCGGGAATTTCTTTCACAATTGAACCGTACACACCAGGCCCGTATTCAGATTGGGAATCTTACTCTTGAACACATCATCACCCCAATCATCAATGCCGACGGCGAACGCAAAGGGATAGTGGTAGAATTTAACAATTGTACCACGGAACTGGCGATGGAACGAGAAGTTAATCAAGTCATTCAAGCGGCCTCGGCGGGAGATTTTAAACAACGTATTCGCTTGACTCACCAGACCGATTTTTTTCATACTGTGGGCGAAGGCGTCAACCAGGTTCTTGACTACAACCAGTCAGCGGTGGAGGACATCACCCGCATTACCGCGGCTTTGGCCCAAGGTGACTTGACTCAAACCATTGAAAAGGAATATAAAGGAACGTTGGATCAATTGAAAAAAGGGATCAATATCACGGTTCAAAGATTGCGGGAGGTTATCACCATTATTCAAGAAACGGCCCAAACGGTTAATCAAGCGACTGAGGAACTGTCAGAAGGAAATATTCGTCTCAGTCAACGCACTGAAGAACAAGCCTCTTCGTTAGAAGAAACCGCGGCCAATTTGCAACAGATGACGGGCAGTGTCCAACAAAATGCAGACAATGCCAAGGAAGCAGCTAAGTTGGCGACTCAAACCAAAGACTGTGCAACGGCTGGTGGGGAAGTGGTCAATGCGGCTATTCGGGCTATGGAGGACATCAGTCATAGTAGCAAGAAGATGACAGAAATCATCAGTGTCATTGACGAAATCGCTTTTCAGACCAATTTATTAGCCCTTAATGCCGCCGTGGAAGCGGCCCGGGCGGGTGAACAAGGACGCGGTTTTGCCGTGGTAGCAGCCGAAGTGCGTAACCTGGCCCAACGCAGTGCTGATGCGGCAAAAGAAATTAAGACGTTGATTTCTGACAGCGTCACCAAAGTTCAGGAAGGGACAAAACTCACTAATAAATCCGGCGAAACATTAGCAGAGATTGTGAGTGCCGTGAAAAAAGTCAACGACCTGATTGCTAACATTGCTGCCGCCGGCCAAGAACAATCGTCTGGAATTCATCAAGTCAACAAAGCCGTTGCCCAAATGGACGAGATGACTCAACAAAATGCCGCTTTGGTAGAACAAGCGGCGTCTGCCAGTGAAGCACTGCGTAAGCAGGCGCTGGAATTAAATCAACAGGTCGCATTTTTCCACTTGGGGGGTGAAAGTTACCAAGGCAGAACTGGCAGTCCTCAAAGGACTGCCAGTCCTCGAAACCACGGGCCTCTGTGGCAGAGGTAAACAAACCGGTGTTTTCTCGCCCGGCTTACTTCAATAAACGGTAGTGATGCAATGTGGGTGATATGTTTACCCTCTCCCCCGGCCCCTCTCCCAGGGGGAGAGGGGTGAAAACCACGGGTACCGCCGTTCTCCCCACGCCTTTTGGGGAAGGGGCTGGGGGTGGGGGGGAAGTGTCTATCAGCCACATTGCATCACTACCCAATAAACGGTAGTGATGCACCAGGTCATGATGAAACTTTCGGCCAGACCTCCGAGGTCTCGAAGACCTCGGAGGTCTCACGTCACGAACACTTCATTTATCATGACCTGGTGCATCACTTCAATAAACAATAGGGTGCTTTACCCTCTTCTACAACTCATCAAACTGACCACCAAGATAGTGAATGGGAGGACTTTTAATCAACTATGTTCAATTTTATTAGCAGGCAATTCCAACATACCAAACTTCGCACCCGCTTATTTTTAAGTTTTGGGTTGATGATAGTGTTTATCCTCAGCATAGGTACCTTTGCGTTGTTTCAACTGCACGGGTTATCGGAGTTGACGGCTAAGTTATACCATCATCCGTTTGCGGTCACTAATACTATCCGCAAGGTCAATATTAACCTAGCGGAAATGCGCAGTAGCATGAAGGATGTGGCCTTGGCCAAAGACGACCTCTCACTCCAAGAAAGTGTTGATAGCCTCAACATGTATGACCAAGAGGTGTATGACCACTTTAAGACCATCAAGGAACGGTTTTTGGGAGACCAACAGGATGTGGACGCCTTGATCAAATTGTTCGATGAGTGGCACGCCATTCGTCAAGACATCATTGCCCAAAAGAAAGCGGGCAAACATGAAGAGGCGATGAGCGCGATAACCAGTGGTGCGGGGGCAATTCATTTTGCAAAAATACAGGAGGCGATGAAAGTTATCAGTCAGTTTGCGGATAACAAAGCCAAAGATTTTTTTGACAATGCCCAGTTCCAAAAGAACCAAGCGTTATATTGGTTGTCACTGGCTTTTCTAATCGTGACGACATTGGGAATCAGTGTCATGTGGCTGATGTCACGCGCTATCACACGTCCTCTACAAGAAGCGGTAGCAATGGCCAACACCATTGCCTCTGGAGATTTCACGAAGGAATTGGAAGGCACTGAAGATTCCACGGAAACGGGGCAACTGTTACAAGCGTTGGTAAAAATGCAACGGCAGTTACGCGAAATCATCCTGGTTATCAAACAAACTGCCGAAATAGTTACCACCTCGGCCCAGGAAATTTCTCAGGGGAATGGCAATTTAAGTCAACGGACGACAGAACAAGCCTCTTCCTTACAGGAGACAGCGGCCAGTATGGAAGAGATGACCAGCAGTGTGCAACAAAATTCGGATAATACGAAACAAGCAGCCCAGTTGGCACTGAGTGCGAGGAACCATGCCACCCAAGGTGGCGAAGTGGTGAACGCGGCCATTCATGCCATCAATGACATCAGTCGTAGCAGTCAACAGATTACCGAGATTATTAGCGTCATCAATGAGATTGCGTTCCAAACCAATTTATTAGCCCTCAATGCCGCCGTCGAAGCGGCCCGGGCGGGTGAACAAGGCCGTGGCTTTGCGGTAGTGGCTTCCGAAGTGCGTAATCTTGCCCAGCGTAGCGCCGCGGCGGCCAAAGAAATTAAAAGCTTAATTCAAGACAGTGTGACGAAAGTGGCTGAAGGTACCAAGCTGGCGAATAAATCGGGCGAGAGTTTAACAGAAATCGTTAACGCGGTGAAAAAGGTCAGCGACATCATTGCTGAAATTGCCGCCGCCAGTCAGGAACAAGCCTCCAGTATCAACCAAGTACATCGGGCGGTGACTCAACTGGATGAAGTGACTCAACACAATGCTGCGATGGTAGAAGAAATCGCTTCTGCCAGTGTTTCCATGACCACCCAAGCGGAAACCTTGAAACAGCAAGTAGCATTTTTCAAAATTGGGGAGTTGGAAATGCTTCCACAAGAGGTTGCTAAAGGAAGGCAAACCACTCGGCCTGCTTCCTCCTCAGCGCCGGTCATAGCTAAACAACGTTCCTCTCATCATGATGCGTCGGAGTGGCAGGATTTTTAACCGCCGCAGATGATGGCCTACTGCTTACAGATTTGACAACTTTAGTTGTCAAATCTTTAAAATTCTTTGACAACTTTCCCAGTCACGGATATTATTGAATAACTTGTTTTTAAACAACGCTACTCAACTACAGAAAGAAAAGACTATGTTACAACCTCCACCTGTCATTCAATCTAATTCACTTGAATACCCATTGCCACAGCGGCAATACGACTCTGGAACCTCCAAGACCAGACCGAAATCTCGTCGCTACCGGGATGATCAGGTGAAGAAAATTCTGGAGGCAGACCAAGCCAGCCCACCGGTCCCCGCAATGACCGGCAAACACTTTTTGACTTGGTTAAATTCTTAACATTCTTAGGAGAGGCCCAGGTTGTCAAACCACGCACAATTCATCCCTTCTCCGCTTTTCAATCGTCATATCGTGACTATGTGGCCAAATCGTCCAAGATTAAGAAACGGTTTGAAGAAATTTTCATTCCGTTTAAAGAACAACGTCCACCCAAAGCCTTACCCCCGGTTTTCACGACCATAAACTCAGTGGTCGACTGGCAGGTCTTCGGGAATGTCATTTGGGAGAAGACGCTTGCCTCATCTATTCGGACCAACATGGCATAGTCAAACTCATTCTCATTTGTAATCACGACGATTTGATAGGTGGACGAGAAAAATCGTTAGCCACCAAAATTCATCCTTACCTTGATTAAATCAGTCACGTTCCTCTCGTCAGAATGAACCGGAATGGCAGGATTTTTGAGGTTAGATCGACGACAGAAACCGAGTTTTTGGAAAAAACTCGGTTTCTTAAAGAAACCGAGTTTTTGTGGCACTTTTCTAAACTTGACTACCCATTTTTCGTTGTTTTAACCATCACAAGGGGTCATCATTATGCTTACCAATCTGGCCGGCATTTATCGTCAGGGTCGGATTGAATTGTTAGACATCCCATATCAACTGAAAGAGAACACATCTGTGATAATTACTGTTCTTCAAGTCAGTCACAGAACCTTAACTGACTCAAATATTAACCAAGTCTGTCCTCCTTGGGGACGACCTGTTGGGTTATGCGCGGGAGAATTTGTGGTCCCAGATGACTTTGACGACCCATTGCCAGAAAACTTGTTGAGGGAGTTGGTAGTGATGCAATGTGGGTGATGCCCCTAGACCTCCGAGGTCTCTCCGAATGTTACGGTAGGCCAATACTTTTTATCACCCACATTGCATCACTACCAGATTTGGATAGTGTTACATTTGTGAAGTAAGACCTCCGAGGTCTTCGAGACCGCGGCGGTCTGGCCGACCATTTCACCACTACCGAGATTTGGATAGTGTTACATTTGGTAGTGAGAGATAAAATGTTTGTGAAGTATAGTGATATTCCTCTACTCTTGTAGACCCCCCAACCCCCCCGCACGCGGGGGAGAGTCATTCCCCCCGTGTACGGGGGGTTAGGGGGGTACAAATGAGAAGGAATATTACTATAAGACCTCCGAGGTCTTCGAGACCGCGACGGTCTGGTGGAAGGTTTCCTCACGATCCAGTGATTCACTACCGAGATTTGACAACTTTTCGAAAGTTGTCAAATCTTTATAATCACCCACATTTCAGGACTACTCATGATAAAAAATTCGACAGAAACCAGAAATCCACAGCATCACTTTGCAAAACCCAACAACAATATGCACCCCCTAATCTTCTTCAACGTCCTCATTTTATTGAGTTCGACTTCCTTCGCCACCCCCTGCGAATCCAATGGCGTCTTCTGCGAAACGCTCAAAAAACGCAGTGCAGAAAACTATCCGCGTAAAATTTGTGTTCTCAGTAGCGAAGGGTTTGAACCTGTTTGGTATCTCCTCTTTGAGGGCGGACTTCCCCAACGACTTGAAAAAATTCCTGACTCCATGATGTCAGTGTATCACATTCGCGTTTCCCCCTCGCAACAATTTATAGCTATCACTTCAGCAGGCGAAGGACATCCGCTTATTAACGTGGTGGCACTCTCCTCGTTGTTACAACAACGGTCTCCTCAAACACTGGTCGAACTCAATCCTTATCCAGGCAGTATCAACTTCATTCGTTGGGAAGCGAAGGCTTCTGTAGAACGTTTGATTGTGGAAAGTGACCGCCTGTTAACCGAACAAAATCAAGACATTTATTCCTGGCAGAAATTTGCGATAGAACTGCCTTCCGGTAAAAAAACCGCGCTGTCTTCAGAATTGCAACAATTGATTCCCTATTATGTGAAATTGTTACGGAAGCCTGAAAACTCGGCGGATGAGATAATTGAAATATTGGTCAGTCTGGCTACCACAGATGATCGAAAATTATTGCTTCAGCAAGCATTTGATCGGGAAACTCAAGTTACGGTGAAGGCGACCTTGGCAACGGTTTTGGAGAGGGTGGCGCCCAAATAGTGGTTGTACGGAACCAGTGGAGTAGAAGCTTTAGCCGGTGGGGCAATCCCTTTTTTCAATTATGTGCCCCGCCCACCGGCTAAAGCCTCTACTCCAAAGCCTCTACTCCAAAGCCTCTACTCCACTGTTCCCACTTGTTTACATAGCTAGACGAGTTGACCGGCTATTTATCCTTACTCAGGGTCAATCCCTAACGCCCGCAACTTCGCAGCCAATTGTTCAGCCCGGCGTTCCGCTTGAGTCGCCCGTTGCTGTTCCAACAACGTTTGCTGTTCCGCTTGAGTCGCCCGTTGCTGTTCCAACAACGTTTGCTGTTCCGCTTGGGCCGCCCGTTGCCGTTCTTTCGCAGCCACTTCTCGTTCCCTCGCGGCCGCTTCCCGTTCCTTCTCGGCGCGTTCTGACGCCGTTGGAATCCATTTCCCCATGGCATCGTACCAGCGCAACCATTGATATTCGACATTGTCATAAGTTCCCTTCCAAACTCCCAATCCCAACTGGATTTCCGGGAGAAAGAAACGCTTCTCAGGTAACGACACTTCCTGGTAACCGTGGGGGGTCCATTGGAACAGTTGAACGTGATTGGTGCGACGACTGAAAACCGCATAATAGGGCACCTTGAGAATTTGTTCATACACTTCCCATTTGGTGGGCGGACGACGGGGTTTTCGTTGGGTTTTTCCTAAGTCCTCTTTTTCAGTATCCAGTGATAGCAGTTCGACTATGATCAACGGTTTGACTTTCTCTTCCCACATCACATAACTGTATCGCATGTCGCCCTGGTACAGGTGAGAGACACCCACCGCCGCAAACCAATCGGGGCGTTTGTACCAAGAGGTATGTTCAGGGTCGTAGTACAGGTATAAATCGGTGGCGACAAACCGTCTCTGATAGGGGTACTCAGGGGGAACAAACGTTTCCGATAATAATTTCGGTTGTTGAATATGAAAGGTGTCCAAGCCATCCTCCGGGTGTTCAAACGGTAAGTCATACATGGTCGGTAACTTACCCGTCGTCTTGGTTAAGGAAGGAGTGGGAGTCCACTCGTAAAGGTGTTCTAAGGGAATAGCAACGGACATAATCGATTCTCTCTTCAATCTTTAAAAATAGGTTGTGATGCAATGTGGGTGTACTGTCTGAACTCTGATTAGAATGATTTTCAGATGGACTCTGATTAGTCATAACCTCCTTTCATAGCCCTCATTTAATCATCTCAATCAGAGTTCAAGACCTAAGAGAAACCGCACGATATTTCACCCACATTGCATCACTACCAAAAATAGGTTGTGATGCAATGTGGGTGATAAAGGTATCAGGACTGGCAGTCTTTCTACGAACTGCCAGTCCTTACCCATCACCACGAAGTTTTTAAAACTTCGTTGGTCTTGGAAACCCAAGGACTGTTTAAATACTTACTGGGCTAACTGGTTTGGGTATGATGATACCCCAACTTCTCCAACGCCTCCGTGATTTCTTCCAACGTCGTGGGGTCGTCAATCGTGGCAGGCATTTTGTAGTCTTTACCATCGGCGATTTTCTTCATGGTGCCACGTAAAATTTTCCCAGACCGCGTCTTAGGTAAACGTTTCACGATGGTAACCACCTTGAAGGCTGCGACGGGACCAATTTTGTCACGTACCAACGCCACCAATTCGTTGAGAATCTCCTGGTCAGGACGGTTGACGCCGGCTTTGAGGACGACCATGCCTAACGGAATCTCTCCTTTCAACTGGTCGGCGGCCCCAATGACGGCGCATTCTGCTACATCGGGATGGGAGGCTAACACTTCTTCCATACCACCCGTGGAGAGGCGGTGGCCGGCAACGTTGATGATGTCGTCGATACGACTCATAATCCACAAGTAACCGTCCTTGTCTTTGTAACCCGCGTCGCCCGTGAGATAGTAACCGGAATAGGTGCTTAAATAGGAACTCTTGTAATGGTCATCCTTGTTCCAAAGGGTCGGCAAACAGCCTGGTGGCATGGGTAATTTGATGACGATGCTACCAATGTCATCACTGCTGATGTCTTGTCCATTCTCATCCAGACAACGCACATCGTAACCAGGGACTGGTTTAGTGGGAGACCCCGGTTTGATAGGCAAATTTTCAATGCCCAAACAGTTGGCCGCAATCGCCCAACCTGTTTCCGTTTGCCACCAGTGGTCGATCACGGGGACTTTGAGTTTATCTTGCGCCCATAACAACGTATCTGGGTCACACCGTTCCCCCGCTAAGAAGAGGGTGCGGAAGTGAGATAAGTCATATTTTTTCATATACTCACCATTCGGGTCTTCCTTCTTAATCGCCCGAAAGGCGGTGGGGGCGGTGAATAACACGCTGACTTTGTGTTGCGAAATGACGCGCCAAAATGCGCCAGGGTCGGGGGTGCCCACGGGTTTGCCTTCATAGACCACGGTGGTGCAACCGTGTAAGAGGGGACCATAGACGATGTAAGAATGGCCGACGACCCAGCCGACATCGGAAGCCGACCAATAGACTTCGCCAGGTTGCATATTATAGATATGCTTCATGGACCATTTGATGGCCACGGCATGTCCGCCGTTATCACGCACGACGCCTTTAGGAATGCCCGTGGTGCCTGATGTATAGAGGATATACAGTGGGTCGGTGGCTTTGACAGGAACACACTCAACAGGTTGGGCGTTTGCCATTGCCTCTTCCCAAGCGACATCCCGACCGGGTTGCAACGTAGCCGTTTCTTGAGGACGTTGTAAGATGATGCACTTCTTGGGTTTATGGTCGGACAGGTTAATTGCCTCGTCCAACAACGGTTTATATTTGACTATCTTTTTGCCTTCAATACCGCAGGAGGCAGATACAATGACCACGGGTTTGGCATCATTGATACGAGTCGCCAGTTCTCTTGCGGCAAAGCCACCAAAGACGACCGAATGAATTGCCCCAATACGGGCACAAGCGAACATGGCCATGAGGGCTTCTGGCACCATGGGCATGTAAATAATCACGCGGTCTCCCTTCTGGACTCCCTGGTTACGCAACGCCCCTGCAAATTTGGCCACGGCATCAAGCAATTGGCTATAAGTGAACGTTTTGATGGTGTCGGTGACGGGGCTATCGTAAATCAGTGCCAATTGATTGCCGCGTCCATCTTCAACATGGCGGTCGAGGACGTTGTAGCAGGTGTTCAATTCACCGTCGGCAAACCAGCGGTAAAAGGGTGGACGGCTGTCGTCCAAAATTTTCGTGGGTGGTTTATACCAGTGAATCGCTTTCGCGGCCTCGCCCCAGAATGCTTCTGGGTTGTTTATAGACAAGTCATAAACGGATTGATAGTTCATAATAGATTTTTCTCAATATCAAGTGGTTGCAGATATTATTTCAACACGTACTCTCGTTATTCTACTGTATGATAGTGAGTCAACGATTTCGGGAAAGTCTATTATAAAATAATTTGATGAATAAAATAAATAGGGGGAGGGGAGAATAATGGTATGAGAAAATTCTGAAATACTATCTCAGTTTACGCACGGCGTAGTAAGAAACTAAGTTTCTTTAAGAAACTTAGTTTCTGTAGTCAGGTAGTCAGGTTGCCCACCATTCAAGTGGTATAGAGAGATTTGGTGGGCAACGGTAAACCGCGTTGTCCACCCTACGCTACTTCAGCATAAATAGGTACTCGTTGTTCCACACTGGGCCAAACGGTACGTTGTGCCAGCCGCAAATCATAGTCCATTTGCAAACCTAACCACAGGTCGGGTGAGACACTAAAATATTTACCGAGTCTCAAAGCGAAGTCGGCTGTCAATCTTCGCTTGGCATGAAGAATGGCACTGAGGGTTCTCACGGATACATCAAGGTCTCGTGCCAAACGAGTTATCGTTAGACCTAATGGACGCATAAATTCTTCCTGTAAAATTTCGCCAGGTGGGATAGGGTCAAGCAGTGGTGTGTGGTTGCGCATGGTTGTACCTCAATGATAGTCAGGTAGAGTGGGCAACGTCTTTTCGTTGCCCACCATTCCAGTGGTATAGAGAAATTTGGTGGGCAACGGTAAACCGCGCACCCTACGCTACCACCCCATTGATTTTCAGTTGAATCACTTCCAACGTTTCCAACCCCTCATTGTCCACCACCTTCACGGCCACTTGATGATTCCCCGCTTTGAACTTCTCCACTTGTTTGCCAACTTTATCAATCATCACATCGGCTTTAAATCCTTCCTGCGTATCATAGCTAAAATCCCACGCATAAAATTCAATACCGACTTCTGATTCACCCTTGGCAATCCATTCCAGTTCTCGTAACCCTTTGGTATCTAAACCTAAATCTTTAAACTGCAAAGTCAATTTCGGCTTGGTGGCAATGGGCACAATCTCGGCTACTGTCACCAGTTGAATCATCAAATTCTCTTGATTCTGGAGACGGGCGACTTCTTGAATGGCGCCTTTGCCAAAGCTAAACGCTATTAAGATTCCAACAGGTTTTTGTTCCACTTGCCGGTTCTCAAACAACTTTTTGTCAAAGCGTTGAATGGCGGAAAAGAAGTTATCAATCACATTGCGCCCCACGTTATCCGAACGTTTGACTTGAATGGGGGTACCGTCTTGGGTTTTGCCATCTAAACCAAAATCACCCCGTTGTTTCACATTGGCGGTCCCACCGTATTGTTGAATAATCCAACTTTCAAATTCAAAGGCATTGGCAGAACGTAAGGTGTCATAATCGTATTTGTGCAACTGCACCACGAACGGCGGCGAAAACAAGTCACGTTGTTTTTGCAAGCGCAGTTCCGACACTTTAATCGCTTGCACCGATTGGTCAATGCCTAGCCATTGACGTTTCAAACGGTCGGCTACGGCCACTGTGGTGCCTCCTCCGAGAAAGGGGTCTAACACGATGTCACCTTCGTTGCTGGCACATTGAATGATGCGTTCGAGAAGGGCTTCGGGCTTTTGGGTGGGGTAGCCGATACGTTCTTTGTGTGTAGCCCTGATTTGGTCTATGTCATCCCAAACGTCGCCTATCACGGCGCCTGTTTGTTCATCTAAATATCTTTTTAGCATGATTCGCCCCATTTTTTCCTTTGGGAAAAATAATTTTCCTTGTTCATCCAACTGTTGCATGGTTTCCAACGAATAACGCCATCCTTTTAAAGGATAGGGGTAGCCTTTGTATTCGTACATCAAGTTAGGACGAGGGTTAGGACTTGCCATATCAGCCGTATTAAAACGTCTGACATTAACTGGAATATTTTGAGTTTCCTTTTCTTCCTTGGTCATCTTCCTAACTGTGCCATCAGGAAACTCCAAATACTGATACCAGTCTTTGAGAGTTTTTTCCGCATAACCACCATATTGGACATTAAAGATGAATTTATCCGATTTGGAATAAAAGTAAATATCATCGCAAACATTTGGAAATTGTTTTTTGGCATCGTTGTGCGTGTCGGCACGCTTCCAAGTAATTTTGTTTCTGAAGTTTTTCTCTCCAAACATCTTATCCAAAACAAACACCCGAATATAAGCGTCCGCGTGCCAATCACAATGCAGAAACAGCGACCCCGTCGGTTTCAAGACGCGGTGCATTTCCACCACCCGTTCTTTTAGCCAGGCAATGTAATGGTCAAGACCACCTGACCATCTATCTTGGAAACTGCGAATCTCCCCCTTATCTCCCCAAATCACTTCATAATTGCGATTGGAGAAAAAGGGGGGGTCAAGATAAATTAAGTCGGCGGAATCGGAGTCAAGGGTTTTGAGGATTTCTAGGTTATCGCCTAAAATCAGTTTGTTCATGGAAGTTTCCTGTTAAAGTGGCTGAATTTTCGTGGTGTGATAGCCGAGTTGTGGACGCATCAGGGCTGCTTCTAACAACTGTATAGTAATATTCCTCATCACTTGTACCCCCCCCAGCCCCCCCGCACGCGGGGGGGAGTCAGCCGCGGCGCGGGGGAGTCATCCCCCCGCGTGCGGGGGGGCTGGGGGGGTACAAATGAGAAGAAATATTACTATAAATCTCTCAGGCCATGCAATCCCCCAAAGAGGTCTATAAGTTGCCGCTGAATACTCAGCACCTCCACAACGGTTGGAAAATAGACTTTCATTTTGCTAATAACTCGCCCAAGCGGTAATTTTTTTCCAAACTCGCTTGAAAGTGTGACATGACCTCATGGGTTTTTGATAAATCTGGATTGGACAAAGTCACTTCCTCCAAAAAAGTGACGATAACCGTAATCGGTTTCTCACTGAAAATCGATTGTTCTAACTGGAGTTGTCCGTTTTGATAAATACCTTTTAACGCTAACATCAGATTCTCCTGTTCTAAATTAGAGTGTGGATGGCAGAAGCCAATAGGTTGATGCCGAAACCTCTCAATTTCTTATCACCTTTTGCGTAAAGTGAGTGAGTCAACGATTTCAGAAAAATCAATTATAAAATAATTTGATGAATAAGATAAATAGAGGAAGGGGGAGAATAATAACTATAAGAACATTCTGAAATACTACTTGAACGGTATTGCATTATACTGGGAAGTAAGAAACTCAGTTTCTTAAAGAAACTGAGTTTCTGTCGTGCAATTAGTGTAAGATAAATAACCTACTTAGGCGAGACCTTTCTCATGGTTACTGTGAAAGAATATAAAGTAACACGAATTATGGTGTTGCATATTGGGTTATATCTTGCGTTATAATATAACTCAACACTCTCTGGTTTTTTATATACCCTTTTCCTTAGTCCGCTAAATTCCTGTTGATGGCGGGAATAAGGGGGATAAAGGGATTTATGATGCTTCACAATAAAGTCGGGTGAAATAACAATGAAAGTCTTAGGTATTGATGTAGGTGGTTCAGGAATTAAGGGGGCACCTGTGAATTTGCAGACAGGTGAATTGATTGCAGAACGTTATCGCTTGGCAACGCCCCAACCGTCTGTGCCTGACGCCATCAGTGACGTAGTGGCGGAGATAACTGAACATTTTGCATGGAAAGGGCCGCTTGGTTGTACTTTTCCTGCGGTGATTAAGAAAGGTGTCGCTTATACGGCTGCCAATGTGGACAAATCTTGGTTGGGCACGAATATAGAGGAATTAATCACGACTAAAACAGGGAATCCCGCATTGTTGTTAAATGATGCAGATGCCGCAGGTTTGGCAGAAATGCAATTTGGTGCGGGTAAAGGACGGGAAGGTGTCGTCATTATGCTGACCTTTGGGACAGGGATTGGCACGGCTATTTTTATAGATGGAAAATTATTACCCAATACGGAGTTTGGTCATTTGGAAATCCGTTGTAAAGAGGCAGAACATCAGGCCGCAGCACGGATTCGTAAGGAAGAGAGTTTGGGTTGGAAGAGGTGGGTGGAACGTGTCAACGAGTATTTACAACGGATGGAGAACCTCTTTTGGCCAGATTTGTTTATTTTTGGGGGTGGGGTGAGTCAGAAACAGAAAAAGTTTTTCCATTTGCTAAAAACTCGTACTGAAATCGTTCCTGCCCAATTGCAGAATCAGGCCGGTATTATCGGGGCTGCCCTGGCTGCTGGCAAACACTTTAAAAGATGATTCGGTGTGCCAGTTTCAATTTCTCAGGACTTACGCATTACCCCTCCCCGGCCCTCCCCGCACACGGGGAGGGAGTGACTTCACCAAATTATTACCCCTCCCCGGCCATCCCCACACACGAGGGGGGAGTCACTCCCCCCGTGTACGGGGGTGTAAAATCAAGGAGTTACAAAAACGGTTACATCATCAGCCCTTATTTCTCTCGTTCTCATGCGCTTGCGTGGAAACGCTACTTTCCAGATTCGGTTTTATCGATAAATCATTATGACAACAATCAACTCAAAAATCACTTCGGAACTGCCAAAGACAACGCCGGAACTCCCAAAGACCATGTCAGAACTGCCTAAGACAACGCCTGAATTGCCAAAGGTCACGCCTGACCTGCAAAAAATCTTAGATGCCTGTCACCATGACCCATTTGCCGTATTGGGCCGGCATCCCCAAGGTGAAAAGGCGGTGGTGGTACGGGTCTGTTTGCCAGCCGTGCGGGAAGCGCGGATTTTACCAGGTAATCTGCCTTTGGAGAGGATTCCTAATACGGATTTATTTGAATGGCGGGGGCCGGCCAGGCAAGTGCCGGACCGTTATCAGTTGCAGTGGCAAGATGAGGAGGGAAAGACTCATACTCGTTATGACCCTTACTGTTTTCTGCCACAGTTAGGCGATTTGGATTTGCACTTATTTGGCGAAGGTAAGCATTGGCACGCTTATCGTTTTTTAGGGGCGCATTTGCATACGGTGGAAGGTGTCGCTGGAGTGTTATTTGCAGTGTGGGCGCCGAATGCGGAACGGGTCAGCGTGGTAGGTGAATTTAATCGCTGGGATGGCAGAATCCATCAGATGCGAGGGCGCGGTGGCAGTGGCGTGTGGGAATTGTTTATTCCAAGTTTGGGTCCTAACTTGTTGTATAAGTTTGAGATTCGGAACCGTGACAGTGGCCATGTGTTCTTGAAAATTGACCCGTATGGACAGGGTTTTGAATTACGTCCGCAAACCTCTTCCTATACTGTGGCAGCCCCAGGGCACCCGTGGGGAGATGACTCGTGGGTGCAATCACGTAAGCAATGGAATTGGTTGCACACCCCCATGAGTGTTTATGAAGTTCATTTGGGTTCTTGGCAACGGGGATTGGACGGTAAGTTTTTAAATTATCGGGACTTGGCGGAAAAGTTGGTGGCGTATGTGTCAGGATTGGGTTTCACCCATATTGAGTTGTTGCCAATAGCTGAACATCCCTTGGATGCTTCATGGGGTTATCAGGTGACAGGTTATTTTGCGCCGTCCAGCCGCTTTGGTTCTGCCGACGATTTTCGTTATTTTGTGGATTACTGTCATCAACATGGGATTGGCGTGCTACTAGATTGGGTCCCCGGTCATTTTCCCAAAGACGCCCATGGGCTGGCTTGGTTTGATGGAACGGCCTTGTATGAATATGCGGATCCCCGGCAAGGGGAACATCGGGATTGGGGGACGTTGATTTTCAATTATGGTCGCAACGAGGTCAAAAATTTCCTAGTCTCCAATGCGTTGTACTGGCTAGAAGAATTTCATATTGACGGGTTGCGCGTCGACGCGGTGGCGTCCATGTTGTATTTAGACTATTCGCGGCAGCCGGGCGAATGGGTGCCTAACATCTATGGTGGCAATGAGAATTTGGAGGCGATTGCGTTCTTACGCGAGTTGAATGCGGTGACACATGCCGAACATCCGGGCACGTTGATTGTGGCCGAAGAGTCCACCAGTTGGCCGCAAGTGACTCGTCCCACTTGGTTAGGCGGTCTGGGTTTCAGCATGAAGTGGAATATGGGGTGGATGCACGATACGTTGGAATATATGACGAAGGAACCCATTCACCGTTTCTATCATCACCAGAATCTGACGTTTGGGATGTTGTATGCGTTCACGGAGAACTTCATGTTGCCCTTTTCCCATGATGAGGTAGTTCACGGGAAGCATTCCATGATTGACAAAATGCCGGGGGATCCGTGGCAACGGTTTGCCAATTTGCGGATGCTGTATACCTATATGTGGACTTACCCTGGGAAGAAATTACTGTTCATGGGATGTGAGTTTGCCCACGGCCGCGAATGGAATGCGGCAGAGAGTTTGGAATGGGGATTGTTGGAACGTGATGTTCATCTGGGTATCCAAACTTTGGTTAAGGACTTGAACCATCTGTATCGCAATACGCCGGCTTTGCACACGTATGATTTTGAAGGAAAGGGATTTGCCTGGATAGATTGCCATGACTCGGCCCAATCCGTAATTAGTTACGTGCGTCAAGGCGAAGAGGGGGATGATCAGGTGATAGTGCTGTTAAATTTCACGCCCGTGCCCAGGCATGGCTATCGGATTGGGGTGACTTATCCTGGTTCTTACAAAGAAATCTTCAATTCGGATTCGCGTTTTTATGGAGGGACGGATGTTGGCAATGTAGAATTGAAGACAGAGGCGTTGCCATGGATGGGCAAGGAGTTTTCAATAATGGCGACGTTACCACCGTTGGGGGGAGTCATTTTGAAACGACAGATGCCTGTTGTCGCGAGTCCTGAAGTTGAACCCAGTGTTAAACCCAGTGTTGAACTCAGTGTTGAACCCAGTGTTAAACCCAGTGTTAAACCCAGTGTTGAACCCAGTGCAGAATAGGGAATCTAGCGGAAAGTGGAAGTGGATAACGGAGAGTGGATTAATGATGCTGCTGGAATAGAGGCTTTAGCCGGCCCGCAGTAGGCGCGTCCCTCCACTCCACCGATGTTTTCATTTTTTGACTGAATGGCATTGCGTTGGACGAACAACGGGGTAAATTCACCGGCTAAAGCCTCTAGTCCACCAGCTAATGCCATTCAGTTAAGAAAAAAGGTCCCCCAAAATGAATCGCCAGGTGGACTAGAGGCTTTAGCCGGAAAGTGCCGAATAGATATTGAAATCACCGTGCCCCCACCGGCTGAAGCCTCAATGCCATTCAGTTAAGGTACGCTGGAGTGGAGGCTTTAGCCGGCCGGCCGTAGGCGCCCCGCAATTTTAGTGCGGGGGTGATGCCTACTGCCAACCGGCTAAAGCCTCCACTCCAACGGGGTTTCCCTTAACTGAATGGCATTACGACTAAAGCCTCTAGTCCACCAGAATTTTTTCACTATCCACTATCCACTATCCACTATCCACTATCCGCTAAAAAATTATGCGTGTTCTATTTGCCACCTCTGAAGCCTATCCGTTGGTCAAAACCGGGGGGCTTGCTGATGTTAGTTATGCTTTACCTGCGGCCTTGCGACAGCAAGGTATTGATGTTCGCTTACTCCTCCCCGGCTATCCTGAAGTTTTCAAACAATTGTCACTGATTGAAGTGCATGAAAATATCTCTCTGTTTTCTAATTTGGAACCGGTCCGGGTGTTGGCGGGATTTATGCCCGGTAATTTATATCCCGTCTATGTGATTGACTGTCCCAGACTGTATGCCAGAGAAGGAGGACCCTATCAAGATGCCGCGGGCAATGAATGGCCTGATAATGCGTTACGTTTCGCGGCCCTGTCAAAGGTAGCGAGTCTATTTGCCAGTCATCAATTTATCTTTAAACCGGATATTCTCCACTGTAACGATTGGCAAACAGGATTGGCGCCAGCCTACCTAGCCTTTAGCCATTCTCGCACTCGCGCTAAAGTCGTTATCAGTGTTCATAATCTCGCCTATCAAGGTGTATTTGGGCCCGAAGTCGCAGAACCTTTTGGAATACCGCGTTCGGATATGTTTCGAGTCATCAAATTGCTAGGTTTGCCAGACCACTGTTTTAACCTGGAAGGGGTCGAATATCACGGTAAAATGTCTTTTCTTAAAGCCGGCCTGCACTATGCCGATTGGATCAGTACCGTCAGTCCCACGTATGCCAGAGATATTCAAACGGCGTCGTTTGGTTATGGGTTACAAGGATTATTGTCGGCGCGTTGTCATCAGTTGACGGGGATTCTCAATGGCATTGATGAGAAGGCTTGGGACCCGGCTACGGACCGTTATTTGGTGAAAAACTATACGGTCGATACGTTAGCCAGTAAAGCTGAAAACACCAAAGCGTTACGGAGTAAGTTGGGGTTGGAACAAACGCCGTTTAAACCGTTGTTGGGAATGATTACCCGGTTGACTTATCAAAAAGGACTAGACTTATTGGTGCCCATTATTCCAGATATTATCCATGAAGGGGCGCAACTGGTGTTACTGGGTAGCGGTGACAAAGAATTGGAGAATCGCCTGAAACAGTATGCGAAGTTGTTGCCAGGTCAAATTAGTGTCACCCTGGGTTACAATGAAGAGTTATCTCATCAAATTATTGCAAGTGCAGATTTATTTCTGATGCCTTCGTTGTTTGAACCGTGTGGGCTGACGCAAATGTATAGTATGCGTTATGGTACGATTCCGTTGGTGCGTCGGACCGGTGGGTTGGCGGATACAGTGACGGATGCGACGCCGGGTCAGGTTGCAAAGAAATTGGCAACGGGATTTGTGTTTGAGGAAGAGAATGCTTCCGAGTTACTTCGTTGTGTGCAACGGGCGTTGGCCACGTTTAGAGAGAAAGGATCTTGGAGGACATTGCAGTTGAATGGGATGACTCGGGATTTTAGCTGGTTTCACAGTGCTAAAGAGTATGTGGGGTTGTATCAGCAGTTGTTGAATAAGTAAGACATCGTGTACTTCCGGCTGAAGCCAGGTAGGGTGGGCAAACGTCCTTTAGTTTGCCCACCGTTCAGGTTTAGTTTGCCCACCGTTGAGGTGATGACATTCTGAGGAAACTCAGTGGGCAACGGTAAACCGCATGGCCCACCCTACACCGGCTAAATTTCTACATCAGATTGAGGTCACACCCCTTACACATTCCAACAATACTTCAACCAAAGTGGGTTCAGAACATTCCGCAACCTTATCATTAGCGAGATGTTTATGATGTGGAAAAGATCGCAGTAAGGGATGATGTGGCGCATTATCGTAGCGAAACAGAAGTTGATGGTGGTCATCCATATACTGATAACGGTATTTTATTTTGGCTATCACTTCCACATCTTTGACTTCCACAAAATCCAAACGATGCAAATTTTCAAACATAACGGAACCACTAATAAATCCCAAGTTAGTGTTGTAAATTTTCTTAGTCGAGGTATATGATTGAATCGTTGGGAAATCTTGTAAGACTTCCTCTAATTTAGCAAAATAACTCTCAATCATTGCAATTCGTCCAACTGTTTTTCAGTCTGGTCCAACATTTCCGCTAATCCCGCCCAGACCAGAAAATCTTCACTATCCGCCAGCCGTCCGGTTTGGAATTGTTGGTAAAAATCGTCTGTAGTCATCTGATAACGGTTTTCAAACTGCCTTAAATCTAATCGGAGATTCCATCGTGCTTTCTTCAATTCGGCGAGTTGATAGGCAATAAATTTTTGCGCAAAGATTTCTTCATTGGGGATCAAATGGAAAATTTGTTGCAAACGATGTTCAGTTTGTGGTTGCAAATGGAGTTGTAAATTTAACATAGAACGAAAAAATAATTTGGTATAGTGACTTCAAAAAAAAGGGCGATATTCTACCAACTAAAGCCATGTAGGGTGAACAACGTGTTTTGGTTACCCATTTTGGTTTTGCCAGAGGGGCGGGGGCAACGGTAAACCGCGTTGCCTACCCGACACCGATTCACAGGTCCTGTAATGAATGGAATCACAACCAACGGACGTCCCATCCAGATTCAATAAAATATGAACCGAGAGAATGTTCGTTTTCAACCCAGCTATCAAAGCCATCCTTCATCTCTGGAGTGCTTGCGGTAAGAATTAGAAAACCACCGGTATTTTTAGTATTCTCTACAACTTTGATGAATGATCCAAGTTCATCACCTGCTATAATTTGACCGATTACGCCAGTTTGTATTTCCATGGTAAGGTGATGCAGGAATCCAAAGCAAAGCTTTGTCAAACGACGGACAAAGCTTTCGCTTTGGACTCCTGAATTATTACCTCTATAACACTACCAATTCCTATTCTCTCCTGTCTTCCGCAGGAGGTGATGATTTTTCTTGGCCTGATCCACCAAAAGGCATGGGGAAACGCCCAAATGGTGACATTGGGGGACCGCGGTCATCTCCCTCAGGTTGGCGTTGTGAACGTTGCTGTTCCATCCATTGTTTCATCTGTTCTTGCCGCATTTTCGTCATTTCAGCTTCTGTGATGACTTTGTAATCTTTGGGCAAAGTGAACGCATCTTTGGGGATTTTCGCGTCGGTCTGGATGCTGACAATTTCATACATCACTCTGTCGCCACGGTCTCCCTTGGAGGTGGCTTTCATGGGAACGCCTAAATCTTTGGTTTGGTCTTCCAAAGTTTGCAGGGCTTGTTGACACGGATGAATGAAAGGCAATCCTTTGGGTTGCCGGGAACTTTGCATCTGATTGGAAGCGTCGAGGAAAACCTGGAGATAAGCCACTTTGCCGGCTTCGGTAGAGAAAGAGGTTTCCGAACAAACTTTACCATCTTCTAAAAGAACTTGGTAAATCGTTGTCGGATAGCCAGCAACCTTCGGACCTTCGCCCTTTTTAAACAGTTCTGACTTGATTGGGGGCCGTTCGGGTAGCTTGGGCATATTGGCAGGAGGAGAGGGAGGAGTGCCCTGAATGTCCATTTCCACGATGCGCTTTTCTTTACTGTCGATCAAGTACGCCTTCTTCTCTTGTAGGTTCATTACACGATAGCGATTGGGGTCACTACTTTCGATTCGTACTTGGTTTTCGTCAAGCAAGATTTTTTCCAAGTTGCCTTTCATGTCACGACGTTCAACAACGGTCGCGGCCCAAGTGGTCGGTATTGCACAAGAACAAGCCATGCTGACCATTAGCCAACGGGATAGTTTTTTCATTTGGTGTTTCCTATAAAGTTAAGGGGGGGGTGGATAGTGGTTTTAGTGGATAGTGGATTTAGTGGATAGTGGATAGCGGATAGTGAGGAATAAATGGGACCTGCGGGACTAGAGGCTTCAGCCGGGAATCGGGGCACGACCACCGGCTAAAGCCTCTAGTCCCGCATAATTGATTCCCCACTATCCACTCTCCACTCTCCACTAAAACCACTCTCCACTAAAACCACTCTCCACTAAAACCACTCTTCACTCTTCACTAAAACCACTATCCACTCAAATCTCCCCTAATTGTCATAAACGGCATCTTCGACAGGTTTGGTTTCACATCCACAACCTGTATCATCGTAAAACTCCTGTTCGCCTACCTCGCAGTTGATTTCCTGATTTTGGCATTCTTCACCATCTTTGCTAATATAGTTCTTGATGCTACTAAGTTCGCCTGATTGAATGAAGTGTTGATGAACCGAATCGATGCCCTTCAGTTGTTCGAGAGTATCCGCACTGGCATAGAAATCATAAGCAATGCCGGCTTCCATTCGAGGAATGATGGTGTGAATTTCAAACTTATTCACCTTTTTTTCTGCATCGTGGATTTGCACAAAATACAGCAGCCCTTGTTCCCATCCTAAACTGATGTTGTAAGGGCCTAACAAACTGGCTGGTTTAGGCAAGATATGAGTGGGTTCCCAATCGCTTGATTGGGATTGGAAGTTTTCCCACTTAAAACTGATAAATGGGCTACCTTTGGCTTCCGGCGGAGTCCACACGTTGTTATTGCCCTGTTTTATCCAAGTTTTAGGAATTTCAAAGGAAACACTGGCATCTTTGATTTCCACTTTTTGGTAGTCAGCAGGATTGGCCGGCAGTTCTTTTTCATCTGCGTTATCGCATTCATTGATCTGGCAACCGCACCCTTGTTGATCAAAAAACGGGCTTTGTCCACCTTGACATTTGAATAGCAGGGTGCTACAAGCCTTCGTATCTGGATTGACATAGTAACGCTTCGGATCCGTCGTGGCCACATTGGGGAGACATCCACATCCTTTGTCATCGTAGAAAGGATGTTGATCTTGTTTGCAATTTACCGCTACCTTGGCGCACGCTTGAGGGTCGTGGTTGATGTATTCTCGATCGGAGGTTTTTGCGCAGGCAGATTGAAAGAGTAGGATCAAACCAGCAATAAAAAAATGAGATAGATGTTTCATATTAGTGGATAATAAATAATGAATAATGGATAATAGATCAGAGGCTTTGGCCGTCATGCCATTCAGTGCAGAACCAAAGGACTGCCAGTCCTAAATTCTCATAGGACTTACGCAGTCACCCCACCCCGACCCTCCCCCCACGCGGGGAGGGAGTGATTCCCACCCGTGTACGGGGGGATAGGGGGTATCAAATCTAAAGAGTTACAAATACAGTTGCGTAAGTCCTGTCCCATATAAGCCCAAACATTCCTTAACTTAATAACATTGAGGCTTTAGCCGGTATTTTGGGCCCGTCACAGACGTTAGCCTCCAATCCTCATTGTTTTTTCATTATTCATTATTCATTACTCATTACCCATTGTCAAGAACTCGCGCTTTATTAATAGACAAATGGCGAGGCGGTGCCTGTCTTCTGATGATCGGTTACCATTTTTGTTACGACCTCAACTACTTTAAAATCGTTGTCTTTGATTTTTACCATGACCCAATGTGGCTGATTTTACGCAGATTAATTGTTACTCTGTTTATATGTATTGCAGGGATTAGTTTGCACCTGGCCACCCTTCAGGGGATCAATAGAGACAAAATGTGGAAACGCTTACTTATCTTGACAGGCTGTGCCATGCTAATTAGTCTGGTCAGTTTCGTGTTATTTAAAAAACGTTTCATTTTTTTTGGCATCTTGCATTTTATGGTTATCGCCAACCTGTTGGGACTCCTATTTACACGTTGGTTTTGGTTTAACCTAATAGCAGGTATAGGGATATTGACTATAGGTTTACATGTACAACATCCTTTCTTCAATCAACCCTTGTTACAATGGGTGGGCTTGATGACCTATAAACCTTCTACCGAAGATTATGTACCACTCTTGCCTTGGTTTGGTATAATGTTACTTGGAATCTTTATAGGCAAGACCCTACACTACCATAAACGGGACTACTGTTACGGCCAAATTCAGTCAGTATGGGTACAACGCTTGGCATGGGTAGGACAACATAGCCTATTGATTTATATGGTACATCAACCTGTCTTAATAAGTGGGCTATTTATACTGCATAGCTTCACAATCTGAACTTTGACAAGGATAACACCCCGAAAAGGGGTGTTATCCCTCGCGGCGAACAAAACTCAAATTGTCAAGCTATGCAGTATAGCTTGAAGAAAAACAATGAACATCAACGCAATTTGCACAGAAAATGTGCGAAATGTCGAGACTGCCCTGGGTTGTGCCGTAGTCGACCTAAGTAGTGGCTTATTACTTGGAGTCTCTCATAAAGTGCCATATTTCACGGCCTCTTATTTAGACGCGGCGGCCGTAATAATGAATGAGTAACCATTATTCATTATTCATTATCCATTATCCATTATTCAGAGAAACTCATGAACATCAATGAAATTTGCAACGGAATTATACGCAACGTGGACGCTGCTTTAGGATGTGCGGTAGTCGATTTAAACAGTGGCTTATTGCTAGGCGTCTCCCACAACGTGCCCTACTTTACTCAATCTTATCTGGACGCCGTGGCAGCCGCCGCAGTTGACATGTTTCGTGGTAGAACGATCAGTGCCGTAGAAGACATGCTATCCAATATGCGTGGTTCGGGGAAACTACATCTGATTAAAGAAATCCAGATGACCACCGATAACACTTTCCACTTTATGATGGTCGTCCCAGAAAAGCCCGATGCCCTGGTGGTACTGATTACCAGTAGAAAAGCCAACTTGGGGATGGGATGGTCTTCCGTACGAATGGCCATTCCTAAGTTAACACCGTTGTGTCCTTAGTGAAGAAACTGCCAAAGTTTAAAACTTAGGTAGGAATCACACACAGGGCTGGGATGACAACCGTCATGATTGTTTAAACCTGACAAGTCTTTTAAACCTGTCAGGTTTAAGAAACCGACTTTGTGTGCGACACCTATTTTAGCGCGTGAATCCACCAAAGCGTTGGAGTGGAGGCTTACGCCTCCATGCCATTAAGTTAAGCGCGATTTGTAGGGTGCGTCCCACGCACCACGAAGGTATGGTGCGGTTTCCAAAATGGTGCGTAGGACGCACCCTACCTTAACTTAATGGCATGGAGGCTAAAGCCTCCACTCCAACCTTTAAACGCAACGAAATGGGTATCGCACACAAAGTAAACCGCTTCTTTCCTGGAAATTCTATAAATTGATCGAATAACTAAAATCTGAACTATGATGAGAGGAGAACCATAATTATGACAGCAACCAGCCAAATTAACGAAAACCACCGTTTCAGTGCGAAGTTAGCCATAGAAAATACGTCATCCCCCACCTCTAAACATCTCCTCTTGGTGATTGACGACGACATAATCATGCAAAAACTTCTGAAAACCTACGGAGACACCTTGGGTTATCAAGTGGCCACGGCAGGCGATGGCGAAACAGGTTTAGAACTCGCAAAACAACTGCGTCCTGCCGCCATTCTCCTCGACGTGATGATGCCCGGCATGGATGGCTGGATGGTCCTCTCTCTCCTCAAGAAAGACCCAGAATTGGCCAATATTCCCATTATCATGGTTTCCATCATGGAAGATAAAATGCTTGGGCAAGCCATGGGGGCCACTGAATACCTAACCAAACCATTAAGACGTAAAGACCTGAACACGGTTCTCCAAAAATATCTAGGCCGTGACGACTTCCATGAAGTGTTACTGGTAGAAGACGACCCCATGTTTCGAGAAATCATGGAAGACACCCTCAAGGATGCCGGCTTGCAAGTATACTCTGCCGAAAATGGCCGTGAAGCACTCGATTGCCTGCAACACAAGAAACCACACCTCATCTTATCCGACCTAACCATGCCAGAAATGGATGGCTTTGAATTTATCACCCACCTACGTCAAAATGCCGCCTGGCAATCCATTCCCGTTGTGGTTCTCACTTCCCGAAATATCACACCAGATGAACATAACAGGTTAACTCATGGAGTTGATAAAGTTTTTCATAAAGGCAACTATTGCATTGAAGACTTACTTGAAGAAATCAAAACCTGTTTGTTGAAGACGGCCGTGGATAAAGGATAGTGGATAGCGGATAGTGGGAATAAATTATGTTGGTAGAAGCTTACGCCTCCATGCCATTAAGTTAAGGAATTAAGACATCGGTGGAGTGGAGGCTTTAGCCGGCCGGCAGTAGGCATCACCCCACCCCTCAAGAGTGGGTGGCGCCCACTGCCGGCCGGCTAAAGCCTCCACTCCAACATAATTTATTCCCACTCTCCACTCTCCACTAAAACCACCACGCCAACGAAAAGTCCTCATACTCCATCGTCAAATTCGGACTATAATAAGGGTCCCCCGCTAACACCTTACCCCACCGCTTCCTCATATAGTTCAACTCATGGCGCAAACGAAAATACTTCTTGACCGTATTATCTACTCCCCGACTGGCTGATTCCAGATGATACAACTCCGCGTAAGGTGTCCAGACAATCCGATAACCCCGTTCGCGCAGACGTAAGCAGAGGTCAACATCGTTAAAAGCCACCTTTAAATGCTTCTCCTCCAATCCCCCCACCTCTTGAAAAACACGGCGGCGCATGACGAGACAAGCGGCGGTCACTGCCGAATAATTTTGAATCAAACAAGGACGAAAATGATACCCCGGTGCCTCCCTTGCCAAATATTTAAAACCATGACCGGCCATACCACCCAATCCCACAATCACCCCCGCATGTTGAATCGTGTCATTGGCATAGTACAATTTGGCCCCCACTGCACCAATCTCAGGTCTCAGGGCGTGACTCACCATCTCAGTTAACCAATCCGAATGAATCACTTCCAAATCATTGTTCAATAATCCAATCACCTCCCCAGCCGCATGAGAGACGCCGATATTGTTCAATTGCGAGTAATTAAATGGCATCTTTAACCGCAACACCGTCACTCTCGGATCCGTTTCCAATTGTTTCAAATAACTCAACGTCGCAGGTTCTACGCTACCATTGTCCAAAATGATAATCTCCAACGGTTGATAATCAGTTTGCGTCAACACCCCCTCCACCGTGCCCCGCAACAAGTCTAACTTATCCCGCGTCGGAATAATCAAACTCACCAATGGCGGCGGATCAGGCAAAGGATATAGCACACGAGTATGCCCCCCCATCGCTTCCCGAACTTGAACAGATTGTTGCACCCTTTGAAAATGGGCTTGCAACACTTGACAAGCGACGGTGGCAGCAGTGGGATTGAGACTCGATTCTCGTTGATGATACAACACTTTGGGAATATGATAAATCTCATTGGCCTTGATTCTCTCAATCACTCGCAACGTCAAATCATACTCCTCACCGCCCGGATAGTCCGCTTGAAAACCACCCACTTGCATCACCACAGTGCGCCGATACACGGTGAGACGGTGCAAATAGTTTTGCGAATAAAACAAATCAGGATTCCAATCCGATTTAAAATTCGGATCACAACGTCCGCCTTGGGCATCCAATTTATCTTCATCCGTGTAAATCAACTGACAATCAGACCGGACATTACACGTTTTCGCAATCTGATAGAGGGCCTGACTGGAGAGGCGGTCTTGCGCATCTATCAAAGCTATAAAATCACCTTTGGCGGTTTCCAAAGCCAAGTTTAAGGAAGTGGCTAGAGAGTCATTGGGAGAAGTGAGAAGCCAATGAATCTTGGAAGTAGCGGATCGCGGATCGTGATCACCCCCAGCGACTGGCACTTCTTCACCAAGGGGAGACGTTGAGTCTGGATTGGGACCGATCAGAAACAATTCCCAATGCGGATAAATTTGCTTTTGCACCGATTCAATCGCTTCCCGTAACCACTTCGGTGGCGCAACAGGAACAGACATGAACAACGAAAAAGTTGGAAAATACAACCAATCATCCAAGTCTCCTTGCAAATCTTGTTGACGAACAGAGGTCAGGGTATCATATTCTTTAATCCATAACCGATATTCCCGCGTATCATGCCAAGGCGCGTATTTTTGCACCCCTTGCACTCGGCGACTATGGACATAATTGATTTTCCAAGACTCAAAACTGGCTAAAATCTTCTCAATATGATCCCGCGCCGTCGGTCCCACGGGGCGACAGAGAATTTTTAACGCCATTCGCGTCATTAAGTTCCCCGTCTGCCAAGTGATGGACTGATACACAGCCGTAATATCTTGTTGCAAACATTGCATCCACTGAATCAGTTTCTGAAGGTCCTCCGTGCGATCCTCCAAAGCCTGTTGCAAACGGGCAATGTCTTCTCGACACTGCGCTAATTCTGCTTGGGCAATGGCTAAAGGGTCTTGAGGAGGTTGGGTATGAGTTGAATTCATAAAATAATATAAATGGTTATAGTTAATATCTCACGGCTTCCGCCTCTAAAGTGTTTTATTGCCCACCGTCCTCAACTGGTGGGCAACGATAAACCCATTGCCCACCCTACGTGGCTATAAAATTAAACAGACTATCATATCATTAAAAACTGGTGTAAAACACCAGATTTAAATGACTTTTACTCCAGTCTTTAACCCCCAATAATTTCTCATTAAGGCCAAACTCGAAAACCCTGATGAATCCTCATTGGTGACGGGGTACGCTTTAAGGCGAGTCGGGTCAGCGGCTGACCCAAGTCGATACAAACGCTGACCCAAGTCGATACAAACGCTGACCCAAGTCGATACAAACGCTGACCCAAGTCGATACAAACGCTGACCCAAGTCGGTACAAACGCGGTATCGAAACGATACCCGGCATGAGTTTAAATGAAGGGGCAGTATAATGTATCTTTAACCCTATGTTTAACATCATCTAATCTGTGGTTATCACCCGGTGGAGTCCCAACACCCGGTTTGGGACTCCACCATGACATGACCACAGATTAGATGGTGTTGCACACCAGGTATTCCATACTCTAAAAACGGGGGCCGCCTACCGGCTAAAGCCTCTAGTCCACCAGTTAAAGTATTAAGGGTATGGCCGATGGAACGATAAAAAATTGACCCATGTTCATAATGACTTGACAAAGTTCAATTGAACCTCCATAATGAGGATAGCTTTTTTTTAATAAAAAGCCAATCCCTAACTTTCCTAACTTTTTTAGGGTTAGGAAAGTTTAACAACCATCCACTTTTTTTATTACTACGGAGACAAACATAGATGCAATCCACTATCAAAACCCTTTCTTTAGGTTTAGTCGCAGCAGGCAGTTTATTCACAGGCGTGGCATTGGCCGAAGACATGAAAGCAGGTGATTTCGCCAGCTTTGAAAAATACGTCACGGACAACAAGATTATGCCACCTTGCACGACCTGCCATGCAGTGGACATGAAGAAAATCGGGCCTTCTTACAATGCCGTCGCACTTCACTACAAAGGCAACGCTGATGCGGCTGCCGCGTTAGAGAAGAAAGTTATAGAAGGCGGTAAAGGCGTGTGGGGCGCCGTGCCAATGGCACCTAACGCGGCCGCCAAAGAAGGCCATGCCAAGAAGATGGTCGAGTGGATTTTGGCCTTGAATCCAGAAGGGGATGCCAAGACCAAGGCGGAGGCAGAAATTGCCAAAATGCCAAAGGCTGAAGAGAAGAAGTAAAGTCAGTGTAACTGGCTAAACTAGACCTTCGAGGTTTGCAAAAAGCCTCGGAGGTTTTTTTTTCTCGTTCCCACACGCCTGCGTCGGAATGTCGTGCGGAACGTTCCACGTCGGCGCGTTGCCCAAGGCATTCCCACGCGGGCGCGTGGGAACGAGAAAAGGAAAACGCCGTTGGAGTGGAGGCTTTAGCCGGCTGGCGGTAGGCGCCCCCTTCTCTTGAGATATAAAGTGTGCCGACCGGCTAAAGCCTCCACTCCACCGGTGTCTTAATTCCTTAACTTAATGGCATGGAAGCGTAAGCCTCTAGTCCAGCATTTTTCTTTACCGTACCCTCCGTACCCCCCAACTTCAATTCTCCAAACTCTATGCTAGAAGACTTCCGCACTCACCTCCAACAAGAACTCCGCATCCCTGATATTCTAGGTGACCGTTGCGTTCATGCCCACATTGAACAAGCCTCTTGCCGTGCTTGTGTCGAACGCTGTCCCACTCACGCTTGGCAATTAGATGATGACAGTCTCAAAATCAACATAGAAGCCTGCGATGGCTGTGGCCTTTGTGCCCCAGCTTGTCCACAAGGGGCGATTTTACATTCCCATGAACCCTTTTTGCGACAATTAGATGACCAACATCTGGTTGCCTTTGTGGCTTGTGAAAAAACGCAACTTCCGTCCGAATCTGGTGTGATTCCGTGCCTACATGCCTTGAGTTTACACGACTTATTAAAACTGTATCGGCAACGAGTGCGGAGTCTCATTATCTCCTCTGGTCACTGTAACGAATGTCCACGGCATTCTGTCACACCTTTACAAGCCACGTTACTGACTCTCAACAAATCGTTAACTAACCGCGGCTATCCCTCTCTGTTTTTTCAAGAATTGACAGTTGACGCTTGGCAACAGCAACGTTCTCTCTTCAAGGAACCGATTCCGACAGAACCGGTCAGTCGTCGCAACTTCTTCCGACGTGGTTTTCAAACCGCCATCAAGGAAGGCTTGAAAATTCAAGGCTTGCTTCCGCAAGATAAAGAACATTTTCCACCGCCCGGCACCTTGTTACCTACACCTATAGGGACGACGCCCGTAGCCCTTCCTTACGTTCCCCAGATTCATTCCACTTTATGTAATGGCTGTGACACCTGCTTTAAAATTTGTCCCCAGGAGGCACTGCTACTCGACGTTGACAACCCTGCTTACGTCCTCGTCCCCGACAAATGCACAGGCTGTCGTCTCTGTATTGACGTGTGTACGCAACAGGCGATAACTCTAACTCAATGGACGGTGCCAACGACGACTCGTATCCCGTTACAAAGTACCCGTTGCCAACGTTGTGGTGTGCCCTTTCAACGTCCTGTCGATTATCCAGCCACACAGACGCTTTGCCATATTTGCAATAAAGTCAATCATCAGAAGAATTTGTTTCAGGTGATGAAGGATTGAGTGGATTCAAAGAAAAGTCACAACTTTCGAGAGTGGGTAGGTCAAATTTGACCAGTCTCAAAGGAATGTGGTAGTGATGCAATCTGGGTGAAATATCGTGCGGTTTCGCGTCGGTCTTGAACTCTGATTGAAATGATTAAATGAGGGCTATGAAAGGAGGCTTGACTAATCATAGTCCATCTGAAAATCATTCTAATCAGAGTTCAGACAGTGAACCCACATTGCATCACTACCAGGAATGTTAGGTTTTAAACCAATTGATTACCAATTGATTACCAAACCTGACAGGTCTCAAAGACCTGTCAGGTTTATCCATTCACGGAATTTGACACCAATTACAGATTCTGATAACCTTATCGAAACTTATACAACAGGAGAAACTCATGTCTTTACAAACAGAAATTGACAAACTCAGGACCGACATTCGTACCGACAGTTATTCGATGTCTGTTGGCGAATGGATTAGCCTCTATGAACATAACGAAGTGGATATTCATCCAGAATTTCAGAGATTCTTTCGTTGGAATGTTACCCAGAAAACGCAGTTTATAGAATCACTGTTGTTGGGCATTCCGATTCCGCCGATTTTTATTTCGCAACGAGAAGATGGCGTGTGGGACGTGATAGATGGCTTGCAACGTCTGTCCACCATTTATCAATTTTTTGGCCTCTTGAGGGATGAAGAAGGTCAGTTAATGGCACCACTGGTATTGGAAAAGACTAAATATTTGCCCTCTTTAGAAGGCATTCGCAGTCACGATGATGACTCAGACCACTCTTTGACGATGTCACAACGTATGTTTATCAAACGTACTAAGTTACCGGTGAGTATATTGCTAAAGGAGAGTGACCAATTGGCCAAGTATGAGTTGTTCCAACGATTAAATACGGGTGGTACGCAACTGAGTAACCAAGAATTACGAAACTGCATTTTGGTTCAGCAAAATCGCCAGATGTATCAATGGTTACGGGACCTGGCTAACGATGGCAACTTTCGTGAATGTATCCTTCTCACTGAAAAACAGCAAGAAGAACAATACGACTTGGAGTTGGCTTTAAGATTCTTGGTATTTCGCCAAATAGATACTTCCGAATTGAAGAAACTGACAGATATAGATGGTTTTTTAACCGAACAAATGCTGAAGATGGCGACTGCCAAGGAGTTTGATTATCAGTCAGAAATGCAAGCATTCAAACGAACCTTTGACTTGCTGTTTCACACTGGTAGGGAAAATAGCTTTCGTCGCTATTCTCCCCAACAACAAAAATTTACGGGTGGTTTTCTGTTAGCGGCTTTTGAAACATTTGGGATGGGAATGGGATACCACTTTTCCACTCTTTCAGATTCCCTTCCGTTGGAAGAGAAAATCCAGCGTTTTTGGTCTGAAGGACACCCTGATTGGCCTTCCACCAGTAACCTCACGGGACTTCGAACGGTCCAAAGATTACGGGTCACTTTACCGCTGGGACGAAAGTTGTTTGCGCCATGAAAATTCACACACTGGATAACCTTAATGAGGTGCTGTCTCAAGAACTTGCCTGGCGTAAAAAGGAACTGACGGCCCTGTATACACTGGCCAGTCGTGCTAACCTCGACAAGAATGAACAAGATGTGTTAATTCGTAGTAGTATCACGATGCTGTATGCCCATTGGGAAGGTTTTGTCAAACAAGCGGCCACCAGTTATTTGGAATTTGTGGCCAGGCAACGGCTTACTTATCAAGACCTGACCGCCAACTTTATTGCTTTGGCAATGAAAACAAAACTCAACGCGGCACAAGAAACAGATAAGGCCACTATTTTAAATGACGTGGTCGAATTTTTTCTGACAGGTCTCCGTGAGAGGGCGCAAGTGCCCTATAAGGATGTGATTAAAACTCAATCGAATTTATCCAGTGCCGTGATGAAAGAGATTGTTGCAACTTTAAATCTGGATTACACTCCCTACTTTAATAAAAGAGAGATTCTTGATGAACAGTTGCTTGGTTCAAGAAATAGCATAGCCCATGGTCAGTGGTTATTGATAGGATTGGAGGGTTATGCAGAATTAAAAGACCAGATTTTCATCTTGATGGACACGTTCAAAAATCGGTAGTGATGCAATGTGGGTGAAATATCTGAACTCTGATTAGAATGATTTTCAGATGGACTATGATTAGTCAAGCCTCCTTTCATAGCCCTCATTTAATCATCTAAATCAAAGTTCAAGACGAAGAGAAACCACACGATATTTCACCCAGATTGCATCACTACCCAAAAATCAAATTGAAAACGCTGCTTGTACGGGGGCTTATCGTCGTTGACAGGATGTGGGCCCTGGATTACGTGGGAAAATGGAGGGTAGAAAATGAAAAATGGAATGAGATTATTGCCCCCATCTCTTGATTCTTTACACAATCAGGTTTATCATAATCAAACACCTGTATATTTATATTGTACACGAACGTAAAGTCCAACTGCTTTAGGAAAATTTTTCACACTTAATTACATGTAACTATGACAACCGAAACTTCTCTTCCCGTTTCCGAATTACGTCGCAAACAACTCCGCTTTCGTGGCCTCGAATCAGGCCATCGCGCCTGTTTAGGGTGTGGCGAAGCCTTAGCCGCCCGCTTGGTCACCGAATCCGCAGGACCTGATGTTATGGTCGCCAATGCCACTGGCTGTTTAGAAATTTTTACCACACCTTGGCCCGAATCGGCCTGGCGTGTGCCCTGGGTTCATTCTCTGTTTGAAAACGCCGGGGCCCTGGCTTCGGGGATGGAGGCGGCCCTGAAAGCCCAAGGGAAATCCACGAAAGTTCTCGCTTTTGGTGGGGATGGTGGCACCTTTGATATTGGCTTCCAAGCCTTGTCTGGGATGTTAGAACGTGGTCATAACGTGTTGTATGTCTGTTTTGATAACGAAGCGTACATGAACACGGGCATTCAACGGTCTAGTTCCACACCACATGCGGCTATGACGACGACTTCCCCGCCGGGGAAAGAACGGATGGGGAAACGTCATTTGAAAAAGGACATCATCTCGATTGTCTCGGCCCATCATATTCCTTATGCTGCCACCTCTTCGGTAGCGTTTCCTTCCGATATTCGCAAAAAAGTGCGACGGGCGTTAGCGATTGACGGTCCCACGTTTTTGCAAATTCATTGCCCATGTCCGCTAGGGTGGGGACATGAAGGGGATGAAAGTATTGAAGTGGCTAGACTCGCTGTGCAAACGGGTCTCTTCCCTCTCATTGAATTAGAACGGGGTGGCTTGGCAGGGGCCATGCCAATTCGCAAGATTCGTGCAGTGACTGACTATCTCAAGAGACAACAACGGTTCCGTCATTTATTTGTGGAAGACCTGCGGGCTAAGGAGGAGTTGGAACATATTCAAGCCATTGCTGACCACAATATTGAAGTCTATGGATTACGTGGAGAAGGCAAGGATGCTTTTGATAGTGAAGGAATGGATACGGTCCGCCGCGGCGGGATGCGGTGGGCGTAAGAATTAAGGGTAGTGATGCAATTCTTTGTGATATGTTTACCCTCTCCCCCGTTCCCAGGGGGAGAGGGGTGAAAACCACGGGTACCGCCGTTCTCCCCACGCCTTTTGGGGGTGGGGCTGGGGGTGGGGGGAAGTGTCTATCACCCACATTGCATCACTACCGAATTAAGAAACTAAGTTTCTTAAACAGGACTCTGATTTGATACCCCCGTATACGGGTTGGAATCACTTCCTCCCCGCGTGGGGGGTGGGGTGACTGCGTAAGTCCTATTAAAGAAACTTAGTTTCTCTGAATCTCTAAATTTATATGATTCGTTGGCAAACTCTCCTTATTTTGTTATCCTTCGGTGTCATGTTGACTGCCCATGCCACAAGTTCCTTTCCACGGCAGTTACAGGATGCCACAGGAGAAACGTTTCTCATTTCCGCGCCACCGCAACGAATGGTGTCGCAAACATTGGCTACTGATGAAATATTGTTGGCAATTTGTCCTGTAGAACGAATTGTGGCATTGAGTCAGTTGGCACAAGATAGCACGTATAGCAACGTGGTGACCCAAGCGCGTCAACTGACAACTGTGGCGACTGCTAATGTGGAACAGATTTTAAGCCGAAAACCTGATTGGATTTGGGTAGCTAGTTATAATCGTGCTGAGGTCATTGAGTTACTGAAAAAGACTGGGGCACCAGTGTTTCGTCTGGCTAATTTTCACAGTTTGGAAGATATTAAACAAAATATTCGTCTAGTCGGGGAGGTGATTGGCGAAGCACAACGTGCCAAAGAATTAATTGCCCAAATGGAACGAGACCTGAATGACATTCGTGCCCATCTCCCCAAAGGTCGCAAACCGATTCGAGTGATGTCTTATAGTGTTGGTAATTACACGGCAGGCGCCCATACCACTTTTGATGATATGGTCCGCTGGTTGGGGGCGATTAATGTAGCCAGTGCACATGGAATTGAACAACATGCTAAAATCAGTGATGAACAAGTTTTAGTGTGGCAACCGGACTTTATTATTACTCATGCCCCATTCTCCGAATTTTCTGTCACTCGTCAGCAATTGTTAAAACATCCTGCCATTGCCGCCAGTGTCGCAGGGCAAGCGGGGCGTATTGTGGTGATTGAGAACCGTTATTTTATGGCGGTTTCGCAATATATCGTGGAGGGGATTAGGGCTATGAGTGAGGCAATGAATAGTGAATAATGTAGTCCTGAAATATGTGTGATATTCATGTTGCCCTCACCCCCGGCCCCTCTCCCAGGGGGAGAGGGGTGAAAACCACGGGTACCGCCGTTCTCCCCACGCCTTTTGGGGGTGGGGGGAAGTGTCTATCACTCACATTGCATCACTACCCAAAAAGTTGTCAAATCTTGAATAACTGAAACATGAATCATACCATTTACTTTTTTCTCCTCACCACCTTGCTGATTTTGGCCAGTTTGCTAGGGATGGCCCTGGGTAGCACAGAGATTCCCATTCAGGTCCTCTTGCATATCTTAGCAGTTCAACTGTTACCAACAGGTTGGGTGAATGTACATGATTTCAACGAATCGTATCTCGTGATTCTTTGGTGGATTCGTATCCCACGAGTTATTGTTGCCGCCTTAGTCGGTGCTTCGCTGGCCCTGGCAGGGGCGCAAATGCAAGGATTGTTTCAAAATCCGCTGGCGTCTCCTGACATCATTGGTACCAGTAGCGGCGGCGTATTAGGTGCAGTGATTGCTTTGGCGACAGGATTGGCGTCTTATTCTATATTTTATCTGCCTCTTTGTGCTATCCTAGGCGCCTTTCTGGCCCTCTTTGGCGTGTATCGGTTAGCCCAACAAAATGGCAGTGTGCCGGTGGCCACGTTACTGTTAGCTGGCGTGGCTATCAATGCGTTGCTAGGGGCGTTGACGGCGTTAGTCATTACCTTTTCCTGGATAGACTATGAAATCGCTAGAGAAATGATATTTTGGTTAATGGGTGGACTCGACAGTCGCACCTGGTCACACGTTGGAATGACTTTGCCTGGGGTAATATTGGGTAGTCTGATAGCCTTGTTTTATTCTCGCGAGTTAGATATACTCTTGTTAGGTCAAGAGACGGCCCAATCATTAGGGGTCGATGTGGAACGAGTGAAACGTAGAATTTTGATGAGTACCGCCCTTCTCACAGGTACAGCAGTGGCAGTCAGTGGTGCGGTGGGATTTGTGGGACTGATAATACCTCATATCGTCCGTCTCCTGTTAGGTCCCACTCATCGTTATCTTCTTCCAGCCAGTGCTTTGATGGGGGCCACTTTTCTGATCTTAGCGGATTTATTAGCCCGCACGATTCACCGACCTGAAGAAATTCGGTTAGGCATTGTCACTGCGATGTTTGGTACACCTTTTTTTATTTATTTGTTACTCCGTTATCGTCGAGACCTCAGTTATTTATGAACAGATTGGGCTTGCACCAAGCAGGCGTGGAAATTGAAAAACGTTGGTTGATGCAAGATGCCAGTCTCACGTTACAACCGGGCCAACTGACGGTGTTTATGGGACCCAATGGGGCTGGCAAAACGACTGTATTACGTTTGTTAGGAGGACTGTGGCAACCGACGGTGGGGAAAGTGACTTTGAATGGACGCGACCTGTCTCGCTTCCAACGTCGCGAACTCGCCCAACAAGTCGCGTTTGTGCCGCAATCGACGCAGATCAATTTTCCTTTCACAACCAAAGAAATTGTGAAAATGGGGCGTCATCCATACGTAGGGCGTTGGCAACGGGAGACGGACCAAGATGAAAGATGCGTGGAGGAGGCGATGAAACGGACGGATGTGATTCATTTAGCACATCGCTTGGTCACGCAGTTGTCCGGTGGCGAACGGCAACGGGTAGTGATAGCACGTAGTTTGGCCACGCAAGCCAATATTATCTTATTGGATGAACCGACCGCAAATCTTGATATTGCCCATGCTTTAGGATTGTTGCAATTACTTAAAGAATTAACTCAAGAAGGTAAAACGGTAGCGTTGTCCACCCATGATTTAAATTTGGCCAAACGTTATGCAGACCAAGTGGTGTTGGTTCACCAAGGGCGAATGTTTGGATGTGGAACGTTTGCGACGATGTGTACGGAGGAGAATATTTGGAAAGTGTTTGGGGTGAGATGGGAACGGTGATGGTTTATGATGGATGTGATGGAAATAATGATGAATTGCCTAACTATGTAGGGTGGATTAAGCGGTAGCGTATCCACCAGTGTCGGGAAGGGTGGATACGCTACCGCTTAATCCACCCTACTAATCCACTCAGCCACCGCCATCTCATGTTCATCACACTCATCATCACCATCATAGTTCAACCAAGTTCCATTCGTACCGTTTTCTCATTATCCACTGTTCATTTACGCATTACTAAGAGGAAAGACCGATGACCAAAAAATTCACATTTTCTAGCATCACATTGGAAGAGTTATCCAAGATAGTGAATCTGCAAGAAGGAGATATTGACGACTATGAATGGACCAACATAGACTCTGTGCCCGTGGAAACCGAAGAACAACGAGATTTACAAAGTCTCCAATCACGATTACTCAAAACTCCTACCCATTTGATAAATGAGGCCACCATCTGGTCGGCAGCCATTTATCCTCTGTTATCATTGGCAACCCAAAAATCCATTCGTGTCTGGGCCCAAGTCCCTTTGCAGGCCAAATATGTCAATTTCGATATCGAAGGGATTGTTGACGGGGTGCTGGGGAAAACGGTTGGTGGTCGACTCAAAACTCCATACGTGGTCGTAGTCGAAACCAAAAAGGGCGTCGAAGGTCAAAATCCTGTTGTTCAACTCTACGCCCAGTTATTGGCCGCGGCCCATTTGAATTGGGAAGTTGACTCTCACTCCCCGCAAGAAATTTTTGGTTGCTACACGATTGCCGATATTTGGACGTTTGTGAGGGCTGAAGTGGAAGGTATCGACACGGAGTTGCCGACCATGCGGATTGAGTTCTCCAGAGAATACATGGAGAAAACGGAAGCGGTGACCATTTTCAAAATTTTGAAGAATATTGTTTCTAAACAGGTTGCTACCACTTAACGACTCCGAGACACGCCGGTCTTTCAAATCCCGGCGGTTTTTGACTACCATAACCACCGAGAGGAATATATGATGACTACTAAATTCACATTTTCTAACATCACGTTAGCAGATTTAACCAGATTTGTGAATCTGCAAGAGGAATCGATCCAAGATTACGAATGGACCCAAATAGACTCCTTGCCCGTGACAAACACCGAAACACAATCTCTCCAAGAACTTACGGCACGTTTGCGCAAAACGCCGACACTCTTGGTCAATGAAGCCACTCTCTGGGCCAGAGTCATTTACCCGTTGTTAGTGTTAGCAGAACAAGACTCCATCCAAGTCTGGTCACAGGTGCCATTGCAAGCACAATATGCTAAATTTGAATTAGAAGGAATCGCCGACGGTGTCTTTGGAAAAATGGTGATAGGCCGCGTCAAGTCACCCTATTTAGTCCTGGTCGAAACCAAACGCGGTGTGGAAGGTCAAAATCCTGTCGTCCAACTCTACGCCGAATTGTTAGCTGCCGCCCACTTAAATTGGGAACAAGACCACCGCGTGCCCCAAGAAATCTTTGGTTGCTACACGGTGGCTGATATTTGGACCTTTGTCAGGGCCGAAGTCTCCGAAATCGATACCGACTTGCCTACTTTACGGATTGAACCTTCCAGAGAATATACGGAGAAAACTGAAGCTGAAACCATTTTCAAAATTTTGAAGAAGATTGTGTCTAAACATGTCAAAACCGCAACTTAACACAGGACTCTTTACCAGGAGTCCAAAGCGTCGCTTTGCCAGGCAACGGTTCAAAGCTGCGCTTTGGACTCCTGGCAAAGCTACACTACCACTATAACCACCAAGAGGAACATACGATGTCCACGAAATTCACATTTTCTAGTATCACGTTGGAAAATTTAACCCAGTTTGTGAATCTGCAAGAGGAAAATCTTGGCGAATATGAATGGACGCAAGTGGACTCTTTCATTGTGACAGATGCGGAGAGACAATTATTACAAGGGATCATGTCACATTTGTTCAAGATTTCGACGCATCTCGTGAATGAAGCTACGGTCTGGGCCAGGGCCATTTATCCGCTATTGATGTTAGCAGAACAAGAATCTATTCAAGCATGGGCACAAGTGTCACTCAAAGCGCACTATACTCACTTTGAATTAGAAGGAATTGCCGACGGGGTACTAGGAAAATGTGTCTTAGGCAGACTCAAGTCTCCCTATCTCGTTGTCGTCGAAACTAAGAAAGGCGTGGAAAATCAAAATCCCGTCTTCCAACTCTACGCCCAATTGTTAGCGGCCGCCCACTTAAATTGGGAACAAGACCACCTCTCTCCCCAAGAAATTTTTGGATGCTACACGATTGCTGACTGTTGGACGTTTGTGAAAGCACAAGTGACAGACATAGACGCGGATATTCCCACTTTGCGAATTGAAGGTTCACGGGAATATGGGGAAAAATATGAAGCGGAAACCATTTTCAAAATTTTGAAGAACATTGTTTCTAAACATGTCGCCACTCCTTAACCACAGACCCAGGAGGAAAAAGCGTAGCTTTGTCAGGCCGCGGTTCAAAGCGATGCTTTGGATTCCTGGCAAACCGTCCGGACAAAGCGACGCTTTGGACTCCTAAACATAATCCACCGAGAGGAAAAGCCGATGACCACTAAATTCACGTTTTCTAACTTCACGTTGGAAAATTTAACCGGCATAGTGAATCTGCAAGAAGGAGAGATTGACGACTATGAATGGACACAAGTGGAAAACATTCCTTTGACGGACCGCGAACAACAACGCTTGCAATATATTAAGTCCGACTTGATCAATTCAGATACCCACTTAATGAATGAGGCGACGCTTTGGGCAAGAGGGATTTACCCAATCTTATTGCTGGCCGAACAACGCAATATTCAAGCCTGGTCGCAAGTATCGTTACAAGCGCAATATACTCGGTTTGAATTAGAAGGCATTGTGGATGGAGTACTCGGGAAAAACGTTGCAGGTCGACTGGAATCTCCTTATGTCGTCGTCGTGGAAGCGAAACGGGGAGTGGAAAGTCAAAATCCCGTATTTCAACTATATGCACAATTATTAGCGTCCGCTTTCTTGAATTGGAAAAAAAATGGTCATTACTCTCAAGAAATCTTTGGTTGTTACACCATTGCGGATAGTTGGAAGTTTATGCGTGCCCAAGTGGAAGGTTTCGAGGCTGACACTCCTCTCTTGCAAGTTGAGTATTCGCGAGAATTGGGAGAAAAATATGAAGCCGAGAAGATTTTCAAAATTTTGAAGAACATTGTTTCTAAACATGTTGCCACCCCTTAACCACAGACCCAGGAGGAAACAGCGTCGCTTTGTCAGGCCGCAGTTCAAAGCGACGCTTTGGATTCCTGGCAAACCGTCCGGACAAAGCTGCGCTTTGGACTCCTGAACATAACCACCGAGAGGAACATACGATGTCCACCAGATTCACGTTTTCTAATATCACCTTGGAAGAGTTAACCCAGTTTGTGAATCTGCAAGAAGGAGAGATTGATGACCATGATTGGACCAAGATAGACTCTTTGCCATTGTCAGACCTGGAAAATCAACATTTACAAGAACTCATGACCGACTTGCGCAAAATTCACACGCTACTCTTGAATGAAGCCACCGTTTGGTCGGCGGCGATTTACCCACTGTTGTCATTGGCCACTCAAAAATCTATTCGCGTATGGGTTCAAGTACCATTACGGGCCCGCTATGTTAACTTCGACATTGAAGGTATCGCTGACGGGGTGTTAGGAAAGGTGGTTGCAAGCCGTGTCAAATCTCCCTATTTAGTCATAGTGGAAACCAAAAGAGGAGTAGAATGTCAAAATCCCGTCATTCAACTCTATGCCGAATTGTTGGCAGCCGCCCACTTAAATTGGGAACAAGACCATCGCTTGCCACAAGAAATCTTTGGCTGTTACACGGTGGCTGACGTTTGGACGTTTGTCAGGGCGGAAGTCTCTGGAATTGACACCGATTTGCCGACATTCCAAGTTGAATTTTCCAGAGAATACATGGAAAAAACGGAGGCGTTTACCATTTTCAAAATTTTGAAAAATATTGTTTCTAAACATGTCGTCATTACTTAACCACTGTAGAGACACGCTGGTCTGTCAAATCCCGACCGTGTCTGACTACCATAACCACCGAGAGGAATATATGATGACTACTAAATTCACATTTTCTAACATCACGTTGGAAAATTTAACCCAGTTTGTGAATCTACAAGAAGGCAATATTGGTGAATATGAATGGACGCAAACAGACTCTCTACCAGTGACAAACTCGGAAACACAATCTCTCCAAGAACTTACGGCACGTTTGCGCAAAACGCCGACACTTTTGGTCAATGAAGCCACTCTCTGGGCCAGAGTCATTTACCCGTTGCTAGTGTTAGCAGAACAAGACCCCATCCAAGTCTGGTCACAGGTGCCATTGCAAGCACAATATGCTAAATTTGAATTAGAAGGGATTGCTGACGGTGTGTTTGGAAAAATCGCGTTAGGCCGTGTCAAGTCACCCTATTTAGTCATGGTTGAAACCAAACGCGGTGTGGAAGGTCAAAATCCTGTCGTCCAACTCTACGCCGAATTGTTAGCTGCGGCCCACTTAAATTGGGAACAAGACCACTGCTTGCCCCAAGAAATCTTTGGTTGCTACACGGTGGCTGATATTTGGACCTTTGTCAGGGCGGAAGTCTCCGAAATCGATACCGACCTGCCGACGTTGCGAGTAAAACATTCGCAAGAATATGGGGAAAAGTATGAGGCCGAAACCATTTTCAAAATTCTGAAGAACATTGTTTCTAAACAGGTCGCCACTCCTTAACTACTTTAGAGACACGCTGGTCTGTCAAATCCCGGCCGTGTCTGACTACCATAACCACCGAGAGGAACATACGATGACAACTAAATTCACTTTTTCTAACATCACTTTAGCAGACCTAAAACGTTTGGTTAAACTGCACGAGGAAAATCTTGGCGATTATGAATGGACGCAAGTGAACTCTCTCCTGGTGACCGAGACCGAGAGACCCTTTTTACAAGGAATCACGTCACATTTATTCCAGATTCCAACGCATCTATTAAATGAAGCCACGATTTGGTCCAGGGCCATTTATCCGCTGTTGATGTTAGCCGAACAGGGACCGATTCAAGCGTGGGCCCAAATCCCCTTGCAAGCCCAATATGTTCACTTTGAACTGGAGGGAATTGCCGACGGCGTACTGGGAAAAAGCGTTGGGGGGCGGTTAGAACTACCCTACTTGGTCATGGTCGAAACCAAAAAAGGCGTCGAAGGTCAAAATCCCGTCTTCCAACTCTACGCCCAACTGTTGGCGGCGGCCCACTTAAATTGGGAAGCAGACTCTCACTCCCTCCAAGAAATCTTTGGGTGTTACACGATTGCCGATATTTGGACCTTTGTGAGGGCCGAAGTGGAAGGCATCGACGCGGAGTTGCCGACGTTGCGGATTGAATTATCCAGAGAATACATGGAAAAAACGGAGGCCGAAACCATTTTCAAAATTCTGAAGTACATTGTTTCCAAACATGTTGCCACCCCTTAACCACTGTAGAGACACGCTGGTCTGTCAAATCCCGGCCGTGTCTGACTACCATAACCACCGAGAGGAACATACGATGACCACGAAATTCACTTTTTCTAACATCACGTTGGAAAATTTAACCCAGTTTGTGAATCTGCAAGAAGGCAATATTGGTGAATATGAATGGACGCAAACAGATTCTCTCCTCCTTGACAAAGAAGAAAGACGATATTTACGTGGTCTCAAATTACAACTGCTGAAAACCTCCACCTTGCTGGTGAATGAAGCCACTATCTGGTCTGCCGCAATTTATCCACTGTTATCATTGGCCACTCAAAAATCCTCTTTAGGCGTGTTGGCACAGGTGCCATTACAGGCCCACTATGTTAAATTCGACCTTGAAGGCATTGCTGATGGAGTGTTAGGAAAGGTGGTTGCCAGTCGGGTTAAATCTCCTTATTTAGTCATAGTGGAAACGAAACGGGGAATAGACGGTCAAAATCCCGTCTTTCAACTCTATGCCCAACTTTTGGCCGCGGCCCATTTAAATTGGGAACAAGACCACCATTCACTTCAAGAAATCTTTGGTTGCTATACGGTGGCTGATGTCTGGACCTTTGTCAGGGCGGAAGTCTCTGGAATTGACACGGATTTACCCACACTCCAAGTTGAATATTCCAGAGAATACATGGAAAAAATCGAGGCGTTTACCATCTTCAAAATTTTAAAGAACATTGTTTCTAAACATCTGCATTCATTATAATGGAAAATGAAAAACACCAGGCCGGACTAGAGGCTTCCGCTGGTGACGTGCCCCAACCACCGGCTAAAGCCTCAATGCCATTAAGTTAAGGAATCTCACACCAATGTAGGGTGGATTAAGCGAAGCGTATCCACCAGAGTTTCGACCGTGGTGGATACGCTAACGCTTAATCCACCCTACCTTAACTTAATGGCATTGCGGCTAAAGCCTCTAGTCCGGTACCCATTTTCCATTTTCTATTTTTCATGCTTTGGACTCCTGAACAGAACCACTCAGAGGAGAATCTCATGACCACTAAATTCACTTTTTCCAGTATCACGTTAGCAGACTTAAAACGTCTCGTGACTCTTAAAGAAGGAAGAATAGCCAACCACTCCTGGACGCAAGTAGAATCTCTGTCATTAACAGCTATCGAACAATCCCATTTACAGCTTGTTCAAGCCGGTTTACTCAATTTTGACACTCATCTTATGAATGAAGCTACGATTTGGGCCCGCGGTATCTATCCACTGTTAAGGTTGGCAGAACAAGGCTACATTCAAGCGTGCGCAGGAGTCCCGTTGAAAGCCCAATACCCCCAATTTGAGTTAGAAGGAGTGGCAGACGGTGTCTTAGGAGAAGTGATTGCAGGGCGAGTCGAATCCCCTTACTTGGTAGTTGTAGAAACCAAACGGGGCGTCGACGGTCAAAATCCCGTTTTTCAATTGTACGCCCAACTCTTAGCCGCCGCGCACTTAAACTGGGAAGTGGACCAGGTGGCCATCCAAGAAATCTTTGGGTGCTATACGATTGCGGATAGTTGGAAATTTATGCGGGCCGAAGTGGAGGGAATTGACACAGATACTCCTACTTTGCGAGTGGAAGGTTCACGGGAATATACCGAGAAGACTGAGATCGATACTATTTTCAAAATTTTGAAGAACATTGTTTCTAAACATGTCAAGGCTGTCGCTAACCATTCAGAAACAGTCACCACCGGCAGTTCTTGACAGAGGAGAATCCCATGACGACTAAATTCACGTTTTCCAGTATCACGTTAGCAGACTTAAAACGTCTCGTGACTCTCAAAGAAGGAAGAATAGCCAACCACTCCTGGACGCAAGTAGAAACCGTTTCTGTGACTGAGTTGGAACAACAACGATTACAACAGCTTAAATTGAACTTATGCTACTGTGCCACTCACTTAATGAATGAGGCCACCATTTGGGCCAGAGGCATTTATCCACTGTTAGTATTGGCCGAACAAGGGGCAATTCAAGCGTGGGCGGGAGTGCCCTTGACCGCACGATATTCTCTATTTGAATTAGAGGGGATTGCAGATGGCGTCTTAGGAGAAGCCTTGGCAGGACGAATTGAAACCCCCTTTTTGGTGGTAGTTGAAACCAAAAAAGGAGTAGAAGGTCAAAATCCCGTTTTCCAACTCTATGCCCAACTCTTAGCCGCGGCCCACTTAAATTGGGAAGCAGACCCGCATTTCCCTCAAGAAATGTTTGGGTGCTACACGATTGCAGACAGTTGGACGTTTGTGAGGGCTGAAGTGGAAGGCATCGACACGGATTTGCCAACGATGCGTATAGAGTCATCCAGAGAATATGTAGAGAAAATCGAGACCGAAACCATTTTCAAAATTTTGAAAAACATTGTTTCTAAACATCTGCATTCGTTATAATGGAAAATGGAAAATGAAAAACACCTGGCCGGACTAGAGGCTTCAGCCGGTGACGTGCCCCAACCACCGGCGAAAGCCTCTAGTCCGGTCTCCATCGGCCGGACTAGAGGCTTCAGCCGGTGACGTGCCCCAACCACCGGCTAAAGCCTCAATGCCATTAAGTTAAGGTAGGGTGGATTAAGCGTTAGCGTATCCACCACGGTCGAAACTCTGGTGGATACGCTTCGCTTAATCCACCCTACATTGGTGTGAGATTCCTTAACTTAATGGCATTGCGGCTAAAGCCTCCAGTCCGGTCTCCATCGGCTGGACTAGAGGCTTCCGCCGGCGACGTGCCTCAACCACCGGCTAAAGCCTCAATGCCATTAAGTTAAGGAATATCCATCCAATGTAGGGTGGATTAAGCGTTAGCGTATCCACCAGTTTCGGGGATGGTGGATACGCTGACGCTTAATCCACCCTACCTTAACTTAATGGCATTGCGGCTAAAGCCTCTAGTCCGGTCTCCATTTTCCATTTTCCATTTTCCATTGAATCCATAGTGCCATGCAAACACCATACAAAAAACACGGGACGATAACATGAAACAAATACTCATTGTAGATGACTCACTCACCATGCGGCGCATGGTCAAGGTCTCATTGCGTACTTTAGAAGGGGCCGCCTTTGAAGAAGCAGGTAATGGGTTGGAGGCCCTAGAACGTTTAGCACTCACGCCCATAGATTTGATGATTTTAGACCTCAATATGCCAGACATGCACGGCTTAGAAGTGTTAAAGTTTGTGCGTAAACATCAGACCTTCCATAACATCCCCGTGATTGTGCTAACCACCCGCGGCGATGAAGCCAACCGTGCGGTCACCTTAGAAGCAGGTGCATCTTGCTATTTGACCAAACCGTTCGAACCCAAAATGTTGGCAGAACAAGTGCGGCAGTTGTTAACTGCCTAAACTGAAACTGAACCATTACCAAACGCCTTCGGCTGGTAAAATAGGTATCCGAATGACTACTGAAACCTCTCTCAACGACACTTTTCTTACCGAATTTATCGATGATTTATACGCGGAATATGATGAACGGCTAGGCTTCGTTCGTCGTGATTTACTGAACCTGGAAACGTTTGTTAATCAACCGGACCTGGATAATTCTCTCCTGGACGCCTTGTTACGTCATCTGCATACTCTCAAGGGATTGTCAGGCACAATTAACCTCAAAGACGCCGAACATCTGGCCCATCAAATAGAAAATTATCTGAAAGCCCTCCGGCAACAGCAAGCGCATCTTTCCGAAGCGGGTCTGGAAGCCCTGGTGGCGGGTGTGAAAGCCTTAGAACAACTCATCGTGGCCCATCAGACCCAAACGCCTTTGCCAGAGACAACGGAGGTTTTGGCCACCTTGATGGCGGTTGCCACAGACACCCCCGTGCCTGTGTCATCCACCACCGCGTCCACGGTGGCAATCAAATATGAACCGCCACCAAACTTGACCACTCAAGAGTTGGAGAAATTCAATAAAGCCATTCACCAGAATATCCCTCTCTGGCACTTTGAATTTGCCCCCACCCCGGCTTTGGCGGAACGGAGTATCAATGTGAATACGGTCCGACAGCGACTGGAACAACTGGGTTCCCTCATTCAAGCCAAACCTCGCTTGCCTGCCACAGGTGACGGTCTGGCCTTTGAATTTTTGGTGGCGACGCGCACGGAGGAACCTCACTTTGCCGATTGGCACGACGACGGGATAACCTTTTGTCCTTATGAACCATTGCCAGCACCAGCCGTGGAACCGCCTGTCGTAGCCACCCCCAGCGATAAATCACCCGTCGCCCCGGTCTCTGCTATGATAGCCCCGTCCCTTGTTCCCTCCAATGTGGTACGAGTGGATATGACCCGTTTAGACGAATTGATGCGCATGATTGGTGAATTAGTCACCAGTCGCGCCCGTCAAGAAAATCTGTTTAAGCAACTCAAAACGTCGTTACCCACTTTCCAATGGCGTCTGTTACAAGAGACGAATATCATGTTGGAACGCCAACTGCGCACCTTACGCGAAGGTGTGATGCGTGTGCGCATGGTGCCTATTGGCAGTGCCTTTGAACGCATGAAATTTGTTACCCGTGACCTCGTCCGCGGGACGTTGAAACAAGTCAAATTGGAATTTAGCGGTCAAGACACAGAAATTGACAAACTGGTGGTGGACCGCATGATTGACCCTCTCCTCCACTTGGTGCGCAACGCTGTCAGTCATGGCATCGAACTGCCTGAAGCACGCACCGCCCAGGGTAAACCGCCTACCGGCAAAATCATGTTACGTGCCTATACCGCGGGTGAGTCGATTATTATTGATGTGGAAGACGATGGCCGTGGGATTGATTTAGAGAGTGTGACGACCCAAGCCCATCAACTGGGTCTCATCAATAAAGAAGTGTCACTCACTCCCAATGAATTATTAGATATTCTTTGCAAGCCAGGGTTCACCACCCATTCTGATGTGGACTTAACCAGTGGACGCGGAATCGGCATGGATGTGGTCAACACGACGGTGACCACCCTGGGTGGCTTTATCAATTTAGAGACGCACAGGGGGAGAGGAACTCGTTTTACCGTTCAATTGCCCTTAACCTTATCCATTGTAGATGCCCTGATTGTCTCTGTTAATGACCAACGTTTTGCCGTGCCACAATTGTCTATCCGTGAAGTCATTGAACTCGACCAAAAAGCTATCACGGTTTTAGAAAATAACGAAATTATTTCACATCGAGACGGCGTGTTAGTCCTCATTCATTTGGGACGACAGTTTGGTCTGTCAGAGGAATTTGGCAAAGATAAACAGTATCTATTGGTATTAGGAGGTGCCAGTGGAGTCGGCGTGGTCGTGGACCGCCTGATTGGTGAACAAGAAATTGTGGTGCAAGCCGTGAATGACCCATTGGTGCAAGTGACAGGGATTTCGGGTGCCACCGAATTGGGGGATGGGAAGGTGGTTTTGATATTAGATGTGGCAGCGTTAACGAATTTGGGGAGGCGGAGAAAGATTTGACTTTAGCGTTGGAGTCCGGCAAACACGAGAAGTTGGAGTACGGAATTCATTCCGTTCCATGACACGGAATAAATTCCGTACTCCAACGGCAAACACGAGAAGTTGGAGTACGGAATTCATTCCGTAAGTTGGAGTACGGAATTCATTCCGTAAGTTGGAGTACGGAATTCATTCCGTAAGTTGGAGTACGGAATTTATTCCGTAAGTTGGAGTCCGGAATTCATTCCGTTCCATGACGCGGAATCAATTCCGTACTCCAACGACAAAATTCCAATGGCAAACACACTACCTTCAAACTCTAAAACACCTATGTCCGACACCACCACCAAAACTGCCGAACCCTTTATCTTGTTTGAACTAGGCAAAACGACTTATGGAATCCAAAGTCGCCTCGTCCAACAAATGGAAATGATTGAAAACATCACGCCCGTGCCCAAAGCACCGCCTTTTGTAGAAGGCGTCATCTTATCACGAGGTCAAGTGATACCTGCGGTTAATTTGCGAGTACGCTTTGGATTTGATAAAATTCCATACGATACTCGTACCCGTCTCATCGTCGCCAATATTGGCAATCGCACCATCGGCCTCGTCGTTGACACGGCCCGCGAATTTGTCCAGATTGCCTCAGAATCCATTCAACCTCCGCCTGAAAAACTATCAGGACTCAGTGGTAAATATTTAGCAGGGATTGCTAAACTGGGTGAGAGACTCATATTGATTATGGATGTCGACGACCTCCTGAATCTTGCTGATTTAGAAAGTATGAATCAGGATTAATGAAAAATCAACAACCGCGAAGAAACTGAGTTTCTTCAAGAAACTCAGTTTCTGTCAGTCTCGTTTCAGTTTAACAGGAGATTTTTATGCCAAAAAAACCCACTACTCACATACCCCAACCTAACCCCACTAACGTTGCCCATCCAGCCGAACTCACCCGCGTCCGTGGCGAGACCGAACAAGTTGCCAAAGGGGCCAATGATATTATCCGCATCATTGAAAAAGTCATGGAAGGCACTGACAAACAAAAACATTTGTTAGAGAATTCCACCGTCGAGGCCAATGAACTGACGGCCTCGTTGAAAGAAACGGCTTCTCAAGCGGATTCGGTGGCGACCTCGATAGAAGAATTGGTCTCCTCGGCTAACGAAATGACCGCTTCTATTGAAGAGGTCAATAAAAATGCGACTGACCTTTCTACTGCGATTACCCAAAGTGCGGCCTCTATCCAAGAAACCACCGCCTCCATTCAAAGCGTCGCCAGAATGACGCAAGACATGTCCTCGGCAGCGACGCAGGCGACCAGTTTAATCGCCCAAATGGCAGAGGGTACCAAGAATGTTGGCAAAGATACCGAAAATTTGGCTTCTGCCGTCGATGAAGCTGCCGCCAGTATTGAGGAACTGGGACGTTCCATTCAGGGGGTGGCCAGTAATGCCGATGACTTGAGTGCCTCGGCGAATCAAAGTACCACGGCTATCAATCAAATGGCCTCTTCCATTGAACAAGTCGGCGGTATCACCGAAAATCTCGTGGCGATGGTAGAACAAAATTCTACCAGCATCGAAGAAATGGGGAGGTCCCTCCAAGGTGTCGCTAAAAATGCCGTGGACATCACTGACACCGCCAACAAGGCTGCCAGCAGTGTGAATCAATTGGACCGGACCATTCGTTTGGTAGCCGACTTGTCTAGGCAGACCGAGGAATCGGTGCAACGTGCCGCCCGGGATGCAGAAGAAGGGGGGGCCGCGGTAGAAAAAGCGATTCATGGTTTGGGACGAGTACGTGATTCGGTCACTCAATCAGCTACCGTCATCAAACAAATGGGCAAACGGGCCGACGAGATTACAGGGATTGTTGACACCATTAACCTCATTGCCGAACGCACCAATTTATTGTCCCTCAACGCCTCGATTGAGGCGGCCCGGGCCGGTGAAGCAGGACGCGGTTTTGCAGTGGTCGCCCAAGAAATTCGCAATCTTGCCGACCGTTCCGCCCAGGCGACCGCAGAAATTGCGACCATTATAAAATCTTTGCAAGATGTGGTCAGTGAAGCGATTGCCACTTCTAACGAAGGTCAACGAATCGCCGAAGACAGTGGGCGTTTAGCGGAAGACGGATTAGCGGGTCTCAAGAATATTTTAACCGGGATTAACAACACGGTCGGTTTTGTCGGTAAAATTACCACGGCCAGCAATGAACAGATGGCTTTAGGACAACAGGTTGTAGAAGCCATTAACAACACCGCGATGCAAGCCAAACAAGTTTCTTCAGCCACTGCCGAACAGGTTCGAACGGTAGAAACCTTGGTGCAAACGGTGCGCGAAATGCGTAAAATTGCCCAACAAACGACCCAGGCCATGAATGAACAAACTCGTGCGGCGCGGGACATTATCAAAGCGGCCCAAAATACTGCTACCTTGGCTAACCAAGTGAACAAGGCCACGAATGAACAAGCGAAAGCAGCCCAACAAATCACCCAAGCGGTGGAAATGATGCGCAAAGGCGCCACTAGCACTTCCCGGTCACTGACAGAACAGGTCAATTTTGGTGGCAAGGTGTTAGAACAGGCTAACCTGCTGTCACGGCAGGTGGAGAACGTGAACAGGGCGATGACTGAACAATCGGTAGCGGCGGACCAAATTACCAAAGCAGTCGAATCCATGCGCCAACAAGCCCTGCAAGTGGCCAAATCGATGCGTGAACAAACCCGCGGTGTGGAAGACATGACGGTAGCCACGCAAAATGTGTCCAAACAGATTGCCGTGATAACCCGTACCAATCGCGAACATTCGGTCATTGGAGAACGTCTCCTCAAATCATTCTTCACCATGACAGAAATTATGACCAAATATGCCAGTGACGTAAGAGAATCACGGCGGACCGCAGGCAATTTGGTAGAACAGGTAGAAACGTTGATGGGGTTGCTGAAGCGGGTGGAGGGATAAGCCCCTTAATCGTTGTCCAAAACCTGTTTTGGACTCCTTAATCGTTGTCCAAAACCTGTTTTGGACTCCTTAATCGTTGGAGTCCAAAACAGGTTTTGGACTCCATAATCGTGGTTTAACTCATTATGAAATTTGTCAACCCAAAAAACGACGTTGCCTTCAAAAAAATTTTTGGCAACCAGAAAAAGAAAGAAATTTTAATCTCGTTTCTCAATGCCGTGTTAGGATGGCAGGGCGATAAAGAAATTGTGGATTTGCATATCTTGAATCCCTATCTCTCGCCGAAACTCAGTCGCCTGAAGACCTCGTTGCTGGATGTGCGGGCCAAAGACAAACGTGGCACCACCTTCATCATCGAAATGCAAATGGAGAAAGTCACCTACGTTCGGAAACGATTTGCCTACTACGTGGCCAAGAGTTATATCTCGCGATTAGAACGTGGTCACCAGTATCCCAGACTCCGACCGGTCATCTTCATTGGCATTTTGGATTTCAATGAATTTGACGGTGAACACTACTTGACTCATCATCTCATTCTCAACACCGAAACTCAGAAACAAAACCTCAATGATTTTGAGTTCCATTTCCTCGAACTGCCCAAGTTCACCAAGGAGGTCAACCAGCTTCAAACGCTGTTGGAGAAATGGGTTTACTTTATTAAACATGCGGAAGATTTGGAGGTCATTCCAGATCATGTGAATGACCCTGCGTTACACACGGCTTATGAGGTGGCCAATCGCTTCCGCTGGACGCCTGGAGAATTGGATGTTTATGAATATTGGGGGATGAAAGCCCAAGATGCACGGGGGGCCATTGAAGAGGGGCGACTGGAGGGACGCGAAGAGGGACGCGAAGAGGGACGCGAAGAGGGACGCGAAGAGGGACGCGAAGAGGGACGCGAAGAGGGACGCGAAGAGGGAGAACAACAAAAGGCCAAAGCTATCGCGGCCAGCATGTTGGCTAAAAGACTTGAGTTAGCGTTGATTGTGGAGACGACGGGACTGACTGTGGAAGAAATTACGGCGTTATCCACGGCAGAAGCCTAAGTTAATATAGTTAAAGTAGGGTGGATTAAGCGAAGCGTATCCACCACCCAGCCTAAGTTAAGGTAGGGTGGATCAAGCGAAGCGTATCCACCACCCAGCCTGAGTAGGGTGGATTAAGCGAAGCGTATCCACCTTCCATGCTTAACAATCCGAATGGTGGATACGCTTCGCTTAATCCACCCTACAGGCTACAGGCTTCAGCCGGAAGGAAGCAATTATTCATTATTCATTATTCACTATGATTAGTTATGAACCACACCGAACAAACAATTGGTATTTTCACCACCGACGTCACCCTCAAGATTCGTTCTTGGGATAGCTGGTTGGCGGGTGTCACGGGCTTGACCGCTGACGTGGTGCGTGATATTAACCTGCTGGACATTTTTCCAGAAATACCAGCACGCGGACAACAAGACCACTTTCAACGGGTACTCAGCGGCGGCGGCTTGGAAAAATTTTCTCCACCCGCTTATCCCTACTTGATTCCTTGCTTACCACGCACTTACTCAAAACGCTTTGAGTATATGCAGCAACAAGTCACGATTGCACCGTTGCGAGAAGCAAATGGAATCGTCGGTACGATTGTCACCGTGGAGGACGTCACGCCTCAGTTAGACCGCGAACACGAACTGCAAGAATTATCCAGCCAACTGAAAAGCACTGACGAATCCCTCCGGGTGCGTGCCGCGCAATCTCTGGCTAAACAGAACGAACCCGGCCACAATGCCGATAAACTGGTAGAAGCCTTGGGCGATGAAAGTTGGCGAGTGCGGCAAGTTGCCGTTGAAAATATTATCCAATCTGGAGGGGCCGATGCCGTCACTACGCTGGTGCGCAAAATTCGTGACCAACATCACGATATGAGTGTGTTGAATAGTGCCTTAAAAGCCCTCACGCAAATGAAAGGAGACATTATCGGTCCCCTGACAGAACTGTTACAAATACCTGACCCTGATTTGCGTGGCTACGTCGTCCTCGCTTTAGGCGACCAACAGGACCGACGCGCTATTCCCGCTTTAATGGAACTACTCAATGATGAAAACCAAAACGTCCGTTATAATGCGGTTGAAGCATTAGGTAAGTTACAGGCGGTAGAAGCCATCCAATTGTTGGCGACGATAACAGAATCAGGCGATTTCTTTTTAGCTTTTCCGGCCCTAGACGCCTTAAAACGTATTAGTGACCCTAGTATTCTGCCACGTTTGATTCCCTTGCTAGAGGATGAACTGTTACGTGACCCGACCATCGAGGTCATTGGTGTATTGGGCAATGAGACCGCAATAGAACCCCTGGCGACGCTATTAAATCAACAGGATACGCCCACCATTACGATTGCCTGTGCGATTGCGACACTGTTTGACCGTTATGAAGAATTTTTCAACGAAGGCAATCATATTGCAGACCTCACCTGCCAGTTTATGACGGCGCCAGGAATGCAAAATTTGTTGACGGCCCTCCATTCTGCCAAAGATAGAGAATTAAGGGCCTTGGCGCTGTTATTAGGATGGCTAGAAGGAGATGTGGTCGAACGCGCCCTCACCCAATTATTAGGGAAGCCAACGATACAACGAGAAGTTATCAAAGCCTTAACCCGTTATAGTACCCGAGTCGTCGATTTGTTGATTGAACAACTCCAAGGCACCAATCTGGAAACTCGTCTGGCGGCCCTCACCGTGTTAGAACGTTTGGGAGACAGACGCGCAGTGCCAGCGATGACGCGCATTTTACAGGTGGAAGAAGACGAAGCATTAATTATTGCGACCGCCAATGCTTTATCTAAAATTGGAGACCCACAAGCGTTTGAATCTTTGCTGACCTTTTTAGGGCATCCGGTCACGGCGGTGCGTCAAGCCGCAGTGGCCGCATTAAGTTCTCTGAACCATCCGGAGATGAAAAACCGTGCAATCATCCTCTTGCAAGAGAGTAACCCTTACGTGCGCGAATCCGCCGCTAAGATTCTTGGCTATATTGGTTATCCTGAGAGTTTAGAATTACTGTTAACACATGTACATGACCCTCATGAAAGTGTTCGACAAGCCGTAATTGAAAGTTTGCCTTATTTTGAAAAACAAGAAGACCGCATCATACCCATTTTAGCCGACGCTTTGGAACAGGATACCCCCAGAATACGTGCCGCCGCGGCCCGGGCCTTGGCAGAAATTGACCACCAGAGTGTGATAACCTATTTGCGTCGCAGTGCCTTGAATGATAGCGACGCTTGGGTGCGCTATTTTGCAGCGCGGGCGTTAGGTTCTCATAAAGCCACGGACGCCTGGAAAGTGTTAGTACAGATGGCCCAGTATGACGAAGCCAATCAAGTGCGTTTGGCTGCGATAGAAGCGTTAGGACAACTTGGGGAGGTACAAGCCATTGGCACACTGACCCGCTTAAGTCAAGTGGCAGAAACCGATTTGGCGGCAGCGGCATTACAAGCATTGGGACACATTCCGCATTCGGCCGCACTGCCACCGTTGTTGGCAACCCTGCGTTCTTCATACCTATCACGACAACTCGACGCCATTCGGGCCTTAGGACAACATCGAGAAGGAGAAGCGGTCGCGGCCCTGGCGCAAGTCGTTGCCACTGAGGAACAGAACCAATTGGTTCAAGCGGCCATTGAAGCACTCGCCCATATCGCCACCCCGGTTGCCATTCAGGCCCTCATCGCTTTGACGGCTAATCCAAAACGACGAGAAGCCTGCATTCGTGTCTTGTCTGCATTGGGTTCTCCACAGATTGATTGGTTAGAGAATGGCTTGTCCCATGAACATGTCGGCGTCAGGTCGGCCATCGTGGACACCTTGTCACGCATTAAACATCCTAAGGCGACTCGGCAATTAATTATTGCGTTGACTGACAAGGAAGCGTCCGTGCGGTTAGCGACGGTGACGGCATTAGGACGCTTAGACCTGGACAGTGCTAAACCACAACTTCAAGAACTGGCCAGTAATGATCCCAATTTGGCAGTGCGCAGGGCCGCCCAGAACATCTTAAAACGGGCCTAATTTTTTTAGACCAGGAGTTCAAAGCGACGCCGTTGGCCGTTAGCCGTTGGCCGTTGGCCGTTGGAGTACGGAATTTATTCCGCTGTTGGAGTACGGAATTTATTCCGTTTCAGACAGCGGAATAAATTCCGTACTCCAACAGCGGCGGAATAAATTCCGTACTCCAACAGCGGCGGAATAAATTCCGTACTCCAACTGCGCCCCCCGAAAATGTAACCATCGAAAATAAATTTTATGCGTTCTGGTACAGACAAACCCAAATTATCTGAAGCCGAATTTACGATATTGCGAGATTTAATTCTTGAACGTACCGGCTTATTTTATCACAATAACAAACGTGATTTGTTAGAAGACAAACTGTCGTCATTGGTGGTTGACAGAGGTTTTTTTTCATTTTTGGACTATTATTACCTCCTCAAATATGACACCACCGCAGAAGCAGAATGGCGCCTACTGATAGATACATTACGTGTTCCAGAGACCTTTTTTTGGCGAGAACACGACCAGTTAACCGCCTTGGTAGAGGTCTTGTTACCTCAATATCTGTCTAGTCTGCCTAGAGGTCCCCTACGAATTTGGAGTGCCGCGTGTTCGACAGGAGAAGAACCCTTGAGTATTGCGATGGCCATTTCGGAAGCGGGATGGTTTGACCGTGCCTGGATTGAAATTATCGCCAGCGACATCAGTGCCAGCACCATTGACAAAACGAAAAAAGGTCTATATCGTCCCTATTCCTTACGGAATTTGCCAATGAATTTACGAGACAAATACTTTGTGCCTGATGAAGGTGGTCTGTGGCGAATCGCGTCTCACATTCAGCAACGAGTCAAATGGACGACGGCGAATCTTACTTTAAAAGCAGACGTAGCGTCGTTAGCAACAGCACACTTTATTTACTGTCGCAATGTCTTCATCTACTTTCCAGAAGAGGTGATTCGCAAAACTGTGCAACATTTTTTTGAATACATGCCCACCCCAGGGTATCTATTTGTAGGGGCAGCCGAGTCGCTATTGAAGATAACCACGAATTTTGAACTGCAAGAAGTGAAAGGGACGTTTGTGTATGTGAAGCGGTGAGAAATTAGGTGGATACCAAATAGTAGGGTGGATTAAGCGAAGCGTATCCACCCTACACTGGTGCTACGGATTCCGACAACCAACAATTAAAAATGAAACATCATGGATAAAGTCATACGAGTATTAGTGGTGGACGATTCCGCGTATATACGCAAAGTCATGAAAAAAATACTATCCCGGAGTCCCTTCATTGAAGTGGTCGGGGCCGCCTGTGATGGCATGGAAGCCATCGAATTGGTTAACCAACTGAATCCTGATGTGATAACGTTAGACATTGTCATGCCACGCCTCGATGGGGTAGGTTTTTTGCGCCAACAGATGGTGAAAAAACCGGTACGAGTGGTTATTGTTAGCATCACCAGTGAAAGTAGCGAACGTGTGTTAGAAGCACTGGATTTGGGGGCGATTGATTTTGTACGGAAACCAACTTCGTTGGCGACCGACAAGATTCTGGAGATTACCGAAGAGTTAATTGCCAAGGTGAAAGCGGCCGCGAATGTGGATGTTAGCCATTTAAATGCCCCTCCTAAGTCACCGCTACAATGTAAACCAGTCATACGACCGATAACAGCAACCTCTTCCAAAACGAGACGTGCAGATATTATCGTCTTAGGAATTTCCACTGGCGGACCGCAAGCGTTGCGTTATTTGATTCCCCAATTGCCGGTGGATTTGCCGGTGCCGATAGCCATGGTGTTACACATGCCTGTGGGCTATACCAGACTGTACGCGGAAAAACTCAATGAAATTTCAGCATTAACCGTCATGGAAGCGCAGGAAGGATTAGAGTTACAAGCGGGAGTGGCACTGCTTGCCCCAGCCGGCCGACATCTAAAAATTGTGCGAAACCCGATCACGGGGATTGTGACTACCCATCTGGATTTCAGTCCTTCCAACACGCCGCATCGCCCGGCGGTGGATGTTTTGTTTCAAACGGCTGCCGATGTGTTTCGAAATCGGGTGCTAGGGATAGTGATGACGGGCATGGGGTCGGATGGAAAACAAGGGGCGGCTTGGATTAAATCTCAGGGAGGAATGATATTTACAGAAGCGGAGGAGAGTTGTGTCGTATATGGGATGCCATTAGCGGTGGTGGAAGCGGGCTTAAGTGATAAAAGTGTGCTGTTAGAACAGATGTGTCACAGTATTTTGGAAGTCGTGTGAGATCGTCACCCTCACCCCCGGCCCCTCTCCCAGAAGGAGAGGGGCCGGGGGTGAGGGTAAACATCTCAGCCCCCAACTACGCCAAACTAACTAGCCATAAGGAAGTATAAAATGAATCATTTTTGGCCATTCCCAGAAGCGCAAGCCCAGCCGTTCTGTAGTTCTGTAGGGTGGATTAAGCGTAGCGTATCCACCAGCCGTTTTCAATATTGGTGAATACGCTACGCTTAATCCACCCTACGGTTCTACAAATCACTAATTAATCACTTATGGAACTCAAACAAAAAGTCATTCTGAAACAAACAGGAGAAAGTGCTGATATTCCCCTCAACAATATCTTAGCCACGTTATCCTGGACTGCCCCTGTGGACCTGGACTTCTATGCCTTTTATCGGGCGAAGTCATCAGTCACACCGCGGGGCAGCTTTTTTGGCTGGGGAGGTGTCAGACCTTCCCAAGAAGGCAAAATCTATTTTGGATCACGGGGAACTTTGAAAGATTTCCCCTGGATGGCTTTAGATAAAGATGCCGGCGTAGGTGACAAAGGCGGTCAAAATCAGGAGAATTTGCGCATTGCAGACCTCAACGAATTGGAAGTGGTACTGATTGCCGTCAACATCTTCAATAAGCCACAAGCCAATTTTGCCAGTTACGATGGACGAGTGACGTTGCAAACGGATAGTGGTAAAGAAGTGGAAGTTCCACTGACTGCCTCCACCGTAGGTAATTGGTGTGTGATTGCCAAAATTGACAACAGCAACCCAATGGGGGCAAAATTGATCAACGTGAACCAAGTGCGGTCACAAGAACCCACTTTACAAGATTTAGTATAGTATCATGAAGGGAACATCAACCAGGAGTTCAAAGTGTCGCTTTGTCACGCACAAAGCACCGCGAAGAACTCCTGGAGATGCTGAATACCTTCATTAAGGCATAATTTCCAGAAAACTCCGAATGGCCTTAAACTCCCCCGTCTCTTTTGGTAGGGCTTGCGTATCGGGTTGCGAGATTCCCAGGAGGTATGCAATGCCGTAATTAGCTGCCGACTGTAAAATAGGTAAACTGTCATCAATCAACAACGTATGCGCCGGATTGAACGGTTCAACCTGTTGCAATTTTTCCCAAAAGCCGGGCACCTCTTTGGGAATACCCAGGTCATGGGTACAAATTAGACGATCAAACAAATGGGCAATTTGAGTATATTCCATCTTGAGGGCGAGACTCTTCTGATGGGCATTGGTGACTAACACAATCCGTTTTGGGTAAGCCCGAAGCGCGTGCAAAAACTCGCTAGCGTGAGGACGTAACGCAATCAAATGGGCAAGTTCCTGTTTCAGGGCTGCCACGTCCATATTAAATTCGGTACTCCAGTAGTCGACGCAATACCATTGCAAAGTCCCGACTTGACTTTTATAACGAGACAGAAGCGTGGCTTTCGCTTCCTCAAAAGGGAGATTATACTTTTCAGCATACCGTTGGGGGAGATGATACAACCAAAATTGATTATCAAATCGGAGGTCCAATAAAGTCCCATCCATGTCGAGGAAAACAGTGTGAATAAGTTGCCAGTTGACCATTGGGTAATGAATAATGAATAATAGAACAATTATGCTGGACTAGAGGCTTCAGCCGGTGGGGTTGGCACGTCCCCGGCTAAAGCCTCCACTCCAGCCTTAGCAACCCCCATTATTCATTATTCATTATTCATTGTCTATAAGCTAGGTAAAAAAAATTATGATTATTATCATGCACTCTCATGTGACTGATGAGGAAGTTCGAAGTGTGGAAGTCAAATTAGAGTCGTTAGGCTTACAAGCCCATGTGTCCCGCGGCGTGGAAAGAACCATCGTGGGCGCCATTGGGGATGAACGGAAAATACAAAAGGAGACGTTGCAAGCCTTGCCAGGGGTGGAAGATGTCATTCGAGTGGTCAAACCCTATAAAATTGTGGCACGCGAGTGGCATGAAGCAGACACCGTGATTAACATTAAAGGCGTCCCATTGGGTGGGAAGACCATACAGGTGATTGGCGGTCCCTGTTCCGTGGAAACCCAGACGCAAATGGATTTATCCGCCCAAGGCGTGACCCAGGCCGGTTGTCGTCTCATGCGCGGAGGTGCGTTTAAACCGCGGACCAGTCCGTATGCGTTCCAAGGCAAGGGAGTGGAAGGATTAGACATGTTTCGGAAAGCGGCAGATAAGTACCGTTTACCCATCGTTACAGAATTGATGGATGTGCGGATGTTGGACACTTTTTTGGAACATCAGGTGGATATGATACAAATCGGCACTCGGAATATGCAGAACTTTGATTTACTCAAAGAAGTCGGCAAAATTCATACCCCCGTGATCTTAAAACGTGGCTTATGTGCAACGGTTTCTGAATGGTTGATGTCAGCCGAATACATTGCCGCCGGAGGTAATCATAACATCATCTTATGTGAACGAGGCGTCCGTAGTTTTGAAACCGCCTATCGGAATATGTTGGATGTCACCGCGATTCCCTGGTTGAAAAAAGAAACCCATCTCCCCGTCATCGTGGACCCCAGCCATGCAGGAGGCAAAGCCTGGTTAGTATCAGCGTTATCAAAAGCCGCAATTGCCGCCGGCGCCGACGGCTTGTTGGTAGAGATGCACCCCACGCCTTGCGAAGCGTGGTGTGATGCGGACCAAGCCTTGACGCCAGAGGAGTTGACGGCGTTAGTGAATGAATTACGGCCGTTGGCACAAGCATTGGGGCGGGAGTTGTAAATATAACTCACTGAAACCTGTAGGAAATGCCTTTCAGTTAAGGAAAAAAGCCCCCGAAATGAATCGACAGGTGGACTAGAGGCTTTAGCCGGAGACAGGTGGACTAGAGGCTTTAGCCGGAGACAGGTGGACTAGAGGCTTTAGCCGGAGACAGGTGGACTAGAGGCTTTAGCCGGAGGGGGGCACTGCGATTTCAATTCTGTTCTGCCCCCCTCCGGCTAAAGCCTCTAGTCCACCTGGCTGAAGCCTCTAGTCCACCCGGCTAAAGCCTCTACTCCACCTAAAGCCTCTAGTCCAACGATGCCTGTTTCCATATTACATTATTAGCACCATTTTCCATTCACAACATGCGTACCCTTTACACCATTCTCTTTTACCTCCTCCTTCCCTTCATCCTCTTACGCCTCCTGTGGCGAGGGTTCCGGGCACCTGCTTATTGGCAACGTTGGTCTGAACGTTTCGGCTATTTCCCACCTCTGCCGGCAACGCCTACCATCTGGATTCATGCTGTTTCCGTAGGCGAGGTGCAAGCCTCCCTTACCTTAATTCAAGAGTTGCAAAAACGTTACCCAAGGCACCCTCTGTTAATCACTACCATGACGCCCACGGGGTCAAAACGGGTTCAAGACCTGTTTGGTAACAGCGTGTCACACTTCTATTTACCTTATGACTTGCCTGGTGCCGTGACACGTTTTTTAAACCAAGTGCAACCACAACTGGCTATTCTGATGGAAACAGAACTGTGGCCTAATTTACTGTTTGCCTGTCAACGAAGGAAAATCCCAGTTCTTCTCCTCAATGCCCGACTTTCCGTCCCCTCTGCCGCGGGATACCGAAAGATTAGCGGTTTTATGCGTCAAATGTTAAATTGTCTCACCGTCATAGCGGCTCAAACCGAAGCAGATGCGAATCGTTTTCTCAGCCTGGGGGCTACTGCTGACCAAGTACAAATCACTGGTAATCTCAAATTTGACTCCCGCTTGCCTGCTAATCTCTCGGAACAAGTGGAGTCCTTACGTCAACAATGGGGCACAGACCGCCTCATTTGGATAGCGGCCAGCACCCATGAAGGTGAAGAAGAACAAATTCTCGCTGCATTTCTCCAAGTCAAGCGTCACTTCAAGCATTTGCTACTAGTCTTAGTACCACGTCATCCGGAAAGATTTAACCGTGTTACAACTTTATGCAAACAACGCGGTTTTGTCACCGTTCGTCGTAGTGAAGGGAGAATGTGTACTTCCCAGACCGACATTTATATTGGTGACACAATGGGAGAACTCCCTTATATCTACGCCGCTTGTGATGTCGCCTTTGTCGGTGGCAGTTTAGTTCCCATTGGAGGACATAACCTAATGGAACCTGCCGCCGTCGGTCTTCCCATTCTTGTGGGACCTTATACCTTTGAATGCGCCCACATCAGCCGTCGCCTTTGGGAAGAGGGAGTGGCCTATCAAGTCAACAACTTTGTCGAATTGGCCACCGCCTTGAAAATGCTATTGGGAGATAAGACTCAACGGCGCGAGATGGGTGCGAAGGGAAGACAATTTGTGCAACAGAATCGCGGCGCGTTGGGAAGAGTATTGACTATCCTAAACACCTATCTAGGAGACTCATCACCTGTCACGGTCGTCGCGATTCCTACCTTGACTTCCCCTGTTATCTCTTCTGGAACGCAATAAGCATTATTGCGACCTCTCCTCTGGAACGCAATAAGCATTATTGCGTCCCAGAAGGAATCGTACAGATTATCAGAAACTCAGTTTCTTTAAGAAACTGAGTTTCTTTGGTGTCCTTGTGTAAATTTTACAACGAAAACTTAACCATGTTTCATCCCTTTAAACAACCTCACTACCCACTTAATTCTTGTATTCTACGCGAATTTGCTTCAGCAGAAGCCACCCAAGTGGCCGACACGTTGGCACAGATGCCACCCTGGCAAACGTTAAATTATTCTGCGGAAACCTTGGCAAACTATCTACGTCGTCCAGACCCCGTCCTCTCTAAATTTGTCATCACGGTTGACGAACAAATCGAGGGAACGGTTTGCATCCGCTACCCCTGTTTGCGCGGCGCCTATTTGGAATTGTTAGCTATTTACCCTTCTCAACAAGGCAGAGGAATTGGGCAACAAGTGATACAATGGTTAGCCGCAGAAGCTCAACAAGCCTCCTCCCGTAACCTCTGGACATTGGTTTCCGCCTTTAATCACGCGGGTCAACGGTTCTATCAAAAAATGGGTTTCACCCAAGTGGGACAATTAGACGATTTGGTCGTGCCAGGACAGACGGAATTGTTGATGCGAAAAATGTTATTGGGGTAACATTCTTCACTAAGTTTCTTTTAAAGAAGGTACAAGACGCAATAATTGTTATTACGTTCCAAATGGGTATGGTATAATGATAGAGAAATTTCATTATATCCTCGTCAAACGTTATCAATTCCACATTCTTTATTTATGCTACTACTTGAAAAACTGAACGAACCACAACTCCGCAACGATATTGCCTTAGTCCTTACCGCCATTGGTACCATCGTCAGCATTTTACTCGCTTTTGACTTTAAAATTGGTCATGTTCTACAAGGAATCGCGATTACTTGTCTATTCCTTGGTTTGATTATCCTGATAACTGGCCGCCTAAAACGCCATTCTCCCTACACTCCCTGGACCCCCGTCGTCCCGCCGCATTTTGTGGGACGTGACAATCTCCTTCGTCAACTGGAGGAGGCGTTGGATAAACGTGAAAGTATTTCACTGGTTGGAGATCGACGCATTGGGAAAACCTCCATTCTCCTCACTTGGCAACAACAGGTTCAGTCGCGATGGCCCAAGCGAGTTGTGATTTTTCTGGATGGACAAGGCCAGCCTGCTAATAGTCTCTCCGTTTTTATCAACAAGATAACCAATAAGCAAGGCGTTGACGATGCTGAAGGGGCCGCCGATATTCTCTCCGCGTGGGCGGATGTGATCAAGTCGCAAACGCAATTTCCGCCGCTGGTGTTAGTCGATGAGGCGGAAGATTTCATTGAACACTTCCCAGAACGGTTCTTTGAACGGTTACGGGGGATGTTAGGTCGGGTGGTTTGGATATTTGCGACACATCAAGAAATTGATATTGTTTATAAGAAGTATCATACCAATACCTCCCCTTTTGAAAACCGTCTCACCCTGAAATGGTTAGGTTTGTTAGAACCAGAAGCGGCGGCGAAGATAATCCGTTGGGGACGTTTTTCGGCAGAGGAGGCGCAGTTGCTACGGGAATGGGCGGGGTTGCATCCGTTTTATTTACAACTGTTAGGGCGTCATTTACAAGATGCCGAAGGCAACGTCACCGTCGCTTTAGATGGTTTTCAAATGGAGGCTGCCAAAAACTTCCGCCACCTTTGGGAGTTGTTAAATGATAAGGAGAAACAAGAACTGCACAATTGTTTGACCGGTTCACTGGCTACTCAAAAGAGTTTACGAGTACGTGGTCTCGTGACGGAAGACGGGCAGTTGTTAGGGAAAGTGTTAAAAACTTGGTTGGAGGAACAAAAAACGCGGTAGTGTTGCAATGAATGGTAATGGTAAACCAGTAAGAATACTGGAGTAGAGGCTTTAGCCGGTGGCACTGAAGTAAAGGCTTTAGCCGAAAAACTTTACCATTACTACTATAACACCACCAAATCTTAATACTCATTTCAAAACCTTTGGAGGTGAATATGTCACTAGCCCATTCTTTACCTATTCTAAAACCGTTCCGGGAGGACGATGACGCCGACCTGGAAGATTTAATCACGGAGGATGATGAACCCTTGGATAGTCTCTTTGCCGAAAAACAACAACATTTGTTGACTGACTCTCTTTATAGTTTCCACTGGACCGACCGTCCCTTTTTGGCAATGGCCAATGTCGGCTTGTTTTCTGACAAACATTTGCCACCCTGGGTGCCAGATGTGTTAGTCAGTTTAGATGTTCAAGCCCCGACGGAAGGACTGTTGAAAAAGTCCAACCATTCTTATTATCTGTGGAAGTACGGGAAGCCGCCAGACATCGTAGTTGAAATTGTCTCGGATAAACGGGGTGGGGAGGCCACTACCAAGTTACGAGAGTATGCCCGTCTGGGCGTGTGTTACTATGTGATTTTCGACCCCACTCACCGCTTAGGCAAACAGGTCTTGCGGTTGTATGAACTGTATGGCACCGCTTACGTGGAACGAGTTGATAAACGGTTGACCAAAGTCGGATTGGAATTGACCTTGTGGCAGGGACCTTACAAAGGCGCCACAGAATGTTGGTTACGTTGGCGGACTACGGCTAAACAGTTGGTGTTGACGGGACAGGAAAGTCAACTGTTGGAGGCGCAGGCGCGACAGGAAGCGGAACAGCGGGCGCAAATGGAGGTTCAAGCCCGCCTGGATGCCGAACAAGCCCGTTTGGAAGCGGAACAACATGCTACTGCGGAAACTTACGCCCGCCAGGAGGCGGAACAACGGGCCCAAGCGGAATCCCACGCCCGCCAGAACGCGGAACAGGCGCATCTCGTGGCGGAACAACGGGCCCAAGCGGAAGCCCAGGGCCGCCAGTTGGAGGCGCAGGCGCGACGGGAGGCGGAACAACAGTTCCAAATGGAATCCCACGCCCGCCAGGACGCGGAACAGGCGCATATCGAGGCGGAACAACGGGCCCAAGCGGAAGCCCAGGGCCGCCAGAACGCGGAACAGGCGCATCTCGTGGCGGAACAACGTGCCCACGCGGAGGCCCACGCCCGCCAGAACGCGGAACAGGCGCATCTCGTGGCGGAACAACGGGCCCAAGCGGAAGCCCAGGGCCGCCAGTTGGAGGCGCAGGCGCGACGGGAGGCGGAACAACAGTTCCAAATGGAATCCCACGCCCGCCTCGAGGCGGAACAGGCGCATCTCGTGGCGGAACAACGTGCCAAAGCGGAATCCCACGCCCGCCTCGAGGCGGAACGCCGGGCAGAAGCAGAAGCGGAGGCGCGATTAGCTGCCGAGGCCGAACTCGCCCGCTTGAGGGCGTTGTTAGGGCGTCAGGAAGCACCGGGATAATAACAAACTCAACAATCGCGTTCGCGAGACTTTGTTTAACTCGGAGAATGGTGGATAATATGTCAGGACTGGCCGTCCTCAAAGGACTGCCAATCCTGAGTCACCACTCAGATGGTCTCACGACCCCATTTTCAAAACCTTTGGAGGTGAATATGTCACTAGCCCATTCTTTACCTATTCTAAAACCGTTCCGGGTGGACGCTGACGCCGACCTGGAACATTTAATCACGGAGGATGATGAACCCTTGGACAGTCTCTTTGCGGAAAAACAACAACATTTGTTGACTGATTCTCTCTATAGTTTCCACTGGACCGACCGTCCCTTTTTGGCAATGGCCAATGTCGGATTATTTTCGGCCAAACATTTACCGCCCTTGGTGCCAGATGTGTTAGTCAGTTTGGATGTTCAGGCGCCGACGGAAGGATTGTTGAAAAAGTCCAACCATTCTTATTATCTGTGGAAGTACGGGAAGCCGCCAGACATCGTAGTTGAAATCGTCTCGGATAAACGGGGTGGGGAGGCCACTACCAAGTTACGAGAGTATGCCCGTCTGGGCGTGTGTTACTATGTGATTTTCGACCCCACCAATCGCTTGAGTAAGCAGGTTTTACGGTTGTATGAACTGTATGGCACCGCTTACGTTGAACGAGTCGATAAACGGTTGACCAAGGTGGGGTTGGAGTTGACCTTGTGGCAAGGACATTACAAAGGCGCCACAGAACATTGGTTACGTTGGCGATCTGCCGATAAACAGTTGGTGTTGACGGGACAGGAAAGTCAACTGTTGGAGGCACAGGCGCGACGGGAGGCGGAACAGCGGGCGCAAATGGAGGTCCAAGCCCGTCTGGATGCCGAACAGGCCCGTTTGGAAGCGGAACAACATGCTACTGCGGAAACTTACGCCCGCCAGGATGCGGAACAGGCACGCTTCGAAGCGGAACAATGTGCCAAAATCGAAGCCCACGCCCGCCAGGACGCAGAACAAGCGCGTTTCGAAGCAGAACGGCGGGCCCAAGCGGCTGAAATGGAATTGGCCCGTTTGAAAGCGTTGTTAGAACGACAACATGAATCGAGTTAAACTGTCACAGGACTGGCAGTCCTTTAAGGACCGCCAGTCCTAAACGAATCGCACTGAATCTATTACTATCCCCTAACCTAACCTCAACCCCTAACTATGACTCACTCAACTCCCCCCACCATAACCCCCACCCCCGCATTCCCTCGTTCTTTCCACCTCCTCTGGCTATTCTTCATGCAGCCCATCACCCTCTATCGTCTGTTAACAGGCTATGGTATAGACAAACCAGACGCACCCATTTGGAAACTCTGGTTTGCGAAAGAAGCACGACCTCTCAAACGCCAATATGTCAAGCACCTGTTGAAGTTATTATTTTGGGCCACCCCTCTGCTATCTATTATCTTCTCATTGCTGGTCATTGATATATCTTTTCTCTTAGGGTATCCTATAGACTTTGAAATATGGGCAGGAGGCGTGGCAGTCGGCGTGGCAGTCGGCGTGGCAGTCGGCGTGGCAGGAGGCGTGGCAGGAGGCGTGGCGGCAGTCGGCGTGGCAGTCGGCGTGGCAGTCGGCGTGGCAGTCGGCGTGGCATTCGGCGTGGCAGGAGGCGTGGCAGGAGGCGTGGCATTCGGCGTGGCAGGAGGCGTGGCAGGAGGCGTGGCAGGAGGCGTGTTATACGGCGTGGCAGTCGGCGTGGCAGTCGGCGTGGCATTCGGCGTGGCAGGAGGCGTGTTATACGGCGTGGCATTCGGCGTGGCATTCATTCCCTTTTTCTTCCGTCTCCCCTTTTACCCTTTGGAAATCCTCTGGCAACTCACTTGCTACCTACTCCATAACCACTTAGGCAGACCCACTTTACACCGCGTACCAGTCCTGTACCACGACCTTAGCTACCTCCCGCATTTTTTCTTAACTTCACACATCATTTTAGGTGCCCAAACTGACCCTCAGTTAGCGAAACGAGTAATAGCCGCGTGTGCCATTGCCCCTGGCCAACGACGCGCTGGCCAAGCCGCATTAGGCTATTTACAAGCCCAAGAATTGGCGAACCAATTGGCACAACAGCAATTTGCTTCTATGATGGAATTGCAAGGCTTTTGGTTAACGGGTGTGGAAGGGGCCACCTCCCCCTTATTAGCCATTCGTGAGGTGGCCCGTTATCTGTACTCGGCCCAACAAACCACGTTTCCTTATCATCAATTACAACACTTAGACAATGCTAAAAAGGCCCGTCAATCTTTAGAAAATCAACTGTTAAATGACACTTCACCCCTAGCCCAACACTTAAAAACGATGCTATTCCCTCGCCTCCAAACCCTGTTGACAACCCAACACCAACAAGCCACAGAATGCGCCCGTCATCTATTGCCGAATCCCTTCCGGGCTGGCAATCCCTTGACCCCCGAAGAAGGTCGAGAAGTCTTTAAAGGACGGACGGACTTGGCCAAAAGAATTGAAGCCTTACTGACCGACCCCCAACAACGAAATTCTATTGCCCTTCTCGGCCCGCGGCGGTGTGGCAAAACGTCGTTGTTAAACATGTTACCAACCCTGTTACCGGATGCGGTGTGCATCTTTTTTGATTTACAAGATAACCCGTGCGACTCCCCTGCTGGTTTCTTTAAAGCCTTAGCCCAACGTGCCCAGGAACAAGCCCGCCGGGACCGCCGTTTAGACCTTCCTCCTCTTCCTGACGGTACGCCCTTTGAGGCCGGTAGTGAATGGTTGAAGCAGTTAGACACTCTCGCCGGAAACCGACGGATTTTGATTTGTATCGATGAATTTGAACGCCTGGAAACCTCTTTCCCTGGGGACCGCAACGACTTATTAAAACTGATGGGACTGTTTCGGGCCACCATTCAACATCGTCGCCAGGTTCGTTTATTAGTCTCTGGTGCCGCTACTTTTGATGAATTAAATAACGTCTGGAGTGACCATTTTATCAATCTACGAGAAGTGCGAGTAGCCCATTTAGATAAATCCACCGCCTTAGACTTATTAAGTTGCCCCATTCCTGAGTTTCCTAAAGACGCGATTTCTATCCCCATCGCCGAAGAGATAGTTAAACGGACGGGCGGGTTGCCTTATCTGTTACAAATGTATGGTTCTGTTTTGGTGCAATATTTAAACGACCAGAAGCGGCAACAAGCCGACCTAACGGACCTTGACCCAGTGGAATACACGGTCTTGACCGAAGCAAACTATTATTTTAGCCATGCGGCTAAGGATGCCGCGACTGCCATTTCCAACGAAGTCTTGCAAAAACTCGCAGGCGGTGATACCATAGAATTAACTAAACAGCAACGTCTCTGGTTGACCCGGCGTTGCTTGATAACGGCAGACGGAAAGTTGGCTATCCCGGTGTTGGGGAAGTGGATAAGGGAAGAATGGGGGGAGGTTTCAGAATGACAGTGCCTGTCACCGGCTGAAGCCTCTAGTCCCGCCGCGAAATGTTGGAGGACTAGAGGCTTCAGCCGGTGGGCCGGCTAAAGCCTCTAGTCCACCTGTATGTTAATTTTGAGGAGACCTTTATTTCTTAACTTAATGACATTGAGGATATGTCCCCCTGATTGGGGTATGATAAACTAACCGCTACTTTGACAATTCTTAACTTCCGTCACATGATGATTCATTCTCCAACTCCCTTCAATCCCAACACTTTTCTAGCCACGTTGCCTCTCAAACCCGGCGTCTATTGTATGTTAGACCCCGCCGGCAAAGTTTTATATGTCGGCAAAGCGCGGCAGTTGAAAAATCGAGTGGCCAGTTATTTTCAGACGCCTGCTAATTTATCAGTTAAAACGCAGGCGTTGGTGACGCATATTGCAAATATTGAAGTGACGGTGACGCATACCGAAGGGGAGGCGTTGTTATTGGAAAATCATCTCATCAAAGTGCATCAGCCACGTTACAATATTTTATTACGAGATGATAAAAGTTATCCTTATCTTTATGTATCAAACCATCCGTTTCCACGATTGACGGTTCAACGCGGGGCAAGACGTGGTCAGGGGCAATATTTGGGGCCGTATGCAGATGCGAAATCGTTATATCACAGTCTCCAGTTGTTACAAAAATTATTTTTACTGAGGAACTGTGGAGACCGGTTTTTTCGCCATCGGTCACGCCCTTGTTTGCAATATCAAATTCAACGTTGTAGTGCGCCTTGTGTGGGGTTGATTGACGAAGCCAGTTATCAGGAGGAGGTACAACATGCAGTTTGGTTTTTAGCAGGTAAAAGTCCCGCGATTATGGATAGGTTAGTGGCCAAAATGCAGTCGGCAGCAAGTGCCTTGGACTATGAGAAGGCGGCCAAGTATCGGGATCAGATTAAGGATTTGAAGAAGGTTCAAGAACATCAGTATGTCAGTACCGAAAAGGGAAATGTGGATGTGGTAGTCGCCCTGTTGGAATCGGGGAGGACCGATAATCGGGGAGGTTGTGTGCAAGTGTTGAAAGTGCGCGAAGGGCAACAATTGGGGAGTCGGGCGTTCTTTCCACAACTGGGTCAGGAAGTGAATGAAGCGACTCTCTTGGCAGCTTTTTTACCTCAATACTATTTAGGGTTGGAACCACAAGAAATACCTGATGAGATTATTCTCAATCAGGACGTGGAGGAGATGGTCTTGTTGGCGGAAGTGATTCGTACCCAATCTCAACGTTCGGTGGTGATACATTCCAAAGTTCGCGGCACTCGGGCGCGGTGGCTAGAAATGGCATTGGAAAATGCCAAGGCGAGTTTGGCACAACGACAACCGCAACAGTATTATGAACGGTTGACGGCCCTGGCTACTTTGTTGAATTTGACAGAGTTACCGCACCGCATTGAAGGTTTCGATGTCAGTCACACGCAAGGGGAAGCGACGGTAGCTTCTTGTGTCGTCTTTGATGAAACAGGTCATTGTCGACGTGCGTATCGTCGCTTCAATATTGACAATATCACCCCCGGGGATGACTATGCCGCGTTGCATCAAGCGTTGCATCGACATTATAGTAAGATGGAACAGTCCCAGTGCCCAGACATTTTGTTGATTGATGGGGGCAAAGGACAAGTCAAAGTTGCCCAGACGGTGTTAGCGGAGTTACAATGGTTGCCCAAGATACGAATCCTTGGCGTGGCCAAAGGACCGGGACGTAAAGTGGGTTTAGAAACGTTGATTTTATCTCTTGACGCCAAACCATTGCAGTTGCCCAAAGATTCGCCGGCCCTCTTGCTGATTCAACAGATTCGGGATGAAGCCCACCGTTTTGCTATCACGGCCCACCGTAAGCAACGGACTTTGAAGCGACGCATTTCGGTGTTAGAACAGATTGAAGGAATTGGGGCAAAGCGTAGGCAGTTGTTATTGAGTCATTTTGGTGGTTTAGAAGGAGTGGCACGGGCGGGGGTAGAAGATTTAGCGAGTGTGCCGGGGATTGAGAGGAAGTTAGCGCAGAGGATTTATGAATATTTTCAGGGAAACAGAAACTAAGTACCTGTGCATAACAAACCTGGTATTTCATGTAGGGTGGATTAAGCGAAGCGTATCCACCAACATTCACTTGAAGAAACTTATGAAGAAACTTAGTTTCTCGATGGTGGCATGGATACCACAGAAACTAAGTTTGCTTTCCGAAACTTCGTTTTTTACCACCTTTATGTAAGATAAGTTAGGAATAAATAGACGATAAATGGTATACTGCAAATTCCCTGTGTTATAACAGTTAGCCTTACTTTTTCTTGCTATCAACTTTCTCAATGAGTAAAATACCTAACCTACTGACTTTTTTGCGAATTGCTTTGATTCCTGTATTGGTCATAGTATTTTATTTACCCATTTATTTACCCATCAAATGGGCAAATATATTGGTGACAACGGTCTTTGCACTGGCAGCTATCACGGATTGGTTTGATGGTTATTTAGCCAGAAAATGGGAACAAACCTCCGCTTTTGGTGCGTTTCTGGATCCCGTGGCAGATAAACTGATTGTTGCAGTCGCCCTTGTTTTATTAGTACAGGCCAATCCCAGTCCCTGGATGGCCATTCCTGCGGCCATTATTGTGGGACGCGAGATAACTATTTCTGCATTGCGGGAATGGATGGCAGAAATTGGACAACGGACGACGGTGGCCGTGTCAACCTTGGGCAAAATTAAAACTGGCGCCCAGATGACTGCCTTGTTGATGTTACTCTATCGAGATCCGCTGTTTGGGCTGCCCATCTATGAGATAGGCTATATCTCATTGTATGTTGCGGCAATTTTAACCTTATGGTCAATGCTAATTTATTTGCGGGCAGCTTGGCCGATATTGTTGAAAGACCAAGAGTCGAAATAAAGGACTTGACTTTTTAGTATTCCATAAATTATCATGGAAAATTCACTTACAACTTTTTTAAACTTTTACTGATTCTCTTAAAGAGAAGGAGGTACACTTTTCAATGCCCCAAATTCGTGTTAAAGAAAATGAACCCTTTGAGATTGCCATTCGTCGTTTCAAACGTGCTTGTGAAAAAGCCGGCATCTTAGCCGAAGTCCACCGTCGTGAGTTTTACGAAAAACCGACCTCTATCCGCAAACGGAAAGCTGCCGCGGCCGTGAAACGCCATCTGAAAAAAGTGCGTCGAACCGACGTCACATGCAGAGAACGCACCCACTAATTGCACCTTATATCTCAGGGGTACTTTGCTACGCTTTGTCCGGACAAAGTCACGCTTTGGACTCCTGAACTTCTGAATATATCCTAAACCCAGGGGTCCAAAGCGTCGCTTTGTCACCTGGCAAAGCGACGCTTTGGGTTCCTGAATCGCCGATGACAGTTTTATGATACTCAAGAACCTTAGAATCAAAAATTTTCGTCTGTTTGAAAACCTCGAATTTAACCGTTTAGGACGAATTAACTTACTGGTGGGTCGCAACAATTCTGGCAAAAGCACCGTATTAGAAGCCTTGCGGATTTACGCCACCGCAGGTTCTCCTAAGTTATTGAAAGAATTACTGGAAATCCATGATGAAACGGGCCCACTGTGGTTTGAAGGATTCTTTCCCGATAATTCGTCCCCAAAGGAGGGAAAAACGACCATTTCCATTGGTAGCATCGACCAAGATGACTACTTGACCATGAAATATACCTATTTCGTTTTGGAAGACCCTTCCACCAGCGACCATGGCGATGATGAGAAAAGCCTGTTTCGTCGTCTGTTAAATCGCCGCAAAATTGAAGTGGACTATCAAGACGTTTCCAAATACAGTGGGGTCCGACAAGCGTTTAAAATCGAAGCGACGAATAGTCGTCTTAATGAACCTACGGTGCGCGACCAACTGAATCCGCCGGGAATCTTTAACGTATGGGTAGATTATCGCACATTTGACGAAGAAGACTATGAAATGGGTGATGACTGGTTGGAAAAACATAATATCACAGTTCCTTATCGTTATGTACCCACCGATCTGTTGCCCAATCCTGAATTGCGGATGATGTGGAATGAAATCTCGGCAACTTCTTCGAGTAAACGTGTGATCGAAGCGTTAGGAATTATCGACCCCAAAGTAGAAGGTTTGACCTTCAAGCCCATCAAGAAGAAAAATTTCATTGAGGAAGTCCCGTTTATCAATATCGGAAATGACCGATTGGTACCCTTAAAACGGTCAGGAGAGGGCATGTCAAGACTTCTGCAACTGGTCTTGTCTCTCACCAATGTCAGGGGCGGTTTTCTATTCATAGATGAATTTGAAAATGGGTTACATTACAGCATCCAACCGGCGGTATGGTGGAAATTACTGATAGAACTGGCCACGGCATTGGATGTGCAAGTGTTTGCCACTACCCATAGCTGGGATTGCGTCAAATCTTTGCCACAGGCCTTTGAGACTTTTCAGGAAGAACAGACTTCTAGGACGGCTTCTGAACCGACTACCGTTTCTGAACCGGCGGAAATTTTCTTATTCCGTCTGGGTCGTAGCATGGGAATTCGTGATAAGGGGCGAGTCATTGCCACTGAATATAACGGTGAAAAATTGGGAAGAGTTACTCAAGCAGAACTAGAGGTACGATAAGAAATGTCTAACGAGAAAATCTTGCTTGTTGAAGGTGAAGTGGATGGATGTTTTATTCATTCCTTGTTAAAAGTTTACAACTTGCGGCTTGGAATTGAGGTTGAACCCAAAGGGGGGTGAATAGTTTGCGTTGTTCCCTGTCAAAGTCCGATTATATCGAGGGTATCCGTGGCGGTCATATCAAACGTCTTGGTATAGTTGCGAATGCCGATTCTCCAGCACAAGACCATGCCGGTTTCAACAACCGTTGGTCACAACTTATCAATCAGGATTTAAAAGAAATCATGGAATTTTCGGGAATAGCGATTCCCGCCACTAAGACTCTTAACCAGGGCGAAGTGTTTTCCAATGCCGACGATTCTCTAAGAATAGGATTCTGGTTAATGCCTAATCACCGAGATGATGGCTGTTTAGAAGATTTGGTATTGGCCTGTGCGAAATGGGATTCTCCTTTATTATCACGTCCTCTTTATGACCAGCACACTTTAAAAAATTGTGCAGATAGCTGTTTACGAGAATTAGACGAGATAGAACTAAAATTATTTGCTAATCATCGCCTTTCTAAAGCGAGTGCTTACACCTGGTTAGCTTGGCAAACCAAGCCTACTCAATTTCTTAGCGGCGTCATTGAGGAAGGTTTGTTAGACATGCAACACCCTTACGTTCTAGCCTTTAAAGATTGGATTGAAAAATGTTTTAAATAAACTCCACATTCATTCACTATCCACTAAATAAAACTATGCCTTCCTTAAGAGAACAAATCCAAGAAGATATGAAATCCGCCATGCGTGCGCAGGAGAAGCAACGCTTAGGTACCATCCGTTTAATTCTGGCAGCAATTAAACAAAAGGAGATTGACGAACGCATTCCTGCCTTAGACGACGCGCAAGTGATTACCATCTTAGAGAAGATGATAAAGCAACGACGTGATTCACAATCGCAATATGAACAAGCCCATCGTCAAGATTTGGCTGACCAAGAAGCCTTTGAAATCAAGTTGATACAAACCTACATGCCACAACCTTTGAGTGACACCGAATTGGTAGCACTCATTGACAGTGCGGTAACCGAAAGTGGCGCCAGTTCCCCTAAAGACATGGGCAAAGTCATGGGCCTCCTCAAACCGCGGCTTCAAGGACGGGCGGATATGCAGGTCGTCAGTACCAAAGTGAAGCAACGATTGAGTGGCTAAATTTTGGCAGAAGCCTGGTCCCCATCATGGGCAATCCCCTACGGGCGTGGGGAGACAGGCGGCACCAATGGTTTTCTCCCCACGCCCTCTGAGAGAGGGGCCTAAGGTGAGGGGAAACATATCACCCAGATTGCATCACTACCGAAAATTAAACCAACTTCGACCTCATCGACATGATAATCTCCTCCACCAACTTCTCAAACTCTTCTGGTGAAACTAAGTTGGGTCTCTTCGCACTCTGCTTAGACTGGTTAAGAGACGCCATTATTTCTTCCCAAATACGCTGTTTCAAGGTGTGCTTATCGGTGGCTGATACAGGAACAATGCAGTTTTCAAAATGGTGCGTAGGACGCACCCTACCTTAACTGAATGACATTGAGGCTTTCGCCGGGTGGCCAACGGAGGACTAGAGGCTTCCGCCGGAGGCTGGCCAGCCTCCGGCGGAAGCCTCTAGTCCAACGGGAAGGTTGCTAGTGCTAAATTTTCCCCAAACACAAATTTAAGAGGAGCACTCAGATGTTAAAATTTCCGTATGGCATCAGCGATTTTGCTAAACTCGTTACGGACAATTATTTTTATGTGGACCGCACTCACTTACTTCCTGCCCTCGAAGAAGCGGGTGAACAATTGCTATTTTTACGCCCCCGCCGCTTTGGCAAAAGTCTGCTGTTGTCTATGCTAGAGAATTACTATGATGTTGCCAAAGCAGATCAGTTTGAGAAATTGTTTGGTCACTTGGCCATTGGCAAACAACCGACGCCGAAACATAACCAGTATTTCGTCTTGAAATGGGATTTCTCCGCGGTCAAGCCGGAAGGTGAGACGGCGGATATTCAAAGAAATTTGCATGATCATTTGAATAACTGTATCAAGTCCTTTGCCAAACATTATCAATCTCTCATTGCCGAACCCATTGAAATTGATCGCCACAACGCGATGTATTCGTTTGAATCCTTGCTAGTGGCGGTGCAGACCACGTCACGGAAACTGTATTTGCTAATTGACGAATACGATAACTTTGCCAATGAATTGATGATGGCCCCTGCCAATACCACGGTCGGGCGGGAGACGGCATTACGGATGGGCGAAAGTGCCTTGAAAGCGGTTTTAAAAGTGGTCAAATCTGCTAGTGCAGGTCGTGGGTTGGACCGCGTGTTTCTCACTGGTATCTCCCCTGTGATACTCACTGACCTGACCAGTGGGTATAATGTGGCGGAAAATATTTATTTAGAACGCGAATTTCAGGCGTTATGTGGCTTTACAGAAAGTGAATTGGCTTGCGTGTTAACTCAACTTGGGGAAGAGTGTCAATGGTCTGCTGAGAAGGTTACGGAGGCGTTGGACATCATGCGACAGTTTTATAACGGCTATCGTTTTAGTGAAAGTAGTCAGGAATCTATTTATAATCCAACCTTGGCGTTGTATTATTTGAAACATTTGCAGAAGAATTGTCAACCGCCGACGAAGATGTTGGACCATAATTTGGTGATGGACCGTCATAAATTGACTTATTTATCGCAATTACCACAGGGTGACCAAATCCTCTTCACCGCGTTGGGGGAACACCCACCGTTAAGTTTGCCAGAATTAGCGGATCGCTTTGGAGTAGAAGAATTTCTCAGACCCTCACAAGCCACGGCATTGATTATTTCTTTGCTGTATTACTTTGGCATCTTGACGCAAGCGGGGCGCACGGAATTTGGCCAGTTGAGGTTAGCTATCCCCAATTTAGTGGTGCGCAAATTGTATGTCGAACAACTACTCGAACGTTTTTTACCAGACCAAACTAATGAAGTAGTGCCCCTGGCCCAAACGTTTTATCAAACGGGCGACGTGCAACCGGTCTGTGAGTTTATTGAACAACGTTATTTCAAAGTGTTAGATAACCGTGATTACGCTACCGCCAAGGAATTAACTTTGAAGATGGCTTTTCTGACTCTGTTATTTAACGACGTGTTTTATGTCATGGATTCCGAAACTGCTTTGCAACGTGGTTATGCCGACTTGACCATGATAATACGTCCTACCATGCGACAATATCGGTTATGGGATTTTTTATTTGAATTTAAGTTTGTCAATTTGAAACAAGCCAAGTTGCCTGAAGAAACGAAATTGACTGGTGAAGCGGTAAAACAGATGACGGTGGCGGACTTAAAACAACGTTGTCAAGTGCAGTTGACAGAGGCACGGGAACAATTGCAACGGTATCGGCAAACGTTGAGGGAGACGTATGGGGAGAAGTTACGGTTAAAAGTCTTTGCGGTGGTGGCGATAGGGTTGGAACGGTTAGTGTGGGAGGAGGTAAGTTAAATCTGGGATAATATTACAGGGATAATGGTAAACCGCTTGAGACATGCTGGAGTGGAGGCTTTAGATGCAAGGAGTCCAAAAGGAGTCCAAAACATGTTTTGGACTCCGATAGTTAAGTGGATTTTTCCTTAGCCCATTTCCCGATGATACCCTATCATCCGTTCCACTTCTTGTTTGGATCCCAAGATGACAGGCACCCGTTGATGCAAATTCGACGGCTGAATGTCCATAATCCGTTCCCGACCTGTGGTACTCACGCCGCCCGCTTGTTCAATAATGAAAGACATCGGATTGGCTTCATACAGTAACCGCAAGCGGCCACCTTTGTCTTTGGATTTGCTGTCCAGAGGATACATAAACACGCCCCCACGCGCTAAAATGCGATGAACTTCGGCCACCATGGAAGCAATCCACCGCATGTTGAAATCCTTCCCTCGTGCCCCCGTTTTGCCTGCCAAGCATTCCTCAATATACCGCTTGACGGGCGGTTCCCAAAACCGCGAGTTAGACATATTGATGGCAAACTCGACCGTCTCCTCAGCAATCCTCAAATTCGGGTGACTGAGAATAAATTCACCAATATTCTGGTCCAGCGTAAAACCATTCACTCCTCTGCCGGTGGTCAAGACCATCATGGTAGAAGGCCCATACAGGGCATAACCGGCACAGATTTGTTTGGTGCCAGGTTGCAAGAAGTCTTTCTCGACGGGATTTTCGACGCCATCAGGACAACGCAAAATGGAGAAAATCGTGCCGACGGAGACATTCACGTCAATGTTAGAAGAACCATCGAGGGGATCAAACAACAATAGGTATTTACCGCGTGGATACTGGGCTGGAATTTGATAAACCTCGTCCATCTCTTCAGAACCCATCGCCGCGACGTGTCCGGCCCATTCGTTGGATTTGATGAACACTTCATTGGAAATAATATCCAACTTCTTCTGGGTTTCGCCTTGAACATTGCTAGTATCGGCACTTCCCAGGACGCCTACGAGGGCGCCTTTGTTGACCAAATTGGAAATGACTTTGCAGGCAGTCACAATGTCATTTAGCAACGCGGTGAAGTCGCCCGTTGCACCTTTGATTTGGCGTTGTTCTTCAATAATAAACTGGGTGATTGTGGTTCGGTTGTTGTGCATATTTGTAAGTAATGGATGATAGTTTTAGTGGATAGTGGTTTTAGTGGATAACGGATAGTGGATAGTGGTTTTAGTGTATAGTGGATAGTGGTTTTAATGGATAACAGATAGTGAGAAATAATATGTTGGAGTGGAATGTCAATAGCGCGGGACTAGAGGCTTTAGCCGGTGGGGGGCATGGCGATTTCAATTATCTTCTGCCCCCCACCGGCTGAAGCCTCTAGTCCACCTATCGATTAATATCAGTGGCTTTTTTTCTTAACTTAATGGTATTGTGACTAAAACCTCCAGTCCAGCTTGATTCATTCTCCACTCTCCGTTATCCACTATCCACTATCCGTTGTCCACTCTCCATTATCCACTCTCCACTACCCATTATCCACTATTTTTCGTAATACCCTTTGCAAATTCACTGGTAACGGCGCCTGCACGGTTAAACGGTCTCGACCTGGCAGATGGATTTCTAGTTGACTGGCATGTAAAAATAAACGTGTCAAGGTGTATTGACGCATTTCTTGATTAAATGCGTCATTCCCATATTTCACGTCTCCCGCAATGGGATGCCCCAAGTGCGCGGTATGCACCCGAATTTGATGGGTGCGCCCCGTCAACGGGTGAACTTGCAATAAAGTAGTTGTATCAAATTGCCGTTCAATGGTAAACTGGGTTTGTGAGGGCTTACCCTCCGCGTGAACGCGCACAAGACGTTCTCCCGATTGTAAAAAATTTTTCTGCAAGTTGGTCTCTACTATCGTCAAACGCGGATTCCAGCGGCCTTGTACCAAAGCTAGATATTGTTTGTGGATTTGACCCTGGCGGAGTAGTTCATGCAAACTCCTTAATATACTGTGTTTTTTAGCAATCATCAAACAGCCAGAGGTGTCACGGTCTAAACGGTGAACGAGTTCTAAATGAGACAATTTCGGGTATAAGGCGCGTAATCCTTCAATTACGCCAAAACTGAGACCACTGCCGCCATGTACCGCCAGACCCGCAGGTTTGTCTAGGACCATGAGATTGGCATCTTCATACAAAATCAGGCCGGCCAATTCTTGTACTTGACTGAGACGGGGCTGGGGCGTCGGTGCCTCATGTTGCACCGGTGGCAAGCGCAATTGGTCACCTTCTTGCAGGCGGTAAGTGGGTTTGACACGACCCTTATTAATTCGTACTTCTCCAGTACGCAAAATGCGGTAAATATGGCTTTTTGGCACGCCTTTGAGGTATGTATGTAAAAAATTGTCAATTCGTTGCCCAGCCTGATCCGCCGTGATTTCTGAGAAGGTAACTGGGGCGTAGGTATTTTTCAAGGGTGATGATTCCATAGTGGCAAGATAACCTCAATTTAATATATTTGCTGGCAATAAGTTTTTGGAGACGCGGATAAAAAAATAGACTTGTTATAGTAGAGTGATACCATTCGACAAAATAGAATCTGCCAATAAATCAGCAATTTAAAGGATTGGCTAACCCACTAATAAGCCAGTAGAAATTGAGCTTTTGGAAAAAAAACCAGTTTCTCAAAGGATAGCTAAATAGCAGATTTTCTATATAGTTTTGGTATGACAAGTGGGAGGAAAGTATAAATGTGTTTGTGCAGGAACGCAAATGTGGGTTTGGAATGAAGGCTAGAGGGTTTTATCATAGTCAATGGCCTATTTTTGATGACCTTAACTTAGGTTGAACCGCAACATTACTTTTAGGTCAGGACTTACGCAACTGTTTTTGTAACTCGTTGAGTTGACACCCCCCCTAGCCCCCCGCACGCGGGGGGAATGACTCTCCCCCGTGTGCGGGGGGGAATGACTCCCTCCCCGTGTGCGGGGTGGGGTGGGGTGGGGTGGGGTGAGTGCGTAAGTCCTAATTAGGTTTAGAAAATTTGCGTCGTCGTATGCGACTTCAAAAAACCCGTAGTGTGGATCAAAACATATCCGCCTTACCCCAGGCTTTACTTTAACCTAACTCTGGCTATTTCCACCCCCCTCATGTCAGGCGCGGTAACAAAACTTTATACCAATCGTGTAAAGACACTGGTAAGAAAAATAACCTAGTTTCGTTACCTTTTATGCCTAACAAGGTATCACAGCCCAACATCTTTTTCATTTGGATCGATTTTGGAGAAACGCAGTTTGGAAGGGTCAAAAAAGAAAAAAAATAGTTCAACATCCCATTGCCAACGGCGAAACCTCCAACAGCGAAAACCCAAACTCCAAGTTGAAACGGAAGGGCATTTTTACTCTAATCTAAGGATAACAGACCTTATGAAGAGAATACTTATTAATGCAACACAACCAGAAGAATTACGTGTTGCTATGGTTGACGGCCAAAAACTTTACAATTTTGATATTGAAATGGCCGCCAGGAAACAAACCAAGTCCAATATTTATAAAGGACGAATTACCCGTATCGAACCTAGTTTGGAAGCTGCTTTCATTGATTTTGGCGCAGAACGCCATGGCTTTTTGCCACTGAAAGATGTCTCCCGGGGTTACTTTAGATACGGCAGCGGTGCCAATGGAGAAGTGTCTCCCCCTATCTCCTTATCGCGCCTAAATATCAAAGATGTTCTCAAGGAGGGACAAGAGTTAATCGTTCAGGTGGATAAAGAAGAACGTGGCGCCAAGGGGGCCGCGTTGACCACGTTCATCAGTTTAGCGGGCCGTTATTTGGTATTGATGCCCAATAACCCACGGGCCGGCGGCGTGTCACGGCGCATTGAAGGGGATGACCGTAGCGAAGCGCGAGAAGTGTTAAGTTCCCTAGAAATTCCTGACGGGATGGGCGTTATTTTACGTACCGCCGGCGTCAATAAAACGTCCGAGGAACTGAAATGGGATTTAGAATATCTCTTACAATTATGGCAAGCAATTGAGGCTTCCGCCGCCAAACATGCGGCACCCTTTCTCATTTACCAAGAAAGTAACGTCATCATTCGGGCCATTCGTGACTATTTACGCGAAGACATTGGCGAGATTTTGGTCGACGATGAAGAGATTTACCGCGAAGCCAATGAATTTATGCGGCAAGTGATGCCACACCACTTGGATAAAGTGCGGCTGTATCGCGACAATGTGCCCTTGTTCACTCGCTTCCAGATTGAAAGCCAAATCGAATCGGCATTTCAACGCGAGGTGAAACTCCCCTCTGGAGGTGCCATTGTGCTTGACCATACCGAAGCCTTATTGGCTATCGACATCAACTCGGCCCGGGCCACGAAAGGTGTTGACATTGAAGAAACTGCCCTCAATACCAATTTAGAGGCCGTCGAAGAAATTGCGCGTCAACTACGCTTACGTGATTTGGGAGGACTGGTTGTCATTGACTTTATTGACATGCTAAGTCACCGCAATCAACGGGAAGTAGAAAACCGCCTGAAAGAGGCCCTCAAAATGGACCGGGCACGGGTTCAAGTGGGACGCATTTCGCGCTTCGGTCTGCTAGAAATGTCACGTCAACGCCTGCGCCCGTCGCTGGAAGAATCCAGCCGCATCGTATGTCCTAGATGTCATGGACACGGCAGTTTGCGCAGTGTGGACTCCTTATCATTGTCCATTTTACGCCTCATGGAAGAAGAAGCCATGAAAGAAAAAACCGCACGGGTGATTGCCCAAGTACCCGTGGAAGTGGCTACCTTTTTGCTCAATGAGAAACGGCAAGCCGTGCGTGAAATTGAGGAACGACAACTCATTAATATTGTCATCATCCCTAATCCGAATATGCACACCCCTACTTATGAAGTGCAACGGGTGCGGTTTGATGACAAGAAGGACAAAGAAGCTACCACGGAAAAACCCAGTTTCCAGTTGATTGAACCCCCAGGGGATACTCATTTGATAGACAACTATCGAAAGCCAACGGCCCCGGAAACTGAACAAGAACCGGCTGTGAAGAATGTGGTTCATACTGTGCCACCGACTACTCAAATAAAGCCGCCGGAGACCGAATTTTCTCCCAAGAAATCGGGCCTCTTTCAGCGGATTTTAGGCAACCTATTTAGTGGCAAGGAAATTTTGGAAACGTCGCCAACGTCGCCACTGTCAAAGTCTTCTGAAGCTACCCCGGTTGCAACTTCAGAGAACGTGGCAACGACTCCGTTACCCGTTCCACCACCGCCACCTTCACAAAAAATTGCCCAGCCTGTCGCAACCACTGCGCCTGCGCCTAAGAAAATCGTGTTGACCACAGATTTATCATTGGACAAAACAATTACCACAGAACCCCCTAAAAAGAGCGTACCTCTGAACCGTCCAAGTGGGAACGTACGCCGCAACCGGCGCAATAGTCGGCGCAAACGTTCGGAGACCTCCGTGGGTGACAATTCAAAGGTTGCCAACACAGTGAAAACGGAACCAGCAGGAGGAGAAGAACGGTAAACCTGACTCAACGGTACAACAGAAACTAAGTTTCTTTAAGAAACTTAGTTTCTTACTATACTCCAACGGTACAACAGAAACTAAGTTTCTTTAAGAAACTTAGTTTCTTACCATACTCCAGGAGTCCAAAGCGCAGCTTTGTCCGTGACCTGGCAAAGCTGCGCTTTGAACTCCTGGATATTTATAGTGAGATTCTTTATCCATGGTACGATTATTATTTAATAATGTAGGGTGGATTTCGCTGCGCGTATCCACCCTACAAGGGAAGAATAAATGATACAAAAGTAGAAGAATATCACTATATCAATCCACAACAGGAGAAAATACCATGTTAAAAAAATCATCCATCTGCTTGTCAGCTTTATCAGCTTTATTCGTACTTACGGTGAACAGTAGCACCACCATGGCTACCGAACCTTCGTCAATCTCCCCTAGTTTCAGTCCCGCCTGGACCCTCACCGAGGGGTTTGCCCAACCGGAATCGGTCAAATATGACGCCAACCGGGCACGTTTATACGTCTCCAATGTCCAAGGCAACCCACCTGAAAAAGACGGTAAAGGATACCTGTCTATCGTCTCCCTTGACGGTAAATTGCTGAAAAAAGTGTGGGTCCAGGACGGCCTCAATGCCCCCAAGGGCATGGCCATTGTCGGTGACACCTTATACGTCTCAGATGTCGACGGTCTGGTGGCTATTGACATCAACCAAGGTAAAGTCATCCAACGTCATGTCGCGAAAGACGCCAAATTCCTCAACGATGTCACTGCCGATAAAAATGGCAACGTGTATGTTTCCGACATGCTTGACAATACCATTTACTGTCTGTGTGCCGGCAAATTTGGGGAATGGGTAAGAAGTCCTGACCTCCTGAGTCCCAATGGTTTGTTAGCCGAAGATCAACGTCTGGTTATAGCCAGTTGGGGGATTCGTACCCAAGGATTTGAGACCACTACCGCAGGTCATCTGAAAATGGTCACCTTTGCCGACCAAAAAATTGCTTCACTCGGTGCTGACAAACCCGTGGGTAATCTGGACGGTCTGGAAGCAGATGGCACGGGTGGATACTATGCCACCGACTGGATGGTAGGCAAACTGTTTCACTTGGATGCCAAAGGCAACGCCCATCTGGTCATGGAATTGAAACCAGGTTCTGCTGACCATGCTTACGTGGCAGACCAAAAACTGTTGGTGATTCCTATGATGAATGACAATGAGGTGCGGGCGTGGAAGAACAAATAAATATAGCGATTGGAGTCCAAAACACGTTTTGGACAACGGAGTCCAAAACCTGTTTTGGACTTCCTTTGATAAATAAAAAACCATCGACTTTGTCAACCTCTTTATGCTAAATATCATTCTCGACAACGACATCCTCTTAGGCTTACTGTCTCGCACCCCTAACGACATTCAACATCGTTACACCCGTCTCCAAAAATCCGCGGTCCGCTTTTGGATACCTTGCTGTTCCCTCTCGTTATTGGAAACGCAAATTGTACCAGCACGTCACCACCCACTCTCCACCTGGTTAGACGGCAATAATGTACAATTTCTCTCTTCCCTGGCGGCCCACTGGCGCGATATTCCTGCGAATCATCGCAACAAAACGCAAGCCCTGATGAGTTTAGATGCGGCGGTGTTACCTGGGACGACTATTATTTGGACCAACAATCCCAAATTTGAATCGATACCGCCTGAAATTGAATGGGGTGACCATGAAGCTGTGTATTCCATGTTAGCCCAATATGAAGATGAACAACCCCTTATCGACCTTGTTACTCCGCAACTTAACTTGCGTCACGCGCTGGAAAAGAGTTTTGTCAACGTCTTGAAACATGGTCAATACATTTCAGGACCCGAAGTGCAACGGTTGGAAAGTCAACTGGCTGCCTACGTGGGTACCAAATATTGTGTCACCGTGGCCAGTGGTAGCCAGGCGTTACTAATGGCTTTAAAAGCTGTGGGAGTGAAGGCCGGGGACGAAGTGATCACGTCACCGTTTAATTTTGTGGCAACCGCAGAAGCGATTGTGTCACTAGGTGCAAAGCCGGTGTTTGTTGACATTGATCCGCATACTTACAACCTCAATCCACTCTTATTGAAAACGGCCATTACTCCCAAAACGAAAGCCATTGTCCCTGCTAGTTTGTTTGGACAATGTGCTGAATTTGACTTGATTAAACTGGTTGCCTCGGAACGCAAGTTACCTGTGATTGAAGATGCTGGACAAAGTTTTGGGGCAACTTATAAAAATCGTCACTCTTGTGCCTTGTCCACAATTGGTTGCACCAGTTTTTTCCCTTCCAAACCGTTGGGCGCGTATGGTAACGCAGGGGCTTGTTTTACCGATGATGACGAGTTAGCGGTATTGATGAGACAACTGCGCGTACATGGTCAAGATAAACAGTCACATTATCGTATGATAGGATTGAGTGGTCGCCTCGACACCTTACAAGCTAGTATATTAATGGCTAAACTGCCGATTTTTTCCAAAGAGATTGAAAATCGTGCCAAAGTTGGTGCAATCTACACCCGACTCCTAAATGGTCTTCCCAAAGTCAAAGTTCCCGTGATTGCTTCTCATAATACTAGCGTTTACTCTCAATATACGATAGAAGTGGACCAACGTGACGTAGTTCAGCAAAAATTGAAGGAACGTGGCCTGTCTACCGCAGTACATTATTCTCCACCATTACATTTACAACCTGCTTTTGCTTACCTGGAATTAGGTAAGGGTCAGTTTCCGGTGGCCGAAGCGGTTGCGCAACGAGTGTTGAGTTTGCCCATGCACCCGTATTTGACGGAAGAGGATCAAAACAAGATTGTTGGAATGATTAAAAAGGTGGTGAATGGTTAAGGAGTACCATTTCCAGTAACCCAATCTAGGAGTCCAATCCAGGAGTCCAAAGCTACGCTTTCTCCTCCTGGACGTTCCTGTTCCTGACAAAGCTATACTTTAATTATCAACCACCAGCGTATCAACAATGGGAAACAACAATGATTCGTTTCAAGAAACAAATAGGTGACTTGGGGATAACATTAAGGCAGATTCTCACTGACCAGTTGACAACCCATAAACCATTTAAGAAAGCCTTTGAACAGTTTAGTAACCTGTGTCGTGACGCCCTCAATCCCAAATTAACTGATGCTACCATTTTAGACATGTTAGCGCAACATTTGTTGACGGAACGGCTGTTTCAGACGATGTTTAACAATCCAGAGTTTCGCACACAGAATAGGCTGGCCAAAGAAATTGAGAAAGTGGTTGCCAAATTGACCTCTAAATCTTTTAATCGTGATGAATTTCTCAAACGCATTGATAACTTTTATGTGGCCTTCGAACAAACTGCTGCAACCTTGTCAGAGTATAGTCATAAACAAGAATTTCTCAATGTCGGATATGAAAAATTCTTTCAAAGTGTTGCCCTCAAAGTGGCCGATACATACGGCATTGTCTATACACCGCAACCTATCGTGGAGTTTATGGTTCACTCGGTAGAGGAGATTTTACAACAAGAATTTCAATGTTCCCTATCGAGTCCTGGCGTACATATTCTTGACCCCTTTGTGGGCACTGGCAATTTTCTCCTGCGGGTGTTGCACGAGATTAACCCGTCACAATTGGAACAGAAGTATCGAGAAGAGTTGCATTGCTATGAAGTGATGTTGCTACCTTACTATCTTGCCTGCGCAAATATTGAACAGGCGTTTTATGAACGGACTGAGAAATATCTGCCGTTTACAGGAATTAGTTTGGTGGACACCTTTGAATTGGTAGAAGAGAAGCAACCTTCTCTCCTTGCAGATGAGAAGACCACACCGGTGGAACGGCAGAAGAAGGCGAAGATTCTGGTGATTTTAGGCAATCCACCGTATCATGTCGGCCAACAAGATGAGAATGACAATAATAAGAATCGCAAGTACCCCGTGGTCGATGGGTGGGTGAAAGAACACTATGCAAAACCCTCGAAAGCGACCAGTGTCAGCAAATTGAATGACCCTTATGTGAAGGCGTTTGCCTGGGCCACCGAGAAACTCAAAGACAGTTCCGAAGGAATTATTGCATTTGTCACTAACAATGGCTTTTTAGATAATATTGCGTTTGATGGAATGCGCGAACATCTGGCCCAGACATTTAGTAAAATCTACTTATTGGATTTGGGTGGCAATGTGAGAAAGACGCCTGGGGCACAAAATGTTTTTGGAGTTCGAGTGGGAGTCAGTATCAATCTATTGGTCAAGAAAACGACTCATTCTGGGCCACTGATTCAATATGTACAGGTGGGTGATCATTTAAGTAAACAGGAAAAATTAGATTATCTCGTGAGGCACCAACATATACAGAACCTTACTTGGCAACGGCTGGTGCCAGATTCGCACCATACTTGGTTGTCTAACGGCTTACAACCAGAATTTCAACACTGGCCACCTTTGGTCTGCAAGGCTAATAAAACCGCTTCCAACGACGTGATTGGAACGTTGTTTAAAAAATCTAGTTTAGGGATTGCGACACATCGGGATGCGTGGGTCTATAATTTTAATCGTGCCCTTCTTGCAACCAATATGCAACGCACCATCGAGGCTTATAACGAACAAGTATTCAAGTGGTTGCAAGTCCTGCCCAAACCCACCGATCCACAGGCACTCGCGCACTGGGTAGATAATTGGGTGTCTTATGAAGACACGAAATTAAGTTGGGGAGAAAGTTTAAAAGCTAACCTTCAACGTGGGAAGCTGGCAGAGTTTCATTTACTACAAATTAGACATTCTCTCTATCGTCCCTTCACCCAGTCATATCTATATTTTGATAGAATGTTTAATGACCGAGTTTATGGTTTCCCTGCGATTTTTCCTACGCCTGCGACAGAACTGGAAAATCGAGTGATTTGTGTCAGTGGAGTAGGCAGTGGCAAACCTTTTCAAACCCTAATGGTGAATATGATTCCTGGTCTTGACTTCCTCGAAAAGACTCAATGCTTTCCCTTCTACACCTATTCTGAAGGCGGTAGCACTCGCTATGAGAACCTCACCGATTGGGCCTTACAAGCCTTTTGCGATCACTATCAGAACCATAAACTTACTAAGTGGGATATTTTCTATTATGTCTATGGCCTCTTGCAGCACCCTGGTTATCGTGAAAAATACGCCGCGAATTTGAAACGCGAATTGCCTAGAATGCCATATACCTCAGACTTCTGGGCCTTCGCTAAAGCAGGTCAGCAATTAGCCGATTTGCATTTACACTATGAGACGCAACCTGAATATCCGTTACAGTTGGTCACCAAGGCGCCGTTGAATTGGCGAGTAGAAAAAATGAAGTTGTCTAAAGATAAGACGACCTTGATTTATAACGATACTTTGAGTTTAATTGGGATACCCCCTGAAACCTTTGAGTATCATCTGAGAAATCGTTCCGCCTTAGAATCGGTGCTGGACCAGTATCAAGTCCGTCAAGATAAACGCAGTGGCATCATCAATGACCCAAATCGTTTAGAAGAGGAGAAATATATTGTGCAGTTAATTAAGCGAGTGATTACGGTGAGTATAAAGACGGTGGAGATTGTGAAAGGATTGCCGGGGATTGAATAGTGACCTCAAGATGGCTTCAGCCCGGCCGGGCTTCCGAAAAACTTGAACATCGAGTTTAACCCGCCATTTGCACTTCCGGTTGGTTGCCAAACAACTTGGGTTCCTTATGTCTCAACCAGGCCCCCGATTCAAAGTGAGAGACAAACAACGACCCGATGGCATACGCCAAACCACCTGCCGTCAAAGGTCTGGCAAAGGTCATTCCCACGAACAGGGCACTTTGATTGAGGTTGGGCAAGTGCAAAAGATAATAGGGTATCCATTGCGCGTGCGCACCGCCTAACGCAGCCGCGGCTATCATTTTGATTTGGTGGTCAGACCACTTCACGTTATAAACCTGAGTGAGTTCATAAAGCATTTTCGCTAAGAGACCGCCAATCGCCACTTGGTCAAGGAAGGGTAGCGGGATAATTCCCACACCAGCACTGAACAAGGTATACCGCTTGACAATGCTCATAGCACGTTCTTTTTGAGTACGTCCCTGGGTGGAACTGAGATTCTGTTCGGTGACGCCTGTTTCTTCTGTCATGACTGCGGTTGTACTATTCATTTGAGTAATCACTCCTATTTGTTGAAAACAAGGTTTGCCCTTTTGGCACCAAAGAAAATGGGTAGTGAGGCAATGTGGGTTCTCTGTCTGAACTCTGATTAGAATGATTTTCAGATGGACTCTGATTGGTCAAGCCTCCGTTCAGAGTCCTCATTTAATCATCTCAATCAGAGTTCCAGACCGACGCGAAATTGCATGATATTTTACCTAGATTGCATCACTACCAGAAAATGAGTGTCTGTTAAAGAAAGTTAGTTTCTTACCACTTCTTACACAAGGTGAGTGGTAACGCATATAATAAAACAAAAATAGTATAGAGGCAAGTTTTAAAAAAATCTAGTGGGTGATGATTACACAACTAGAGTTGTCCGGAATTAACAAACTGAACCAACATACCTAAAAACCGTAAACCGTTGACTGACTTAACCACCTTAAATTTTAAGTGCATTCTGGATAACATTTAGATTCCAGAAACCTGCACACATAACGAGAACCTCGTCAATCAAACCTGGTTTTCGGCCACGACAGCGGTCGACTAAAATGTTAAAGCGCTTCATTCCACTGATGGCATGTTCAATCCGGACTCGTTGCCGACTCAACTCACGATTGAATTCCCGCTGTTCAGCGGTCAATGTCGGGTTGGGATGGTTTTTTGATTTTCGTCCCCGTTTGAATGGTATCTGTAGGTTTTCGCCCTGATAATCTTTGTGAATTCCTTGATACCCTGAATCCAGCAGGCACCTTAAAGGTTCAAACCATGCCGTTGCGGTCGGAAATTCGATGTTAAAGATTTTATAGTCATGATGGCGTCCTCC
>JAABRD010000058.1 GCA_011391085.1 Thiotrichaceae bacterium | reverse complement strand
GTGGGTGATATGTTTGCCCTCCCCCCTCTCCCTCTGGGAGAGGGGCCGGGGGTGAGGGCAACTCCCCCCTCTCCCTCTGGGAGAGGGGCCGGGGGTGAGGGCAACTCTATTTTTTATACCCAACCTAATGAACTAAGTAAAATATCAATCAGCTTGATTCCCACAAATGGCACTATCAGTCCTCCTAAACCATAAATCAAGAAGTTGCGCCGGAGTAACGTCGCGGCACCCAGTGCCCGGTATTTCACGCCCGTCAAGGCTAACGGAATGAGGAAGACAATAATCAGTGCATTGAAAATGACAGCGGCGAGAATCGCGCTGGCGGGCGTGGCTAGTCGCATCACATTAAGCATGGAAAGTGCTGGATAAGTGGTGGCGAAGGCCGCTGGAATGATGGCAAAATATTTGGCAACATCGTTGGCAATACTGAACGTCGTCAAGGCACCTCTGGTCATCAGCATCTGTTTCCCAATTTCAACAATTTCAATCAACTTGGTCGGATTCGAATCGAGGTCAACCATATTGCCAGCTTCTTTGGCCGCTTGTGTTCCCGTATTCATCGCTACGGCTACGTCGGCTTGGGCGAGGGCGGGGGCATCGTTCGTACCATCGCCTGTCATCGCTACTAACCGTCCCTCTGCTTGATAACCACGAATCAATTTCAATTTGGTTTCAGGAGTGGCTTCGGCTAGAAAGTCATCCACTCCTGCCTCCGCAGCAATGGTGGCCGCAGTCAAGCGGTTGTCACCCGTAATCATCACCGTTTTGATGCCCATCTGGCGAAGTTCGGCAAACCGTTCCTTGATGCCTCCTTTAATAATGTCCTTCAGTTCCACCACGCCTAATTCACGCGCACCATCCGCCACTACCATAGGGGTACTGCCGCGCCGCGCTACCTCCTCCACCAAAGTAATAATTGCGGATGACGCCGTTTGACCTTGCGCTTTAATATGTTTACGGATAGCATCCACCGCCCCTTTGCGAATTTGACGGTCCCCCAGGTTCACACCACTCATGCGGGTATGCGCAGTGAAAGGGACAAAATGGGCATTCAAGGCTTGAATATTTCGCTGGCGCAAATTGAACTGCTGCTTGGCCAGCACGACGATACTGCGACCTTCAGGGGTTTCGTCAGCCAGGGAGGAGAGTTGCGCCGCATCGGCCAGTTGTTCTTCCGAAACGCCTGGAACTGGCAAAAATGCCGCCGCTTGGCGGTTGCCCAGAGTAATGGTGCCCGTCTTATCCAATAACAACACATCCACATCCCCCGCCGCTTCGATGGCACGACCTGACGTGGCAATGACATTGGCTTGCATCATGCGACTCATTCCAGCGACACCAATGGCGGATAAGAGACCACCAATAGTCGTTGGAATTAGACAGACTAGCAGTGCTACCAGTACGGTAACGCTTATCGGTTGTCCACTTCCCGCGGTGTTCACACTGAATAAGGAAAAGGGTAGCAGGGTAGCAGTGGCCAGGAGGAAGATAATGGTCAATGCCACGAGTAGAATGGTCAGGGCGATTTCGTTGGGCGTTTTCTGACGTTTGGCACCTTCCACCATCGCAATCATGCGGTCCAAGAAGGCTTCGCCGGGATTCACGCTGACTCGTACTACTATCCAATCTGATAGCACTCGGGTACCGCCGGTGACGGCACTGAAATCTCCTCCTGATTCACGAATGACGGGTGCCGATTCCCCGGTGATGGCGGATTCGTCCACCGATGCGACTCCTTCAATCACTTCGCCATCGGCTGGAATGACGTCACCCGTTTCCACCAGCACCACATCCCCTTTACGCAACGTCACGCCCGACACGACGATGTGGGAACTTCCATAGTTAGGAGTTTGTAATTTCTTGGCTTGCACGTCCTTTTTGGCACCGCGCAACGCCGCGGCCTGGGCCTTGCTACGTCCTTCCGCCATCGCTTCGGCAAAGTTGGCAAAGAACACGGTAAACCACAACCACAGCGTGATAGCGAAAATAAAACTGGCCGGTGCTTCTCCTTTCCCCACCCAGGCTTGGATGAATAACAAGGTGGTTAGGAGGCTACCGATATAGACCACAAACATCACTGGGTTGGTCATTTGTACCTGTGGCGCCAGTTTTTTAAACGCATCTAACAGCGCTGGTGTTAGCAGGGTCGTATCAAAGGGTGACTGATTGGGTTTAGAGGACATGATAGGTTCCTTTTCTTTGTTAGTGTTGCAAATGGTGTTGGAGTACGGAATTTATTCCGTTTCAGGTGTTGGAGTACGGAATTTATTCCGTTTCGCGAGGCGGAATAAATTCCGTACTCCAACGGAATCAATTCCGGACTCCAACGGAATCAATTCCGGACTCCAACGGAATCAATTCCGGACTCCAACGGAATAAATTCCGGACTCCAACATCTATCCAGATTAGCTTCACTTCCCTGTCATTATCAAATGTTCGACCACGGGTCCCAATGCCAAGGCTGGAACGTAAGTTAAGGCGCCCACAATGATAATGCAACTGAGGAGTAAAACGACAAACAGCAGGCCATGAGTAGGCATGGAACCGGCCGTGGTGGCTAGTCGTTTCTTGCCGGCCAATGCACCGGCAATGGCTAACACGGGGACAATGATCCAGAAACGTCCAAACCACATTGCGATAGCTAATAGGATGTTGTAAAAAGGCGTGTTAGCAGATAACCCGGCAAATGCGCTACCATTGTTGTTGGCTGCCGATGACCAGGCGTACAACACTTCGGTAAAGCCGTGTTGACCGGGGTTGAAAATACCTGCTTTACCCGTTGCCATCATCAAGGTTATGGCGGTTCCCACCAGCACCAGTAGCGGAGTAATTAGAATAATGATGGCAACCATTTTCATTTCAAAGGCTTCAATCTTTTTTCCCAAATATTCTGGGGTGCGACCAATCATCAGTCCTGCGATAAACACGGCCAGTATCGCAAATATCAAGATTCCATACAGTCCCGCACCGACCCCACCGAAAATCACTTCCCCCAGTTGTATCAACCACAGTGGGACTAGCCCACCAAGGGGGGTGAAGGAGTCGTGCATGGCATTGACGGCACCACAGGAAGCGGCGGTAGTAATGGTGGCAAATAAGGCGGAGGAGACGATGCCAAAACGAGTCTCTTTGCCTTCCATATTACCGCCAGCTTGCGAGGGGTCAGCCGTTTGGTCAATTCCCAAGGAGGTGAATAATGGATTACCTCCTTGTTCCGCCGCCATCGTTATCATTGCCATCACTATAAAGACGATGGCCATGACGGTCAACAGGGTCCAGCCTTGACGAGTGTCACCGACCAAGTAACCAAAGGTGTAACACAAGGCGGCGGGGATAAGAAAGATGGCCAGCATTTGCAAAAAATTAGACAGCGGGGTAGGATTTTCAAAAGGATGGGCTGAGTTAGCATTGAAAAAGCCACCGCCGTTAGTGCCTAGCATTTTGATGGCTTCTTGCGAGGCGACTGGGCCCATGGCCAACATCTGAGTTGGGGTCGTGACCGTCTCCTGCACGGGCTGACCGTGACCGTCTCGCATGGGCTGGCCTGCGCTATCCAGCTTGACTTGAGGATAGGAAATCGGTTGTACGGTGGTCACGGGTTGGTAGGTAGCAAAATTCTGAATCACTCCTTGACTCATCAGCACTACGGCTAACAGGAGTGTCAAGGGTAAGAAGAGATACAAAATACTACGGGTCAGGTCCACCCAAAAATTGCCGATAGTTTGGGCGTTATGACGGGCAAAACCGCGGATGAGGGCGATGGCCACCGCTAGGCCCGTCGCTGCTGACAAGAAATTTTGCACGGTGAGACCCAGCATTTGCGTGAGGTAACTCATCGTACTTTCGCCCGCATAACTTTGCCAATTGGTGTTGGTCACAAAACTGACGGCCGTGTTGAAAGCGGAATCGGGCGAGACGGCACCGAAGCCTTGTGGATTGAGTGGCAACCACCCTTGTAGCCGTTGCAAGACATACATCATCAGCACTCCTAGAAGGTTGAACAAGATGACGGCGCGGGCATATTGTTTCCAGTTCATTTCGGTCTCTGCGGAGATGCCACCGAGACGATAGATAGCTTGTTCAATAGGTTGGCCAAAGCGATTCCAACCCACGGGTTGGCCTTCCATGGTGTGTGCAAGGTACTCTCCTAATGGTTTGACACACAGTAGTAGAAGACCCATAAAGAGGGTCAGTTGTAGATAAGCATGGGCGGTCATCAAAATTCCTCTGGATTCAGTAGTGCATAAATCAGATAGAGAAGCAGTAGGCCCGCAAGTCCACCGGCAATCAGATAGAACCAATTCATCGTTTTTCTCCTAGCCGGGCACAGCCGGCAAGTAGTGCATAGGTGAGTATTCCAAGGAAGATGACACCTGTTAGAAAGATAAGGTCGGTATAGATAACTTGCATAAAAGTTTCCTCTACAGAAAGGATTGGACGGTTATTAATTTATCAGGACGTGAATAAAGAGTCAAGAGATTTTTTTGGTGAGTGTTTTCAAACTGTCTGCTTCATTGAGACAAGGGAGGATGATACTGAGGCGCATAAATTTAATGGAGAATGGAGAATGAAAAAACGGGAGTGATAAAATTTGGGTAAAGTGTTTGAACTGTGGGTAGTGATGCAATGTGGGGGGCAACCCTTGTGGTTGCCCGCAGTGGTGGCGACTCTCACCCACAGAGGGCAACCACGGGGGTTGCCCCTACCAAGAAGATCATCCAGATTGCACCCCATTCGTTCTTGATGTAATCCCCATTCGTCCAAGGCGTAGCTTTGCCAGGTCACGCACAAAGCTACGCTTTGGACGCCTGAGAACCCTCTTTTGGCTATCCGCGCACCACCATCACTGCACCCTGTGCCAGGCCAATGACTCGTTCTGACACACTGCCGACTAACAATTTTTCTAGCCCTGTGCGACCATGAGTGCCTACCACAATCAGACCACTTTGGTTCTTGTTAGCCTGTTCGACAATCGTCTCAGCAGGTCTGCCAATGACGACTTCGGCGGTGGTGTTGACACCCATTTGAGTGAGAAAGTCACCCACTCGTTTCGCGGCCTGTTCACCTTCATTACGACGACCATTCGTATGGGCCGGGTGAACCACAGATAACACCTTCACCGATAATTGCAGTTGTTTCGCCAAACTCCCTGCGGAAGCGGCCGCCGCATCGCTATAACGTGAACCATCGGTAGCCAACAAAATGTTGTTACTCGCTACCTGGGCCACTCGCGGTACGACGAGAACCGCACAGTGGCTATGACCGATGACTTTGGCAGTGACACTGCCCATCATTACGCGCATCAGTCCAGTTTTACCACGTCGTCCAATGACAATAATGTCCATACTGTTTTCTTCTGCTTCTTCCACGATTTCACGGTAAACATCTTGACCATGCCGCAAGATAGTTTCACATTCTACCTTTGCTTGAGTGGCAGAGGCTTTGACAGCCAAGAGATGTTCCATGGTTTCCTTTTCCGCTTTTTCGACCAGTTGCGGTGCAAATGTTTCGTATTCAGGATTGGTCAACACGACCCCCATGACATACAAGCGTGCTTCACATTTGCTGGCTAACGCAATGGCTTCGCGCACTGCACCAGCACTAAATTCGGAACCATCGATAGCCAGTAGAATCCGTTCAAAACGTCCTACGGGAGAAAGTTGAGTTGTCATTGTTAGAATCTCCTTGTCGTTAATGACCGCTTACCAAAATGCCAGAAGCAGCCAGTACTAATACTACAATTTCCAGAACCGCAATGATGCTGTACACGGTGTCTTTGTTTTTCAACAATATCGGCAAAATGCGGATGTAACAGGGGATGGTGACACCTGCTAGAAAGGCGATACCAATGAAGTTCATGAAGTCGCCTTGACCGGTCAAACTTAACCAGCCCCAACCATGAGGAACATTGGCCGCATGTAAATATTCCTTCGCTGGCATAGCCCAGTAGTAAGGCAGTTGTTCTACGGGGACGTGGGCTGGTACCAGCCCTAACATATACACCGCAAAGGTGATTAGGAGTAGTACAAAGCCCAGTTTCATGCCCCAATCGAGGATGATGGCATAAGCGCGTTGTTCTTCAGTGGTTTTTTCGTATTGTGGTTTTTCCATAATGGTTCTCCTCAGGTTAATTCCAAATGCCTAGACCTTTCAATAAGGCCCGTGTACCTGCCAACGATAGTATGATAATGACGACCTTGCGGACGATAGAAGCATCCGTTTTTTTAAGTAGGGCGACACCGACCAATGACCCTAGCATGATGCCGATAATGGAAGGCACCGTAATCATCGCAATCACTGCACCTTGGTTAAGATAGACCCAAGCCGCGGAAGTGTCAACGATGGATAAGAGAAATTTACTGGTCGAGACGGACACCTTGAGAGGGGCGCCCATGAGGAGGTTTAAGACCGGCACATTAGCCCACCCTGCGCCCAGTCCAAACATACCTGCGAGTACACCAATGCCTGTGAACAAGACCATGCCCATTTTGGTACGGTGTACTCTCCAGTCAACATCTTTGCCAGAGGATTGTTCATGGTAAATGCCATGAATCCGCAGGGCTGTAGAGAGGGCGTCCGCATTGGGAACGTGCGGATACTCTGATTTTTTAGCCATCCACATTAGTAGGACGATAGCTAAAATAGTCAGTCCCAAAGAGGTTTGGATGACATTGGTAGGTAAGGCCAGTCCGATCATGGCACCCACAATCGCGGAAGAGGAAGCAATCAATGCCATGGGTAAGGCGAGACGGAGATTGGCCATGCCACTGCGTAAGAGTCCAGGTCCTGCAGCCAGTGCGCCTGACAAGGCGACTAACAGGCCGGCGCCGCGCACAAAGTCTAAATGGAAGGGGAAGAAGCCACCGACGATGGGCACAAATAATACGCCTCCTCCGACACCACCGAGAACGGCAACAATGCCTAAGAAGAAGCAGACGACAAATAACATCAGTGGCCATCCCCACCAAGGAATACTGCTAGTGGTGGTGATGACGGCAGTCGTAGTAGGTTCTGTTGTTGCCAATGCGGCAGTGGTCAGTGTCAACCCTGCCAAAGTAACGAGACAGAAAATGAAGAATTTAGATTGGTAAAATTGCTTCATGCGAGTTTATAGTTCCTCAATGTTAAGGTTAGGTAAATGAATAGTGAAGTGACGTAAAGTCGCGTGTTTTTTAGTTATGTCATCATAATAATCTCCTCCAAAGTTAACCTGAATCCAGGAGTCCAAAGCGTAGCTTTATGACTTGGCAAAGCACAGCGAAGGACTTCTGGATGGAATAAGTCTTTTTAATCTAAACGATTAGACAAATTTATAAACACAAACTTACCTGACAGGCAATACCATTCCCAACATATCAAACAACGCCGTGAAATCTTGCATCGGTTTGACTATTTTTTGAAACCTGTCAAGTTTCTAAACATGATATAACAATCAAATAAAATGTCAACTAGCGAAAGATAAAAATTTACTGATGCTACTTAACCTTCTTTAAAAAGTCATATCTGCCATTCACTCTTCAACTATCCACTATCCACTAAAGTCCACTATCCACTAAAGTCCACTATCCACTATCCACTAAAGTCCACTAAAGTCCACTATCCACTAAAACCACTATCCACTACCTGCGTCACGATTCCCACAAATCCTTCCACTTGTTTCTCGCTACGATAAATAGCGGTAGCACGAATTTGTACCTTGTGAAAACCATCCGGAGACGTTTGGATACGAAAGGTTGTCGTAAATTCCTCGCAAGTTTGCATCGTTGCATTCCAAAGTTGTTGCACCCTGTCTCGATCTTCTGGATGTACCATTTGTAACCAATTGTGGCCGTGGGCTTGTTCGACAGTCAAACCAAACAAGTTTTGCCAAGGATGATTGGTATACAGGATATTGCCTTGAGGATCCGTTTGAAAAATGCCCACGGAGGACCAGGAGGAAAGGAGATGAAAGCGTTCTTCACTGGCGCGAAGGTTGCCAATTAAGTTGTCACGTTGGACAATGAGGAGGCGTGTGCGCACATGAGTTTGCACTCGTACACAGACTTCTTCTTGTTTAAAAGGTTTGGTAATGTAATCCACGGCGCCGATGCGAAAACCTTCTACCAAATCATCCATATCAGTTTTCGCAGTGATAAAAATAATGGGGATGTCGCAGGTGGTTTCTTGCTGTTTGAGACGGCGACAAGTTTCAAAGCCGTCTATGCCAGGTGGCATCATCACGTCTAGGAGGATGAGGTCAGGCAAAGTACGAGTGGCCAATTGTATGGCCTTTTCGCCACTGTTAGCAAAGGAGAGTTTATAACCTTCTGGGGACAATACTTTGCGCAACACATCAATGTTAGCGGGAGTGTCGTCCACCATTAGGACTTTGGCATTGGTTAGATCGATTACGTCATTCATGGTTGGTTATCCGTAGTTAGAAGTATGAGAACAATGATTAGCAAATAGCGACATGACCTTTCAGATAGCCGATACAGACATTGGTGTCCAGCAAGAAGTCATTCATCATAGTGATTGCTTCCGTTGTTCATATTCACCTTGGGATTCACGTTCGAGTTCTCCTTCCCAGACGCCAAAGGTTTCCTCAAAAAAACCGGGACTCCAACCCAATTCTTCTGGAGTGGGCTTGGCAGAGGCCGGGAGAATTGGCTGAAGTATCAAGGTCACTTGGATTTCCGTGTTTGGCAGTGCGACTGGTACTTTTAAATGTAAACAGCCTTCGCCGTCAGCGCGAGAATTTAACTTGACGGTGTGCATAAATATTTTCCTCCGATTGAGAGAGACTGGAATGGTTCTATACTATTAGGATAACTTGGTTCATAGAATGACGCAAGTCCATTTTTGGGAAAATTGTATTAGTACCAAGATGGTGCGTAGGACATACCCTACTTCTTCATCAACTCAATAATTTCCTTCAACTGCCCCACCTGTTCCGTTAACAATTCAATTTCTCTTTGTTGTTGTTCAACGGTAAGTCGCAAGATTTCCAATTCAGGTATCATCTCTGTTGCTGGATTGAGATAAAAATTTTGATGTTGACAAGTTTCGACATGATGAAACGACGCATTGAGTACCATGTTTTCATCCACCTCTAAAAAATCTTTGAGTTCCATTTCCAATGCGGCCGCGATTTGTTCTAATCGAGGAATTTTTAACTGTCGTTCACCCCGTTCAAGTTTCGCATAGCCATCGGTCGTCATATTGATTTTCTTAGCCATCTCTTTTTGCTTTAAACCTTTTTGGTGCCGGATCTTGACAAGCTGTTTGTGAAGTCGCATATACAAAAATCGAGGTTGGGCATAGTTCATATAGGGTGGGCAACGATAAGCCTGTTGCCCCCCTACATAACTAATTTAAAGAGAGATTTCTTTTCGCAAAAATTTTGTTCAACGGCAGGCGAATATCTAACACTCGATCAATCAATTCATCTTTCTCAAAAAATGGTTCTGATTGTTTTGGTGAAGAAAACACTTTCACCAACTTCAAGTTAGGCTCCACATACCAACACGATTTCGCCCCCATAGCAAAGTAAGCCCTCAGTTTGGCCAAAATAAGTCCACTGGTTTGTGAGGGGGAGACTACTTCAATACAAAGTAATGGCACCTTCTCCACTCTTACCATATCAACGTCTTCCGCAGGATCGATGTAATCAAAGTCTTGGGCATAATACAGGACAATATCAGGCTTCAATTCATGTTTGGCACTGATTTTACAGTTAGCCAAAATGTTTTGACGTTCTGGGGAGGACATATCCAGACTTAATTCTGTTGCAATGGTAAATTTATCCTCTGGCAAGGTTCTGATAAGACGTGTTTGTACTAACGCATGATTGGCGGAACCCATATCAATATCCTCCTCCACGGGATTTTCTTCAATTTCAAGTAGTGTCATAATGTTACCTCCAAAGTAGGGTGCGTCCCACGCACCAATTGATGAGAGAATCTAGGCGGTGCTGAGACATAAGTACTGAAGCAGTAATTTTGCGGTATTTTCCCTCACCCCCGACCCCTCTCCCAGAGGGAGAGGGGCGAAACAAAATACGAGAAAATTTCTGCTTCAGTACTTATACCATATCAATCTATTTTTTCATCAACTCAATAATTTCTTTCAACTGCCCCACCTGTTCCCTTAACAACTCAATTTCTCTCTGTTGTTGTTCAATGAGAAGCCGCGAGGTTTCCAACTCTTGCGCCATTTCCTTTGCTGAATGGACGTAAAAATTTTCATTTTTGTCTCGTTGCCGTGGGCAACACGCCAGCGTTGCTGGAACGGGACGCTGGCGCGTTCACACCAATCAGCCTATTCTGTTAGTTTAACTGGTGTCGCTGAATGGGCAGGCTGGTCTTTGGGAATCAGGCGGTCCTGATACTGTTTCTGATACTGTATATAATGTTCTACCAATTTATAGGGATCGTGTCCCCAAGTGGCCGAAATCCGTTGTCGTGCTTTGCGGATTCGAGTGAGAGTGGGTTCCTCATTCATCATCGTGTTCTCCTAAGAATTTAAGCCCGTCACCGAAACCTTCACATTTAACCCCGCCTGAACCAATATTCCTATCAATTCCTCCAGTGTGACTTGATTAATTTTACCTTGTACAATGTAACGCAGACCCGTCTTGGACACCGCCATCAATTTGGCTGCCTCGGGAAGCGACAATTGTTTGTCTTCGAGGAAACGCTTAATGGTGTGCATCAATTGTGATTTGATAAGTAACGTTTGGGATTCCGCAGGGGAGAAACCCAAATCCAAGAAGACATTGCCAGTGGATTGGATACCCATAATATTATTTCCTCAATCGGTTGATTAAATCTTGATACCGCCGGTTGGCAAAGTTTTTATCTATTTAGTCCCTTGGTCTTGACAATCTTTATAGATAACTTGTATTATCCCCCAACCTCTACCTTGAGGTCAAGAGATTTCATACTCACCATATATAGTAATATTCTTTCTCATTTGTACCCCCCCCAGCCCCCCCGCACGCGGGGGGGTGACTCCCACCGCGCCGCGGCTGACTCCCCCCCGTGTACGGGGGGGCTGGGGGGGGTACAAGTGATGAGGAATATTACTATATAACTCACTGTCAAGGAAAAATCATTATGACCCTCACTAATGAAATCGTAACACAAGTCAACCTGTTGCCAGAGTCCGCGGCGCGTGAAGTGCTGAATTTCATTGAATTTGTAAAGTTCAAAACGCAGTGTGAGAAACGGTCAACGGTTTCTCATCTTCTTGAATCGCCCAGACTCCCTGAATTTGTAGCCCCTGAAAAATCTGGGGAGGGTTTATCCAAAGCCTTTGAGTTGTTGGTCAGTTTGTCTGATGATTTCATGGCGGAAGGCCGTCAGGAATTGCCACTGGAACAGCGAGAGGTTTTCTAATGTATTTGTTGGAGACCAATATTTGTATTTATATCAAACGTCATCAGCCGCCTCCAGTCTTAAAAAGGTTTCACACTTTACCGCCGCAACAAGCATTTATGTCGGTCATTACTTTTGCCGAACTCATGTATGGGGCGTTGAAAAGTCAACAGGTGGCTAGTAACTTGTCCAAATTGATTCAGTTAAGTGAACTGATTCCCGTGTTGCCTTTTGAAAGAACCGCGGCAGAAGTGTATGGACAAATCCGCACCGAGTTAGAAAAACGCGGTCGACCGATTGGCGCCAATGATATGTTGATTGCGGCCCACGCACTCAGTTTAGATTTCATCTTGGTGACAAATAATGAACGGGAATTTTCACAAGTGAAAGGCTTGAAAATGGAAAATTGGTTGTTGGAGATATAACAGTGTTCCTTCAAGAGACTGTAGCGGTTGTCACTCCCTTTCGTATGATAACTGCTACAAAGCTTCGCTTTGGACTCATGGGGAAGAGTTACTTCCTCATCAACTCAACCATCTCCTTCAACTGCCCCACCTGTTCCCTTAACAATTCCATTTCTCTCTCCTTTTGTTCCAGGAGAAGCCGCGAAGTTTCCAATTCATGCGCCATTTCCTTTGCTGAATTGACGTAAAAATTTTCATTTTGACAACCACTGTGATCATGAAACGACGCATGAAATACTATTTTTTCATCAACTCCCAAAAGTTCCTTTAGTTCTATTCCCAAGGCCACCGCTATCTTTTCTAATCGAGGAATTTTCAACTGTCGTTCACCCCGTTCGAGTTTGCCATAACTGCCTTTCTTCATGTGAATTTTCTCGGCCATTTGTTGTTGCGTTAAACCTTTTTTGTGCCGGAGTTCGGCAATCTTTTCGTGCAGTCGCATAAACAAAGTTACCCAGTTTGGGTAAGTAAGTGTACAAAGTGGGAATGTGGATGGGTTCAAGGGTTGATTATATCTGAACTGAACATTAAATAGTAGCAGTTTTGAAAAACAGCCAATAACTTTAATAAAAGTATGGTAAAATTATACTAATCTTTAAATGATTGGCTTGATAAGCAGTATATTTCAAACGGGGTTCTCATGCAATATGAGAACGAAAATTGCCTTAACTAAAGAGGTATAGCATTATGAAAAAATTGCTAGGTATTACCATCTTATCTGTTTCTGCGTCATTTGTCTCGCCTACTTACGCAGCTGATAATGCTGTAATGAAAGCGTGTAATCAACGTGAGAGAGGTGCTATATATGGTGCAGAAGGTGGAAGCGGTGTAGGGTTTCGAATAGGGTTAGGGGTTTGTCCTGCATCTACTTTTTTTGGTGGACCAGTAGGGTACGCGACTTGTATGGGGGTCTTTGTTGTCGGAGGAGCACTTACGGGCAGTGTTATGGGTGAAGAAGTGGGAGGCCAAATAGATGGATGTGGTGGCCCTATTAGTAACAGACTGATAACTCCTGATCATCAGTAGCCAAGCCTCTTGGTGGGCAACGATAAATCGCGTTGCCCATCTTGCTTTACCATGTGCTGTCCCGGCCCAAATCACATAATAACATTAAATTTATTTATTTTTGATTTGGACTTAAACACAGTCAAACCGCAATAAGAACGAAGACAACGGATTGAGGAAAGGAACGGATTAGGGGAGGTTGAACTATCCGTGGGTTTCTGAAATCCGTTGTCCTTATCGTGGAATACTCCAATTTTCCACATTTAACAGCCCATAAGACCTCTGAAGATCAAGATAAATTTTATCTGCACTGACCAACACACAATCTTCCGTAACGGCAGTCGTTGCCATCATCACATCAATCGTATGTTTCTTGAGATTCTCTTGACTAACATGACGTGTTTCCTTGAGAATCTGTTTGAGTATCCCAAACAACTTTGCACCCTCCTTTGACAGCGGTAAGATTTCAAAATCTTGCTGTACCTGATTAATCTGTTGTCTGACTCTCATCTTCTGGTTATCTGGGGCATGGGCAAAACCATATTCCAATTCGTACAGGGTCAAAATGGAAACATACACCTTTTCACCACTCTTCAAACTAGCTAATCTTCGACAAATTGGATCATACGCCAACGTTGACGGATTGTAAAGATCGGAAACGGTGTTAGAATCCAGTAAATATTGCCGATTCATATTACACCATCCTGTTGAAACACGAAATTCTCTCGAAACTCCTGCCGGTCCCGCCGAAACTGGTCCGTATATTCACCCAAATCAATTGGATTCTCCCGAATCCGTTGAACCACTTGTGCCCATTTAGAGGAGGATGGTGAAGGGTGAGAAGACAAATTGGATACCGCGGTGCAAATAGCGTCCCGCATAAATTCTTCCGGCTGTGGCAAATTCAGAAGTTGTTTAACAATGTCATCGGGAAGTGTTAGAGTAATTTGCATAATGAACTCCTTGGAAAAAAGAATAAGTGACCTATAGATTCATTCATTCGTACACCTCGCCCAAGTTTCCCCACAGTTCCTGACGTGCTTGACGAATGTCAGCCTCAGTAAAATCAAGTTGGTATTCACGTAACAAGCCACCTAGCTTCACACTTGTAGAAGTTAAAGACGGTTGCTGGTTTTGATACATCAGAAATTGGAGAAATTGCCAAACGGTGGCTAATTGGTAGTCAGGCAGTTTCTTCAACTGATGATACAAGTATTGAGGGGTAGGGTTTAAGTGGTTCAAAGGAGTGACTCCAAAAAAGGGTTGACTAGAGATGGAGATTAAGTGACAGTTGGAATAATTGTGGGTAGTGATGCAATCTGGGTGAAATATCGTGCGGTTTCTCTTAGGTCTTGAACTGTGATTTATATGATTAAATGAAGGCTATGAAAGGAGGCTTGACTAATCATAGTCCATCTAAAAATCATTCTAATCAGAGTTCAGACATTTCACCCACATTGCATCACTACCTAATTGTGGATGTCATTTCTATGATTATACCATAAACTAATCTTTAGAAGTGTTGACATAAAATCCTCCAGTACCGATAATATCAGAACTATTCCTAAATCATCGGAGACCACCATGCTACCAGAAATTCGACCTGTCGACCAACTCATCTACGAAATTAAACAACTTGACCCTGAATATCTGTTGAAAGTGATTCACGTTGCCAGTGAAACATTACTGACCACGGCCCAGTTTAAGCAACACTCATCTGTGTCATTCTCCCCCCCGAAACTGTCTGACTTCCTAAGACAATCCCCTTTGTCAGAAGTGGACCTAGATTTGACCAGAAATCAAGAGACCAGCCGCACTATCGAATTATGAATTATTTGCTAGACACTTGCACTATTTCAGAACCCACCCGTAAACAACCGGCTACCTCAGTGATTCAGTGGTTAGACGCGCATGATGAAACGACATTATTTCTGAGTGTCTTGACCATAGGAGAACTTTACCAGGGAATCCATAAATTATCTTCTGACCAACAATTGAAAAAATTCGTTTGCAAAAATGGATAGAACACGATTTGAAACAACGCTTTAAGAAGCGTATCTTGCCACTGGACTTGGAAATTGTAGAGATTTGGGGAGAATTAACGGGCCATGCAGAAAGGCAAGGAAGACCATTGCCTATCATAGATAGTTTAATTGGCGCTACCGCCATTGCCTACAATATGACGGTAGTCACTCGAAATGTTAAAGACCTGAAATTTCTACCAGTAACCGTCGAAAATCCCTGGGAAAATTGACCCGCGTACCTAAGCGGTAGTGTCATGTACCATTGCGGGTTTCATTATTTTCAAAGTTTCAACACCTCTATCGGCCCACCCTCAATCTGACCATGTCTCGTTCCCACGCAAAAACAGGGGAACGCCGTGGGCCACGCAAAAGCGTTGCAGGAACGGGACGCGGGCGCGTCTGCACCACGTTCCCACACTTTTGCGTGGGAACGAGATAATAGGGTTTAATAATGACAAAAACCTCGCCTTCAACACTAAACCAGTAAATTTACATCTTCCCCGCCAACGCCTTGTCAATCAACCCCAACAACTCCGTATCCTGATACGGCTTCGTCAAATAAGCATTGACTCCCGCCGTTTTCGCCTGTTCACGATGCTTCTCGGTGGTGCGGGAAGTGATCATAAATATCGGCAACTTCTGAGTCGATTGATTGGCGCGTACATGGGCGGTCAACTCCAACCCATTCATGCGTGGCATCTCCATATCGACTAACATCAAATTCGGACGTTTTTGATTCATCACCTCAATCGCCTCCAACCCATCCTTAGCCAATAAAGTCTCAAAGCCTGCTTCTTCTATCAAGAGGGATAAAGACTTTCTGACACTCAATGAGTCATCTACAATGAGAATATGAGGAATGCCGCTAGGCGCGGTGACTTGGGCGGCACCCCCAGCCGCTTCGGCGGCCAGTGAAGAAGTCATTGCGGCTTGCATGGGAGAACGTAACAATTCAGGTAAATCTAACAATGGCACCACGCTACCATCTCCCAAAATGGCAGCCCCCGCCACGCCGTGAATGTGTTTCAGATACTGCCCCATGCTTTTCATAACCAAGTCATGAGTATCTATCAATTCATCTACCACGACCGCCACGACCCCTGTTTCTTCATGTACCAATATCACGGGCCGCGGATCCTCCTCCTCCACTACGCCGCGGTCGCCCGGTTCATTCAGTAATAAGGATAACGCTTTGATGGCATAAAAATTCTTACCCATCTTAAAAGTTATATCTCCTCCCACCTTTTGATATTCGCCCACGCCGTGCGCTAAGACTTGTTCTAAGCTATTCGTAGGAATACCATAAATCCGTGGCCCCACGCGAACCAGCAACACATGAACGGTCACGAGTGTCATGGGCAGTTTAATGAGGAGAGTCATCCCTTTCCCCGTTTGCGAAATCAAGTCTAAAGTGCCCTTCATCTGCCGAATATTGGTATGCACGACATCCATGCCCACGCCGCGTCCAGACACTTGGGTCACACCCGATTTGGTAGAGAAGCCAGACATCAGAATCATGCGGGCCAATTCGGGTTCTGTCACCTCTTGAGTCTCTTTCAGAAGACCGCGTTGAATCGCTGTATAACGAATATTCGTATAGTTTAACCCTTGGCCATCATCTTGACATTTGACGACCGCGTTGTTACCTTCCCGATAGAAACTGAGATGAATATGGCCCGCTTCGGGTTTACCCAACAACACCCGTTCATCAGGCGACTCTATCCCATGGTCAATGGCATTGCGCAAGATATGTTGCAGTGGATCCCCTAAGTTGTTTAACACATCGCTGTCAATCAGAATATCGGAACCAGAAACATCCAATTCGGCTTTCTTATTGGTTGTCCGACAGGTTTGTCGAACATTGCGTTGTAACTTGGATAAAATCGTATTGACGGGCACCATGCGAGTGGTCATCACACTGGCTTCAAATTCTTTGTTTAACCGTTGTTGGTGAATAAACATCGTCTCCAACTCGGTTAGGTCATTGCGAATCGACATGGCCAGTTCCCGGTTGTCGGCAATGGATTCAATGAAGCTATGGGCGACGCTATGTAACTCGTTGTACTCTTCAAATTCCAACGCATCAAAAGCGTCTTCATCTTGAGAGACTTGAGTATACCGATTTTGCATGATTCCCGTGACACCACGCACGTCGACGAGATTTTCTAGGGCAAAAGTCTTTTGCTGAAGTATCAAATCGTGTTCGGTTAACACACGAGTGCTTTGCAAAACGTGTTTCATTCTTTCCTGAATTTGTCCTAATGAAATGGACAACTCGCCGACCAACCGCATTAAATTGTCAACCGTCTTGGTGGGAACTCTTAACACTTGTTCTGGTGTTCCAGCATCACCCGCTGGGGCGGCTTCAGTCGACTTTTCCGCCGCTGCCGGTGTCTTTTCCGCTACCGGGGTGACTTTGGTTGGCGCCGGGGCCGGGGTTGGCCGAGAAGGAACGGGAGAGGCTTGTAAATTGCCTTTGTCAATCCGATTCGCCCAGTCTAACACCGATTGCAACACTTGCAGGGCCTCCGGTGGCGCCTCCCCTTGCCCCATCAAAGCGTCCACCATCTGTTCGATGCAATCGGCGGCTTCCACCATGGTATTCGTTAATTCTTTGGGGAGTACTACCTTGTGTTGGGCCAGGTATTCCAGAGTGTCTTCTAAATGATGGGCAACGTTAGCAATACCCACGATGCCAAGGATCCGGGAGGAGCCTTTCAACGTGTGGGCGATACGTTGGGCCTGTTGTATATCTGAGGTTTGCGGGTCGCGAATAATTCTTTGAATGATGGCGGAAAAATCGGTCGCATGTTGCGGCACTTCTTGCAAGTAAGCGGCCAGTAATTCACGATTCACATCGCCTGCAATCTGTAACGACACCTCTTCCGGCTTGGCCTCGGTAGGACGCGAATAGGCGGGTTCCTCATCAATCGTGCCTTCCCCTGAAACCGGTTGCGTGAGTAGGATAAGTAATTCGTGGGCTTTGTCATCTGTCAGCGGTTGCGTCCATTGGGGTTCCCGCAGGTGATTCAGCATGGGGATGACGCTGTCCATGGGCGAATTGAGGTAGGCCAGGACTAAATCAGGCCAGGCTTCTAAAACTTTCTTTGCCTTGGTTCTAGCGGCTAAATCTCGTTTGCTGAGAAGTTTGACATTGTCAATCAGGAAGGTACAGACACCCTGTAAACCTTGCAAGCCTAACATTTCGGCGGCAGCATAGAGACGTTGAATTTGGTCTGCGTAATTTTCCGCGGCTTCTGAAAACGTAGCATCCTGATTATTCAGGGTGGTAAATCTTTGCAATTCCTTGGCTAACGGTTCTTTCGCCGATTCCAATTCCTCAGTCAAAATACCTAAGACTTCGGCACTGCCCAAGGAAATTTCTTGATTGACTTCCATGCCTATATCGCCGGGAGATGTACCGTCTTCGTCGGCCTCCTCCTCACCGGCTAAAGCCTCTACTCCACCAGCCTCTACTCCATCATCTTCACCCGCTAAAGCCTCTACTCCACCCTCGGGTTCTGACGTGGTTGAACTGCGGGTGAGTAAGGATAACAGGTGAAGGGCCTGGTCCTCCACTAAGGGGACGGGCCAGACACGGGCTTGCATCATCTCGACGAGAGAGTGACTTCCCGTCAAAGGCGCTTGCAAATAATCTAAGACGGCCGCCGGCCATTTCTCAAAATACGGTTGTGCCACACGCCTGGCAGTCGGTTCTTGAGTGCCAAACGCCATCAAGTTGTCATTGATAAACGTACAAACTTCTTGTAGTCCAACCAGACCCGCCATTTCCGCGGCGTCATAAATGGCTTGGACTTGATTTGTATAGTTTTCGATAGCCTCCAAAAAGGCGGGATTGGTGCTGTCCATAGTTACACATACCTCAAGGGCTGCTGATAAACTGTCTATTGTGTCGATGATTTGGCCGCATACCACTTCTAAGAAGTCCGGGCTGGCTAAGAAAATGTTCTTCGCAGTCTCTAGTTCTTGTTCCCTGGCACTGCTTACGCCAGACTCCCCTCTCTCTTTGGGAGAGGGGCCGGGGGTGAGGGCCGCCTGTTGGGGAAATAAGCGTTGCTGTAAAGTCGTTGCGGCAGTTTGGTCAAGTGGCTGGGGCCACTTGGGATTTTGCAGGTGTTCAATTAATGTTGCGGTCTCTTGGGCGGGATGACGCAAGTAAGCCATCGTGAGGGATGGCCAAGTGGCAAACAGGTCTTGGGCGGTATATCGGTTGGAGGCATCTTGGGAAGCGAGGGCCGTGATGTTGTCATTAACAAACGTACAGACCTCTTGAAGCCCTTCTAACTTCGCCATGTCCGCGGCATCCCAAATCGCTTGCACGGTTTCCGTATAGGTCCCCACCGCGGTCAAGATAGTCTCACTACCATCGGCGGCGCCACAGAGGAGTTGAAGAGTGCCGACAAGAGTCTCTTCTAAATCGGTCACTTGCCCAATGAGTAGGTCCAGAACATCGGGGGGGGCAAGTTTTAGTGGATAGTGGATAGTCGATAACGGATAATGGATGGAACTGGTTTCGGCTTTTTCAGAAACCGTGGATTTTTGCGAGACACTCGGTTTATGGGGTTCCTCAGAGCCCATGACCGAAGCAGGTAACAGATGTTGTTGTAACACCTTGGCTTGCGTCTTTCCTAAAGGTGACGGCCAATTCGGATTCTGCAAATGTTTGACCAACGGTGCCAGGGCTTGGACCGGATGTTGTAGGTAAGCAATAATCAAAGTGGGCCAAGCATCAAACACCTCCCGGGCCGCCAATCGACTAGCCTGGTCTTGACTGGCCAACGTAGTGACATTTTCATTAAGGAACGTACAGATTTCCTGAAGTCCTTCTAATTTGGCAAGGTCCGCCACTTCCCAAATCGCTTGAACGTTTTCGGTGTAGGTTTCCACCGCAGTAAGTAAATCTGTATGACCATCTGGGGAAGTTACTAAGAGATCGAGGGGCTGGGAAAGGGAGTCTTGAACATCGCTAATTTGACCCATTAATAGGTCGAGAACGTCAGGGGCCACTAGAGTTACCGTCGCCATCTCTATGGATTTTTCTGACGAGTTTTCCAACTCCGCGGGAAAAGAGTGGAAGTCGGTTTCAATTTCAGCGAGTTGACTCAGGTTTTCTATACGGTCGAGAGTTGAGGGACTGATTTCGGCTTTGGATGTGGTAGGCGAATCCAATTCTTCAAAAATTATTTCTATCGTACTGAAGGGTTTAGCCTGGGGTTCTGTCGCAAGAGGTGCCACCGTTTCTGAAACCGCTTCCTCTTTACCTCCCAGAGTTCCACCCGTCAAGTGTGATAACAACACTTGAGAACGATTTTCATCCAAAGCATACGGCCAAATGGGGTTACGCAAATGGGCGATGAGGTCTTGGGCGCCAATGAGGGGATTATACAGATAAGCAAGGACGAGACGTGGCCAACCGTCAATGTGAGATTGGGCCGTGCGGCGAATAATCCGGGCATGGGTACTGAGTTCAAACATGTTGTCATTGACAAAGGCACAGACCTCTTGCAACCCTTGCAAACCGGTTTTTTTAGCAGCTTCTGCTATCGATTGGACGTTATCATTGTATTGTTCGATAGCTTCTAGTAAATCGGCACTGTCTTCTTCGGCACTCGTTAATCTACTCAGGGCTTTCGATAGGTCACGCTGGGCCTCGGAAATCTCAACTTTCAAGAGGTCTAACACATGCGGGGAAGCCAGTTGAAAATCTTGCGATACATTACTTAGAGGCAAATTTGATGGTGGTGGCGAAAGGGGTTCTGAAAAGTCATCCGTTTCTGGCCATATAAGGGTTTCTGACAAGCTATCAGATTCCATTTCAGTGACACTGTCAAAACTAGATTTGACCGTTTTTCGAAAATTGTCAAATCCGGATTCGGCCACTTCACCAATTAAATTGTCCATCTCCTGGAAGGAAGTAACTGACGATTCTTCCAGATTCGATAACATCTGTTCGTCACCAAACACATCATCAAATAATTCTGGCAGAGAACCTTGGTTATGTCTTTCTGCTTCCATATCTAATTCCATCAATAGATCATCTTCAAACGCAGGGAGGGTAATAGTTTGAAATTTCTTCTGATGAGTGACTGTTTCACCAGCAGATTGAGAGGACGTCAGTTGATGTTTAGAAGGCAACGAGGCAGGCGCAGGGGAACGTTGGGCTACCACTTCTTGCCATTCGGAAGGCATCCACAGCAGTTCTTCCTCATTACTCTGTTCGCTGGCCAAAAGGACATTATCTTCTATAAAAGCTTCTCCCCAATCAGGCATGGTGACAGCTAAATGGTCTAACGTCACCGGTGCCTCCTCTTCTTCTAAAAAAGGCAAGGCGGGAAGCCGAGAGGACGATTCCGACGAGTGGGATGTCACTGGATGAAGGTTGGGAACTGGTGCGGAAACCGAGGGCTTTTTACACGATTCAGAGGCAACTGTGACGGTAGGAGTCGCGGTAGCAATGTGAGAAGTGGTGAAGGCCTGAGTTTCCAACTCTCCCAGCTGAGGCATGACGGCCTCCTGAACTAATTGCACTAGCAAACCGTTGGCCTGGTGTTCTGACAGAGGGAGTGGCCAGGCAGAAGCACTTAGATGTTCTATCAGAAGAGTGGCACCCTTGGTAGGAGATTGCAAATAGTCTAAAAGTAATTTGGGCCACAGGGCAAACAATTCACGCAGTTCTAATTTTTGGAAATGGGTAAGCGAACTGGCTTCAAAGATATTGTCATTGATAAACGTGCAAACATCTTGGAAGCCTTTTAAATTGTGCTTTTCCGCCGCTTCCCAAAGAGTATGAATAGAATTGGTGTAGTGTTCCACAGAGGCTAAGAAAGTTTCACTTTCCTCTTCGGCGGTCACGAATTGATTCAATTCTGTGGATAGGGCCTCACTGATTTCTACAACTTTGTTAGATAACTCGGCTAACACTCGTGAATGTTGTGCAGCCACACTCAACTGATTGGAGTGAGATGAGACCGTCAATGTTTGAGAACGGGACGCTGCTTTGTATGTGGTGTCGTCGTTAGTCTCTGAAGCTTCTGCTGTGGCACTGGAAGCAGAATCAATATATTTAGAGGCTTCTTGGAGGTTCAAGGCGGCAACTGGCAATTCTGGCAGAGGAGAAGACAAATCGGTTTCCAAAGTGGTTTCTAAATCTTCTTCTAAAGCACTTTCCGCAACCCATTCAGTCTCCTCTGTCGAAGTGGTATCTGACAGAGTTTGAGACTCTTCCATAGAATCATTGAAGGAGAATGTATCAAAGGTGGTTTCATCCAGAAGTTTCTCTAATTCATTGTCTGCCAGCACTGGGAGGAGGTCTGTGGTTGAACCTTCATTATCAAACGGCAACGGGCTAGTGTCCAACAAATCAGCCATCGTGAAGTCTTGGGGTAGTTCCTCCATGGGAGTGAATGATTGGCTAGTTTGCCACTCTTCATCTATTTCGTCTATAAGTTCTCCTTCCATAATTTCTTCTTCAACCGGCGCCGAAATTTCTTCAGCCGTTGCAGATTTAAAAAGTTCTGATTCAGTAGTGTTAGCCATATTATCATCAGTGGATAGTGGATAGTCGATAGTGGATAATGGATAACGGACAATGGATAGTGAACTGTCGGTTTCCACAGAGGATATACTACCTTCTAAAATCTCTTCATGGGCTTTTATATCAGGGTTGAGGTCTGGGTTTTTCAGAAGGATAAATAATTGAAGTGCCTGGTCGGCGGTTAATGGGATAGACCACCATTCTTCTTGTAGATAAGTGATTAAACGTTTTAAAGATTCTTCATCGGTGGGCCAAAATAAACAGTCAGACACCAATCGGGGCCAGCGTTCCAATGCTTGTAATTGGTCTTCAGCTACTGGTTTCGAATCTAACCAGCGAAGCCGTTGTACAGTCAACTCACAGACCTGTTGAAGACCCATGAAATGACTTTGGGCTGCTAACGACTCAAGGTTTTGCAAATAAACAAGTAAAGGTTGTGAGAGAACGAATTGATAAAGATTAGCTTGAGTTGACTGTTCCAGTGCCGCCAGGGCTTCATAGAACAGATAAGCGTCGTTAATTAATTTAGAGTGTAGAGGAGACATAATACTTTAGAGGATAACGGATAGAGGATAACGGATAGAGGATAGAGGTGGACTAGAGGCTTCAGCCGGAGGACTAGAGGCTTCAGCCGGAGCCCCTAGTCCAACCTGATTCTTTCACCCACCACTCCCCGTTATCCACCCTCCACTATTTAGTCATGTATTGGCAACTTAAAGACCCGAACGGACTCAATTAACTGCTTGGAATACTCCACCAGGCGGTCCGTTTGAATGGTTTGTTCTTCTAACTGTTTAGCAGTTTCCTGGGTACTCAATTGAATGGTCTTCGCCCGTTCCCGCAATTCATTACTGATTTGCGCCTGTTGACGGGAAGCCATGGCAATTTGTTCCACCACTTGCACCAGGTTAGCCGTAGTGTTCTGGGTTTCCTTCATCTGTTCGCCAGCCCGTTCAGCAAGACGTGAACCTTCAATCACCTGACCAATGGTTTTATCCATCGTAGCAATAGTATCGTTGGTTTCCACCTGAATGTTTTTGACCAAGGCCGAAATTTGCGAAGTGGCGTTGCGAGAACTTTCTGCCAAACGTTGGACTTCGTCCGCAACGACAGAGAAGCCACGGCCTGCTTCACCAGCGGCGGCGGCTTGCATACTGGCATTGAGGGCGAGAACGTGAGTACGTTCTGCAATATTGTTAATGATGTCAACGATACTACTAATTTCTTGAGAACGTTCACCTAGCCGCTTAATCCGTTTTTCCGTCTCATGAATCGTTTCCCGAATTTCACTCATCCCCTCCACCGTGCTAGTCACAGTGGCCAAAGCGGTTTGAGTAGAACGAGTGGCTTGCGCCGCAATCTCATTACAAGACTGCGCCACCTCCGCAATCTTGTTCATCGCTTCCGCCGCCGCCGAGAGTTCTGCCATCGTCGCATCCACCACGGCGCGTTCAGCTTCCGCCACGCGGGAGACGTTTTCACCTTGGACCTTGACTTGGCCAGAAGCCGATTCAACGTCATCAGTAATGCGACGGACATTGAGAAGCACCTTACTGGTTTCCGTCGCCATCTGATTAATAGCGTCCGCCAAGGGACCCGTTACATCCTCCGTGACGGGGACTTGGACAGTGAGGTCACGTTGACTAAGTTGGAAAGAAGCTTTGAGGAGTTCAATAATAGAATTATTCAACATCTCATTTTCCTTCTCCGCTTTGGCCAACGCCGAGAGGCGATCATCTAAGAGACCGTTAAAAGCATTACTGAGAGTTTCTAACTCGTCCCCCGTTTTAATGTCGGCGCGGGCTGTGAAATCACCCTCAGCGACTTTAGTCACGATAGATTCCAAATGGGCAATAGGGGCGGCGATACGGCCAAAGAAGAAGAAACCGAAAATACCACCCACAATCAAAACGGCCACCGCGATGGGGATGGCGCCTTTAGTGATCTCAGCGGTTAACTGCTGGAGACGTTCCAACGACTCCTCCTCCTGCAAATTGGAAAAGACAGCCCATTGGAGACCCGTCACATTAATTGGTGCATAGGCGGAGAGGACGTATTCACCGCGGTAATCTTCATATAAATCAAACCCAGTGACACCTGAGAAAGCCGCACGAGTGCCTAAGTTATCCACTTTTTGGAGACCCACACTGGTATCTTTCAACTCAATGTTAGCAATGGCATCTGAGGATAAACCCGTCCGTTCGACCGCGGCTAGATAATCCTCCTTGTCTTCAATCAACATGCGACTATCACTGCGCATAGTACCATCATTGGCCACGATATAGGTTTCACCGGTGCGACCTGACTCATCAAGACGCCAAGCCCGTTCATAGTTCATGACGTCATTGATAGAATCAATCGGTAACTCGAAAATGAGAACCCCAAGTTTTTGGTTGTCGTCATAAATCGGGGTAGCAATGAAAGCCACTTGGTTTTCGTAAGAAGGGAGGTAGGGAGCATAGTCAACTAAGGAGATGCTACTGTGAACCGACTGATTGGCTTGTTCAAAAACACGTCCCAGACCAGTTTTAGCATAGGGGCCGTCAATTAGAGAGGATGCAAAATCAATTTGTTTGAGAACTGAATAGATGATGTGGCCTGTGTCAGAATCGACTAGGAAGATGTCTTCAAAGACAAAGCGGCGTTGGATGTCATGGACATAGGGGTGGTAGTTGCGATGCAATTGGGTGTAACTGGAGGCGTCACTGGCCGCGAAAAACTCTTCCTTAGTCCCTAACGGATTGGGATTCGCGGCTATGTAAAAGTATTGTAGGGCAATGCTGTTGTCTTCTAACTGACCTAAAATGTCTTTTAAATCAGGCGCAGGATTGACGTTAAGCATTTCATATTCTTGAGTGAAGTCATCCGTATAATATTTTTCAAGGGTTTCCCTATATTCATCAATAGGCAAGGCTTGTGGTATTGGGGGCCCTTCCTCAACCTCGGTATCGGTTTGCAAACCCGCTTCATCTTTGAACTTATGAAAAGCCTCTTTTAAGCTACGCATGGCATCCAGGGTGGTTCTGGCATCTGCATAGACTTGGAGTTGGTTACTCACTAGATCGAAATAGCCTTCAATTTGGGCTTTTTTGGTGTCGCGAACAGAAGTGATATGACTTTGGGCACTGTCAGACAGAGCCTTTTGTCCCAGGTTACCAGCAATTTTACTGGTAAAGTAGGCGGTGATGAGTACCGGTATGACCGCTAGTAAAGCGGAACCGATGAACATTTTTTGTCGCAGTCTCATAGGTTAACGGATAGTGGCTTGTGGCTTTAGTGGATAGTGGCTTGTGGCTTTAGTGGATAGTGGCTTTAGTGGATAGTGGCTTTAGTGGATAGTGGATAGTGGATAGTGGCTTTAGTGGATAGTGGATAGTGGCTTTAGTGGAGAGTGGAGAGTGGATAACGGATAAATGCTTTCCGTTATCCACTCTCCACTCTCCACTCTCCGTTATCCACTATCCACTATCCACTATCCACTAAATAGCTACTTTGGTAGCCAAAAAGTTAAAAAATCCAATATGATCAAAATTGAACCACATTTCGCCGTTTTTTTCGTAACCACTGCTGGCAAATGGGCGAATGGCTTCAGGTAGGGGAGGCAAACTTTTGAGTTTGTCTCCTTCAGATAAAGTGACATGCACGGGCAGTCCTTCAATCACCAACGCACCAGCGGCGGCACCTTGTCCTAAAATAAGTAACATGCGCTTCTTACTCGTCCCTACTTCCAATTGTAGTAACATGTTGACATCAAACACTGGTACCAGATTCCCACGTAGATTGAAAATGCCTAGAAGCCAGGAGGCAGTATTAGGGATGGGACAAACTTTGATGAGGTCAGTGAGTTCGCTGGTAGCACGCGGGGCTATCAGGAGTCCAATATTGCCCAGGTGAAATCCAAGACGCCGCACACTGGCTGGTTGGGCAAGGGCCGCCAGGTAGGCAGCATCGTCAGCATTACGATTAATTGGTCGATTCAGTGCTTCACTAGGTTTTAGCCAGGGTGCTTTCATCAAAAAAGTCTTCTCCATTGGGACTGAAAAATAGCAACCTCCTCACTCTTATTTAAGAGGGGCGACAAATTCTTGAAGGGGTTGCCCATTAAAATGCAACAGACCAGGAGTACGGCCTGGATAGGATACCCAACCGCTAAAAGGTTCATCTCCAGTGAGGATGTGCCGTTCCATGAAATACCGAATATGACGCATCATCTTAGTCAACTGGCGATCCCGAATCGCGGAGAGGGCTTTTGTGGGAGTATCGTTGAGTGAGATCGAACTCATCAGATTGTCATAATCCTCCCGCGACACGCCAGCTAACCGGGCCATCGCGTCCAGTGTGCCGCCTCTGCGATTGCCTTGCAGTCTTTCCATAATAGAAAACCAGCCTGACAACAGGGCTTGCGCAAAAGTGGGATGGTCGGCAAGCGTTTTGCGGTCAACAATGATGAGGTCAAGAATTTCTTTGGGAATAGCGCGGCTATCAAAGAGAACTTTGGCACGGTGATCATGGATAAGTTTATCGCTGTTGGGATGACTGGTGACGACACCATAAATACTTTTATCCAAAAACATATTGGAAACCTCCGCTTCAGAAGAGTCCTGGACGAGTACATCATCAAACAAGATTTGATTCCTGACCAGATAACGGTCTAACAAATAATGACTTTCAGAGTTACCGACTAAGGCAAAATTTTTACCACGTAACTTAAGCACATTAGTATCAGCTTTAGCCGGCAACAGAATGGATTCATTGCCATTACTATAATTCATAATGAGAACGACATCAGACTCCACTCCCTGCTTGACCAATTGACCAATTGCACCAATATTAGTGATGGCAATAGCGTGAACCTCGCCTTTGACGAATTTATCAATGATTTCTTGATACTCACCTGAGATAAATTGCACGTCAACTTTATACTTCTGGGCGTGTTCCTTAAACACATTCTCCTCAGCCGCCAGAAACCAGGGCATCCAGGCAATCCGCGAGGCGACGGCTAGAGTGAGAGGTACAACTTGTTGTGTGGTATCGGCTTGCTTAGAAAAGCTCTCAATTAGACCATTCACATAGTCACTACAGGCGCTTTGAGACAGCCCTATGACAAGTAGGCCGCTAACATATAATGGTACGATATAAGTGCGATAATGTGGCATTATTCCCCCGTGTTTTTATTAGTGGATAACGGATAGTCGATAGTGGATAGACGATAGTGGATAGTCGATAGTCGATAATCGATAACGGATCATGGTGGACTAGAGGCTTCAGCCGGAGGCAGGGGCACGTCACCGGCGGAAGCCTCTAGACCGGTACAATTTATACTTCACCATCCACTACCCGTTATCCACTATCCACTAAAACCACTACCCACTAACCCCCCCCTCCTATTTTTTAAATAAATTGATTTGCTGAACAATTTGGTCGGGAGTATAAGGTTTCTGCACCAACCCTTTACCCCCCTGCATTTCGGCCCACATCCTATCCGCTTTTTGCCCCTTGCTAGTGACAAACACGATAGGAATATGTTTAGTGGCATCATTGTGAGAAATCTCACGACAGGCCTGATAACCGTCCATAGACTGCATCACCACATCCATAAAAATCAAATCAGGCTTCTCTGCGATGGCCTTTTCAATAGCCTCTTGACCAGAACTGGCAGCAATGACGTTATAACCCGCATCAGTAATAATATTCTGAATATTCATTCGGTCGACATTTGAATCGTCAACCACAAGCACTTTATTGATGGGCATGAAGGTACTCCACAGAAATTGTTAATGAAATAATGAAATAATGAATAATGGATATTAATGAATAATGCTATCCGCTATCCACTATCCACTATCCACTATATTAAGAACCCACCGGGGACGAATTTGGCAAAAACTGCCTAATCACCTCTTTGAGTTTTTCTTGTTCCACAGGCTTGGTTAAATACACGTTGGCACCCGCCATGGTACCCCTGAGTTTATCAAAACGCGACCCTTTACCAGTTAACATGACGACGGGCGTGTTTTTAGACAGTTTGTGAGATTTTATTTCCTTACAGACTTTGTAACCATCAATCCCTGGCAACATCAGGTCTAAGAAGATAATGTCATAAACACTCTTTTGCGTAAATTCCAAAGCCTGTTCACCGGTTTCGGCAAAGTCCATTTCTAGGCCAAATAAACCCAATTGAATTTCCATAGATTTACGCACGGGCAAGCTGTCATCTACGATCAACGCTTTTAAACCTGACCGTGACGCCTGTTGCACACTCCCTTTGGCAGCGATTTGCAAGGCCACAACCGCCTCTTCACTGAGTTTATTCTCGCCTTCGGCACCGATCACCAATTCTGGAACAAACTTATGCACTTCAATGGTCACTTTATCCAACACTTCCAAGACTCTTTTTAAAGTCAAGGGACGGCGTACATAAGCCTCCACACTCCCTTCCGGCGGGGTGGCTTTGGTCACTTTGATAACAGGTATTTGACTGTGATGGACGCTAAAACTGCGCCACTCATTCATGACATTGGCGTCATCGGCGTCTACCATCAGTATCTCCGACGTCGCCCGGTCCTGCGGGCCTACCAGTGTGTATTGCCGGCTTCGTGACGCGGCCAACTTGAATATACTGCCCAACGTATTTTGTTCATTTGAGGCGAGTCCAAATACCCCAATTTTGAAAACTTTATCCATATTTGGCATTTCCCGAAAAAATTAAACGTTGTATGGGTGTTTAAATCTTTAACCTTGACATACTAAAGCATACAGCAACTCAGTTCAAAATTCACATCTTGTTCCGCAGGCACCGGTCGCAGGTCGGTTGCGGCCATTTTCCAAAACCGTATAGTGAACCGTTGTTTTCCACCACTTATTTCAGGATAACAGAGATGTTCAGGAGGCAATGCCACCTGTATCAATTGATAATTCCCCTGTCCTTCCAATTTGGATTGATACACGCCCATCTCCGCCATTTCCTGCGTGGTATTGGCATTATTACGGATCAAGTAAAGATTTAACTCTATCGCTTTCCGTAATGGTTCAAGGGGTGTTATCCACTCATTCATTTCCATCAATCGCATCTTAGGATTTTTTTGCAACCAATGAAAATAACCAGGCATATCACAACGGCTAGTCCCTCCAATGATCGTAATCCTTTGACGGACTATTCCCATCATATAAACCTGGGTCACTTGCCCTGCCATTGAACCATCTATCCTGCCCAGCGTCTCTATCACTCCTTGAGTTTCTCGTATTAATTCCGTCAGTCGTTCGGTATTGACCTGCGGCGTGCGTTGCCAGCGTTCTAATGTTTGTACATGTTGTTGCAAATCTTTGGACAATTCCCCGATAAAGTCAATACGTTCCAGCATATTTAAAACATCTACCAACAATAAAATCACAGTACGGCTATCCCATTCCGATGGACCCTTGAGATAATATCCCATGCCTGTCAGGAGGTGTTCAAGCCGTAACAGATTTCTCATTCGGTCATTGAGTGGCTGTTCATAATAGACACGTTTTTTCATTTCAAACCTCTTACAAAAAATAATGGTCCGGGCCAAACCCACCGACTGAAGCCTCTAGTCTCGGTCACCGTTATTCATTGTTCATTAATCATTAATCATTGTCAAATATCTTAAATGTAATGCCTTTATTTTGGTCTCTAATTGGTCAAAATCCCCATTGTTCTCCAGAATATCATGGCCAATGGCTAGACGGATTTCTCTGGATACTTGGGCCGCTAGTATTTGGTCAATTTGTTCAACCGTCAAGTGACTCCGTTGCCGTAACCGTTGCCGTTGTAATTCCTCCACACAGTCTATCACTAATATTCTATCCACCAAGTCCCATTGCCGAGTTTCCACTAATAAGGGGATACTTAGTATGCAATAGGGATATTGTTGTTGTGTCACCTGTTCTAACATGGTCTGCCGAATGCGCGGATGTAAAATCGCCTCTAAACGGTGTCGTTGTGAGGGGTCCGAGAATACCCGTTGACGTAACTTCGCCCGGTCTAATCCGCCCTCTGGTTGTATTATATCCGTACCATAAGCGTCAATAATCTCAGTCAAAGCAGGTTGTCCCGGTTGCACCAGGGCATGGGCTATTATATCTGCATCTATGATGGGGACGCCGTGTTGTGCAAATATTTTAGTCACGGTGGTCTTGCCACTGGCTATCCCGCCAGTTAATCCGATTTTGAATATGGTTTGTGGCATGTCAATCAATGACTATTACTATACAATAATTTCTGGTGTTCTATGATAACGGTTTCGAGTTTTTCATGCAAGTGTCCAAAATCTGGTAGTGATGCAATCTGGGTGAAATATCGTGCGGTTTCTCTTCGTCTTGAACTGTGATTGAGATGATTAAATGAGGGCTATGACAGGAGGCTTGACGAATCAGAGTCCATCTGAAAATCATTCTAATCAGAGTTCAGACAGTACGCCCACATTGCATCACTACCCCATTTTCCTTGAGAAAGTATTTCTAACGGTTGATATTCGGTTTTATAACTCATCTTTCGGCATTCCGATACCCAATATCCTAAATATAGCCATTCTTTATTCAACCGTTTGGCTTCTTCAATTTCCCATAAAATCGCATACACGCCTAAACTTCGCTTAGACCCGCGTGGGTCAAAGAAGGTATAGACGGCGGATAATCCATCCTGTAGATGGTCCGCCACCGCTACTGCCATCAATTGGCGGGCTAACCGAAATTCATAGAGTTGTGTGGTAGCCCAATGACTTTGGAGAAACTCTATATAGTCGTCTCGATTCGGATTTTCCATGTCGCTACCTGGGTGTCGAGAGGTTAGGTAACGACAATAAAGGTTAAAATGTTCCAATTGAAAGTGATTGGGTTTTGCAATCACCGTTAAATCTTGATTTCTTTGCCATGTCCGACGTTGACTTCGACGCGGTTTAAAGGTTTGCACGGGTATTCGCACGGGCCGACATTCTTCACAGTCTGTACAGTGCGGGCGATATAATTCGTTACCACTGCGCCTGAAACCATACTTAGATAACGTGTTATAAACATCTGTCGTTTGCAAGTGTGAGGTGTCAATGAATATTTTCGTCGCCTGCCGATGGGGCAAGTAACTACACTGATGTGGTGGCGTGGTCAGCAAGTAGAGACGGTTGTCCATTAGGGTATCAATGATGTCAACGGTTCAAATTGCCAAGGTCCCGGATGTCCACAGGTGTCACATAGGTGGTCTAGTAGGTCACGATAGGTAGGTCTGGGTATTTCTATGGCGCCAAAAGTTTTTAGGTGTTCGGTTTGCACTTGGCAATCTATCAATTGGTAGTCCCAGCGTTGTATTTGTGAGACAAAGTGGGCAAAGGCGACTTTGGAGGCGTCTGTCATTAGGGCAAACATGGATTCTCCAAAAAACACTTTGCCCAGTGCAATGCCATAGAGTCCGCCTACCAGTTCGCCGTTATGCCAGGTTTCTACAGAGTGGGCGAAACCATGTTGGTGTAGTTGGTAGTAGGCTTCTAATATTTCTGCGGTAATCCAAGTGGTTTTCTGGGTACGACGTGGGGCGGCGCATTGGGTAATGACTTGACGAAAATGTTGGTCCATTGTTAGGGTAAATTTCTGTTTGCGAATGGTTTTGCGCAAACTCTGAGAGAGTTTGAGTTGTTCTGGAAACAATACCAAACGTTGACTGGGTGACCACCAAAGTATGGGTTGATCATTGTTGTACCAGGGGAAAATGCCACGTCGGTAAGCTATCATAATACGACTGGGCGTTAAGTCACCGCCTACCGCCAGGAGTCCATCGGGGTGTTCTAGGGCGGTTTCTAGGGGGGGGAAGTCGTAGGGGCTGGCATTTGGTGAAATCCAGTAGGGTCGACGTTGGTTCATTTTCATTTAAGACCTCTGGTTAGCCATTGGGCCCAGGATGTCGGTTGTGAGATGTCAACGCCTTCTTGTTCGGCTTGGAGGAGTAAATGGTGTTGCAAGTCTTGCAGTATTTCTGAGTCTATCAGTTCTGTATGAGAGGGTAATTGAAGGTATAGGAGGTGATAGATTAATTTGAGTTCTGTGAGGGGGTAATTTTTTAGAGTTTTCATAGGGGGTCCTATTCTTTATCAAGAAACTAAATTTTGGGTAGTGTTGTACAAGTAATGGTATAGCGGTTTTGGAGTACGGAATTGATTCCGTTGGAGTACGGAATTCATTCCGTTGGAGTACGGAATTGATTCCGTTGGAGTACGGAATTCATTCCGTTGGAGTACGGAATTCATTCCGTTGGAGTACGGAATTTATTCCGTACTCCAAAACCTACAACCATTACCTTTGCAACACTACCAAATTTTGAACCGCTTTGCCTCTGCCTTCAAGGCGGTGGCAAAGCTGATTTTAACCACTTTGTCTCTGCCTCAAAGGCGGAGGTAAACCTAAAAAGCCATGGCGAGGTATGTTTAACATCACCATCGCTGGTGGCGAATAATTTTTGACCACCGGCAGACATAAATTTTCCATTTCTCTTTGCGTCACTTCATCAATTATTCCGCTTTGATGAAGGTCATTCACGACACTCATGATGGACTCGCGAATCGTTTTTCTCATACTATAACTCCACAAAATCACCATTTGCTATGGTAGTATCAAATTCTGTCAAGGCGGTGGCAAAGCTGGGCCGTGTAAACCAAGTTTCTATGATTAAATCGTTTACCAGTTGAAATTTTTTCATCAAACACGCATTATAATATAAACTAGGTTTTTCTGGGTAGGATTGACTAACAATTTTCATTTATATTATAAACAATTCAGAAAAACTTAACATTCTCTACCAGGTGTCTATTTTCAAAATGAAATGCAAATTTCGAATTTTATTGGGAAAAGACCGGCCTTCAAAATACTCTCCTGGTGTTATAGTAGTATTTCTGTTCTCTTGTACCCCCCCCAGCCCCCCCGTACACGGGGGGGTGATTCCCCCCGCGGCGTGGATGACTCCCCCCCGCGGCGTGGATGACTCCCCCCCGCGGCGTGGATGACTCCCCCCCCGCGGCGTGGATGACTCCCCCCCGCGGCG
>JAABRD010000057.1 GCA_011391085.1 Thiotrichaceae bacterium | reverse complement strand
AGGTTCATGTAATTATCTCCTTTTTAAAAATTTTGAGTGTCTATGCTATAGAAACATAGGTAGTGATGCAATGTGGGTGATGGACTCTTTCCCCCCACCCCCGGCCCCTCCCCCCCTGGGAGAGGGGCCGGGGGTGAGGGTAAACATATCACCCATATTGCATCACTACCGAAACATAGATGTTGGTTTTCAGTATCTCTAGGGAAGGATGGCAACTATTTTCAATCCTCTAACCTAGTTTTTCTTGATTCCAGAATAAGAACCGTCACACGGCTTTTTGAGGTTGTGGTGTTAAACTTGACAGATGCACTACGACCTGTCAGATTTTTAGAACCAAACTATTTAAATAGTCACCACAATCTCTGGCCCCAACGTTGCCCCCTTTAATAAAGGCAACTTCTTCTTTTCCGAAAAATCTATCGGCGTATACTCATTAGAAGGTTCACCATCAGGCACTTCCGCTAACAACCCCATCCGCTGATAAGCCTCAGCTACCAGTTCACTACAAAATAGACTAGAAAGGTCTTCCTGGTTTTTGCTGAATCTGCCAAAGTAATCCACCGCACTTTTCAGTAACGCCAGCCAGCCATCTTCAAACGGGCGGTCTCGAACTTCGGTTCTAAAATCAAGCAGTGCTGTTTTCATCTTGGGGTTCTCATCAATACTGATATTTTGCAATTGCCTGATAACTACATCACCTCTATAAGCCCTGAGTCTTTCCCGCAAACTGACCAGTTGAACACCACGTTTGGCTTTCCCATCTTCAATATCTTTTAAATTAGACAGCGTGGTGGACTCCCATAACAACACCAAGTCGTAGTCTGGTTGACGTAACACCATGCCGACATGAGACCATTTAGATAAGGTAACTAACTTGATGGTTTCGCTAATTAAATCGTTCTTCCCGGAAAATAAAACAATATCACCGGTTTTGAGTTGGTCACGAAGATTTTCGTATCTTGTCATGAAGGACCACGATTTAGTAAATCGTTCAAAATGGTTAAACAAAGTTTCAAAAAACTGAATTTGAATTCAGTTGGTTCAATCTTTGCAAAAAAGAGCCACCCAAAATTATTTTTTATTTTCAATTAGTTACACGATATAATAACAGAATAAAAAGGCTATTTGTGATAACCAAAAGACAATTCGTGGTCTTCGCTAAATCGTGGTGATAACTCAAGGGGAAAAGGAGGGAATGGTCTTGAATTTAATCAAGGTTTAATCTAGTTATTTTTCAAACAGGTTGTCAAATAGCTGACTAACATTAAGTGAAAGTAAAGGAGAAAATTTGATACGGCAGGGGAGAGTGTTTGGGATGACGCTGAATAACTTTACGCAAGGGAGAAAATTCCCAGGCGGGCGCGTAAAAACGAGAAAAAGACTTTGAACAGGCTTTTAGGTTGATTGGAAATTAGGCAACCATTTCAATTTTGTTTAAAAGAACCGTGAAAGAACCTGTCTTATCTGAAAATAGGCCTTTTATAAAACTTAGATGGGGTGTTAAATAACGACAATGAATATTTTTAGCATGACACTCCTCAATGGCATGGATTAGAAAACGAAACAGATAAGCAAGACCCGCATGAGTTTCAGAAAAGGTATAAGTACCTGTGCATAACGAACCTGATATTTCATGTAGGGTGGATTAAGCGTAGCGTATCCACCAGCCGTGGTTGATGTTGGTGGATACGCTACGCTTAATCCACCCTACTGAATAATAAAGTTTAACGGTCGCCCAGCCATAATTTTTATTTAAAATAGACCGAATGCCTGAACCAAGAGACAAAATACCATTATACAGGTAACCTTCGGCATCTTTGTATAAGGCATTACTCAGATTTTGGGCATCACTACTCGATAAAAATTTTGGGCTACTGACCAGGTAGGGTAGAAAATTTCTATTCCTTAAAAAATCCGACGACTCGTGTGGAACTCTCATTTTGATTATTCTTTACTCCATTAGAATTTGGGTAGTGATGCAATCTGGGTGATAAACTTTCCCCCCTCACCCCCGGCCCCTCTCCCTCTGGGAGAGGGGCCGGGGGTGAGGGGGGAAACATATCACCCAGATTGCATCACTACCAGAATTTGAAATCGCCTTCTTGACTCATCTGTTGCTTATCAATCAACTCTTTCAGTCTAGTCCTAATTTTGTCCTTGGCGGCTTCTCCCGACAAACCTTTGACTTCGGATTGATAGATTAAGTGGTCCCTATCAAATTGCAACAAGGAGGCGAACATTTCCTTTGAAAAGTCCTTCTTGGCGTGACAAAGTTGTAATAAATCATTGGCCAGCAGTTCTAATGCTGCACTAAAGCCAGCCGCAAAAATAAAAGGATTGTGAGTTTTACTCCAATGGGTGCCGTAAGCCATTTTGAAAACCGAAAAATAGTTGATTAACAACTTGACTTGATTTTCAAAATTCGTGATATTAAATCTTTCAAATTCGCCATCCTTTTGTTTAATAAATCTCTTTAAATTACTTACCACCGTGGACAATTGTACGCCACCCATCCTTCTGGTGCCAGTGGGAAACTTAATATAATCGCGGTAGGGAGACTCAGGGTCTTGATTTAATCTTTCCGCTATATCGGCAGCCCTTTCCACGGTATAATCTTTGGCTGGAAAAGCCACCTTATATAAATCATAGACCAGACTTTTTGGCACCGGTTGTTGTTCGGTGTTAATGCTTAAAAAGATTTGGGCACACCTTGAAGTATCGAGTTTCTTCGTAAAAATGGTCGGTATTTCAATTTCGCCAATCTCTGGTTGTTCTTTGAGTGCTTCTTTGATGCCTGCAATTCTATGTTGCCCATCAATGAGTTGGGCCATTTTTTCACCCAGGGTAAGTTCCAATTGATGATTCTCAAAGCTGAACATCTCCTCTGAAGTCCAGTTCAGGATGATACTGTTGGAAAACATACCACCCTCTAGTACAAAGTTTTTGATTCCTTTGATTCTTTTGGGATTCAACAATCTTTGTACCGCACCTTCTTCGTGAGATACGCCTCTGGCAGCAACGTAGGTTATCATGGCCAAATATTTGCACTTTAAAGTGCAAAACCAGAATGTTATTCCACTTTGTTCAAATTCAATGGCAAAGGTTTTTTCTGTCATGAAAGATTCTCCAAGGAGTTAAGTATAGCTGTTGAAATAATATCAGACCCAGGAGTCCACAGCGCCGCAGCTTTGTCAAAGCTAACGCTTTGAACTCCTGAATGGAGTTTTAGACTCCTGAATGGTTTGATTACCTTCTCGCCTCCAACCACTTCCCAATCGTCACAGGCACTTCCTTCTGCGCCCGACCACTGACATAAATACCAATATGTCCGCCTTGAAAAGGCACTTCCGTGTAATCTGCCGTTCCCACACATTTTTGCAGTGCCCTGGAGGAGTCGGGAGGCACCAGATGGTCTTGGGTGGCGTAAATATTAAGGACTGGTATGGTGATATTCTTCAAATCGACCCGTTGGTCGCCAATGGAAATCTTGCCGTGCATCAGACCATTTTTTTGGAAAAATTCTTTGATGAATTGACGAAAGGCTTCGCCGGCTTGGTCGGGACTGTCAAAAATCCATTTTTCCATGCGCAGAAAATTCTTGGCTGCTTCGGTATCACCTAGACTATCAATCATATCTAAATATTTTTGTCCCGTGAGGCGAAACGGTTTGAGGGATAAGAACGCCCAGTTCAGAATTTCACCTGGAATATTACCCAGAGTGTCAACAAGGAGGTCAACATCAAGTTTTTGCAACCAGTGACTCAGTAAGTTGTCAGGCGTTTTAAAATCTATCGGCGTCACCATAGTGATGAGATTGCGAACTTTCTCTGGATTCAAGGCGGTGTAACAGGTACTAAAAGTACCTCCTTGACAGATACCTAACAGGTTGATTTTACAGAGGTCATGGCGCCGACAGATGGCTTTGACGCAACGTTGGATATAGCCATTGATGTAGTCATCTAAGGTCAAGTAACGGTCGGCCCGGTCTGGGTAGCCCCAGTCAATTAAGTATACATCTTGGCCCGTTTCCAGCAAATGTTTGACGAGAGAACGGTCAGGTTGTAAATCTATCATGTAAGGCCGATTGACAAGGGCATAGACGATTAGCAAAGGCGTTGGGTTGATTTTATCCGTGATGGGTTTATAGCGGTACAGAACCAGTTTATCTTCTTGATAAACCGCTTCTTTGGGCGTAGTGCCGACGTCAAGGGTGCCCAGGTCGGATAAGGTTTTCAAACCGTCGGCCAATTTTTTGTTAAACTCCAACAGTTCTTGGATAGCTTGATCAGGACGTAGGTGAAGAGGTAACACGGGTTATTTTCCTATGGTAGCAGTTTGAGGTTGAGACGGGTCCGGTTGAATAGCACTGGCCTTCGATTTGGCCGTGGTTCGTTTGGCACGGGTCGTCGTGGGTTTAGGAGTCTCTTTGAGAGTTTTCAGTTCCGTATGCAGGGTCTCCACTTCTTTGCGCAGGTTGTCCAAAGTGGAGGCGTCAGCGGATTGGCGGGTGCGAAATTCTCTACGCATCTGTTGCATCCGTAATGTAATCGTGTCAAACTCTGGGCGGGTTGGGATATTTAAGAAATTCAGGAGTTCATCCAGCAAGGTACTTTCATGTTGTTTCCAGGTCATGAACGCATTAATCAGTTGGGCATTGACTTCGCCAAAATCTTGACGGCTGACGACGTTAGCATAGGCTTCTTCGCCACAGTCCACCCATAAGTCATAGACCGCCCGTAGGCTATCTAAAGTGCGTCCTTGAATACTGAGTGCCAAAATTTTGTTTTGGAAGAGGTCAATGGTGCGCATTCCGATTTTTCTAAAGACGGAGACATATTCGTCTAGGGCTTTCTGGTAGTTCATCCATAGCCGGGTACGTTCTTGGAGATGACATTGCCATTTTTGAGTGTAACCAATCCCTGGGAGTGAGAGGAGGCGTTCGAATTCTTGGTTAATTTTTTCAGGACCTGAGGATCGCATAGACAGTGAAGAAACGGTCTGTTGCCAGTTGTCTAATGGCATTTCCCAAAAGCAACCGCGGCCTTTCTTATCTTGTTGGAAGATGTCGGTGAAACTGTTTTTGAGGTTCGCAATGGTTTTTTCCCACAATTGTTCCCAATCAGTCAAAGTCACTTCCGAATGGGAAGAGAGGTTTTGGGAAATTTGGAGGAGTTGTTCGGTGAAGCGAAAATAGCTTTGACCTTGGGCAATAAATTTCTGAAAGATAGCATGGTTGTCAGGTGGAATGGAGGGGGCAAGGGTTTGCCACCAGAGTTCTAGGGATTCGGACCAGGGGAGTGTGGACATATTTTATAGTAGATAGTGGATAGTGGATAGTGGATAGTAGAATTTATTCCGTGTCAGTTGGAGTACGGAATTTATTCCGTATCAGTTGGAGTACGGAATTGATTCCGTATCAGTTGGAGTACGGAATTTATTCCGTATCAGTTGGAGTACGGAATTTATTCCGTATCAGTTGGAGTACGGAATTTATTCCGTGTCAGTTGGAGTACGGAATTTATTCCGTGTCAGTTGGAGTACGGAATTTATTCCGTGTCAGTTGGAGTACGGAATTTATTCCGTGTCAGTTGGAGTACGGAATTTATTCCGTGTCAGTTGGAGTACGGAATTTATTCCGTGTCAGTTGGAGTACGGAATTTATTCCGTGTCAGTTGGAGTACGGAATTTATTCCGCATCAGTTGGAGTACGGAATTTATTCCGCATCAATGGGCGGAATCAATATCAGTTTGGAACCTGCTACTCAAGTAGTAATTTTAAAAATAATCGCTTGAGTGATTCAAGTAAATAGGACTTACGCAACTCTGCCAAAGAAACTTAGTTTCTCAACGCCTTTGAAATAGGGTCATTTGCGTAAGTCCTTGATAAAGTTTGATTGGGTTGATTTTGGAGCCGGTAATGATACAATCTGGGTGAAATGTTTGAACTGTGATGTTTATGATGAGTGTGAGGTGGATGATGAGAAGCAATGACGGCTTGAACACAAACACTTTGCCTCATTCTATCACTCACATACATCACAGTTCAAGTCTGTCACCCAGATTGCATCTGCGTGGGAACGAGAAAAATCACGGCTGAAAACGTTTTCAAAACTGGTGTGGAAAACGAATCATCATTACCTCTACAACACCGCCAGAAACTAAGTTTCTTAAAGAAACTTACTTTCTCTTCCGTAGTTGTGGCCTCACAGAAACTTAGTTTCTTACCAACCTCAAACAAATTACTTATTCGCCCGATTGTTAATCAGATTATCGACCACACTGGGATCCGCTAAAGTGGAGGTATCACCCAAATTGCTAACTTCATTGGCCGCAATCTTCCGCAGAATCCGACGCATAATCTTACCAGAACGGGTCTTGGGTAATCCCGGTGCCCATTGGATAACGTCGGGTGTGGCGATGGCACCGATTTCTTGACGCACCAGTTTGATTAAGTCCTTCCGTAATTCTTCACTGGGTTCTACACCGGCCATGAGGGTGACATACGCATAGATACCTTGGCCTTTGATGTCATGGGGATAGCCAACGACCGCGGCTTCAGCGACAGTTTGATGTAGAACGAGGGCACTTTCTACTTCAGCAGTACCCAACCGGTGTCCTGAGACGTTAATCACATCGTCCACGCGCCCAGTAATCCAGTAGTAACCGTCCTCATCACGGCGGGCACCGTCACCGGTGAAGTAGTTCCCCGGATATGTTTTCAGATAGGTGTCGATGAAGCGTTGATGGTCACCATACACCGTCCGCATTTGACTTGGCCAGGCGCGAGTGATGATGAGGTTGCCTTCGGTAGCCCCCTCCAACACGTCGCCTTCATTACTGACTAAGGCTGGCACCACGCCAAAGAAGGGACGAGTGGCCGACCCTGGTTTGAGTTTGGTAGCCCCAGGCAGAGGCGTGATGAGAATGCCACCCGTTTCGGTTTGCCACCAGGTATCTACAATGGGACAACGACTGTCGCCGACGACATGATAGTACCATTCCCACGCTTCAGGGTTAATCGGTTCGCCGACACTGCCTAAGATGCGTAAACTCTTGCGGCTAGTGGATTTGACGGGCGCGTCACCTTTGGCCATCAGGGCGCGAATGGCGGTGGGGGCGGTGTAGAAAATGTTCACCTGATGTTTGTCCACCACCTGCCAGAAGCGACTGACATCTGGGTAGGTAGGGATGCCTTCAAACATAAGAGTGATTGCGCCATTGGCCAGAGGTCCATAGACAATGTAAGAGTGTCCCGTCACCCAACCCACGTCGGCAGTACACCAATAGACGTCACCTTCGTGATAATCAAAAACGTATTTGTGGGTCATGGCGGTGTACAGCAGGTAGCCGCCGGTGGTGTGTAACACGCCTTTGGGTTTGCCCGTGGAACCAGAAGTGTAGAGGATGAACAAGGGGTCCTCCGCATCCATTTCTTCAGCCGGACAGTCCGCAGATACTTTTTGAGTTTCCTCGTGATACCAAATATCACGGCCATCTTTCCAGGGAATGCTGTTGCCGGTGTGTTTGACCACAATGACTTTTTTGACGGAAGGACATTGCGTCAGGGCCTTGTCAACATTCGTTTTGAGTGGGACACTGCGACCTCCCCGTAATCCTTCATCCGCAGTGATGACGATTTCACAGGTGGAATCTTGGATACGGTCTTTCAAGGATTCTGGGGAGAAGCCACCAAAGACGATGGAATGGACTGCACCAATCCGGGCGCAGGCTAACATAGCGACGGCAGCTTCTGGAATCATGGGCAGATAAATGCAAACCCGGTCTCCCTTCTTGGCGCCTTGGGCTTTGAGGATGTTGGCGAGACGACAAACCTGTTCGTGTAGTTCACGATAGGTTATCTTCTTATCGACTTTGGGGTCGTCGCCTTCCCAGATAATCGCCACTTGGTTGCCACGAGTTTTCAAGTGACGGTCTAGGCAATTATAAGACACGTTGAGTTTGGCGCCGTCAAACCAGCGCACTCGACCAGCATAATAGTCATTGTCTTGAACCTTATTCCATTCTTTAAACCAGGTAACAAATTCCCTAGCTTGTTCGGCCCAGAAACCATCTGGGTCGGAAACGGAACGGGCGTACATCTGTTGATATTTTTCTTCAGAGATATACGCGTTTTTGGTGGCGTCAGGTAATACGTCGTAAACTTTTACTTCAGACATTTATTATTCTCCTTATTTTAAGGTGGATTATTCCCATTTATTGCAATTATTGTTGCAATGCAGTAATGAGAAAGTTGATAATAGGGAAGTCATCTTATAAAGACAATGGGTCTAATCAAACATTATCCTTATTACAAATATTTTTTAAAAGGTTGAAATCCTCTTTGTCAAGGATAATACTTTACCAAAAACTTGAACGTTTTTGACAATATCTTTAAAATTATTTTATAAATAAATAAAATTCCGTTATAGGATAACATGCTGTAGATTTTTTTACAATCTAATTTTTCATATTCTTATCAATATGTTAAAAATTAAATTTGCACATAAGGCCTAAATGCTTTATACTTTGTCTGATATTATCATTCAGTTTTTTACACCTTTATAAAGGAGAATCAAAATGCGTTATGCCATAGCTAATTTTGGGCTATTAGCCACTCTCTCTACGCCTTTGGTACTGGGATGGTTAGCCACCGTGCCGACTGTAACCATGGCACAAGAGGAACCAGAGAAAAATGATACACCAGCAGAGGCGGAAAGGGTGACTCTCTCGACGAGAATCAAAAATACCTTATCTTCTGCAAAAGACGTGGATTTTTTCCGATTTGATGTACGCAGAAATCCAGAAAATCCAGAATATGACCCCAGTGGCAATTTGACTGTCGAATTGAGTCAAAAAGCCCCACCTGGGGGTAATCCTGAGTCGGGTTGGCGTATTGAGTTATACACAGAGACGGACCTGGCGAATAGTTTGTACACAGTTATCTGGCCTGAAACGACCATTTCAACTTCGTTTGAAATTGGGCTGGGGATAGGTAGATACTATTATAAGGTCTCCTCCCTCAACAAGGAAGCTTTCTCGGACAAAGAACATGTCATAAAAAATTCTTGGGAAGAGAGTCCATATTTTGAGAAATCTCCCAATGAAGCACCTAAGACTGCCACTCCCGTTACCCTCAATAATGGGCATTCTGGTAATCTCTCTTCCAATGAAGATGTCGATTTTTACCGTTTCAATTTGGACAATGCTGATACCGTGACGATTACCTTGAGTCAAGCTAACCCTAGCAATGACTCAACTAGCGGTTGGACGTTCAATTTGTTAGACCAGCCGGACCGAGTTATCCAGATGCCCTCTACGGCCCTACAATCGGATACCCTCCAAGTCAGTCTCGAACCGGGCATTTATTATGTGCGAGTGGGGTCCTTTGCCAGTGAATCGAGTGGCAGTGAAACAACCGTGGAAGACAATGGAGAGTCTGCCACTTCAGCCAGTATTAATAAGGCGATAGTGGGCCAACGTTACCAACTTCTCATCAAAGCGGCCAGTGCTTCTTCAACTCCTGTCGAATGTAATTCTGGAGTCATTTATGGACAACATCCAATCACCCTCAAGTGGGTTTCCTTTCCAACCACTTGTGAAGTCCCCAAAGGTTGGCAGACGACCCCAACCGCACCGGAGGGATTTGAAGAATGTCCGGTGTGTCCAATATGTCCTCCTATTCCACATGCCAGCTATACTTACAAGTCGACTCAAGATGGTTTGTTAGAAATTCCCATCGTGGATTTGAAAATGGAAGATGGGACGGTGCAAGGTTCCTACTCGGCCCAACTGGAACAGATTCCTAATGCGGATCCTGCTAGATTCTCTTTGACGGGGGCCACCGCAATTGTGATTGAACCGGCAGACTCTGTTACTACACCTGTGACTCCTTCTACAGAAGAAGAATCCGCGACTACACCTGTGACTCCTTCTACAGAAGAGGTATCAGAGACAACGACGCCGTAATTGTCACTCTAAAATACACGACGTATTTCGCAGGAGTTCAAAGCGTCGCTTTGTCATTAACAAGGCGACATTTTGGACTGCTGAGTCTGGTTTCAGGTTCCGGTAGTGATGCAATGTGGGTGATATGTTTACCCTCACCCCCGGCCCCTCTCCCTCTGGGAGAGGGGCCGGGGGTGAGGGAAACTCTATGAATATCACCCAGATTGCATCACTACCCAGGTTCCATATAGTGATATTCATTCAAATCTGTCACGATTCCCACTGGAGCGCAATAAGAATTATTGCACCGTGCGCCTTTAGTTGCGCAATAATTCTTATTGCGCTCCAGTGGGAATTGTACAAATTTAGGTGAATACCACTATAACAAAGCTACACCTTGAACTCCTGAGTCATTGCCCCCCCACTAAACCCGCCAAAACAGACGGGTCTTGACAGATCGACAATCGTGAACGAATGTCAGTATGAAAAGCCAAGTAATCTTTCAGCCAGTAACAACCCTGCCCTAACAACTCGTCTAACTCCGTGATGGGCAAAAGAGTGATAGCCTCATTGGCGGAGGTTGCAAGGTACTTCCCATTAGGCGTAAAGGCCAACCATGGTTGAAATTCAAAGTTATCAAATTGGGCCAGTTGTCGACCTGTTACGTCCCACACGCGGACTTTTTTGTCCGTCCCCAACGTGGCAATCCGTTGATTATCACAACTAAATACGCCATCGTCATGTTGTCCTGTCAATTCACTGAGTTTATTACCGGCTAAATCCCATAATTCCACTAAACCAGAGGATTCGATGACGCCCAGAAGTTGGCTATCACAACTGGGAAATACTAGCTTCACTTGGTCTTTTCCGACGATCTTGTCAGTCACCAATTCCCCCTGGAGATTCCATAGTCTCACCAGTTTTTCCGTCGCATTCCAAGTGACCACAGATTGGCTATTCGGGGTAAATTGGGCAAATTCATCAAACTTTGGGAGACGGAAGGAAAATTTGTCGCACGTTACCACAAATTCTAACGTTTCAATGTTGTCAGTCAGTCCCTCAGAATAACGTTCCACCTGTAACGTCTTTTGTTCGCCCGCCTGGCATTTGAGAGAGTCAGGGTCGGCGCTGATACTACTCATCCGTTTATCATCGATTTTTTTGATAAAATCACCGTCTTTGAGACCCGCCTGCATGGCGGGAGAATCTTTGGAGACGGTGATTTTATTACCTCGATAAAATTGGAATATCCCCATTCCCTCGCCCTCCTGCAATGGACTGCCATTCACAAAGGAGGCGACAGGTTTTCCAGACGCCGAATCCCAAAGCCGTCTTATCGAAAGGCTGTCGAACGTTCCCAAGGTTGAAAGATATTTTCCATCTGGACTGACCAGAACTTTAAAAAATTTGTCCACAAACCGTTCGTGAGGGTCTTTTAATAACAGAATGCGTTGGTTCGCCAAGTCCCAAATACGCACTTTATCATCTTTGCCAAGCGTGGCAATGACACGTCCATCATGGCTGAGGCTAAAAGTATCGTTTTCAACATCTTCAGTATTATTGCCGAGGTCACGCCGCGTTAACAGAAAGTAAACCACGCCATACCCTTCAATCACCTTAGGCGTTTTCAACTCCGCAAGCAGTTGTCCAGACTTATCATAAAGACCCACCCGTGCGGTGCGCGGATAAGATTTGGGAGTATGGATATTTTTATATTTTTCGTCAAATATAGGTATCTCCTCAAACTTGACAAAGCCGTTACCATCTGGAGTCGGACGAGTCACCGTCAATGGGATATTGGACGCCCCTTTACCGACTGTCGTAGGTTGTCCAGAAGACAAATTATACACGCTGATTTTATCATCTTCGCGTGAACCGGCCATCATTTGTTGATTGTCCTGGCTAAACGCCAAGTTGCCGGTGTCCGAATAGGTTGCCAGTTGAACCACGGAAGGCGAAGTCACATTCCAGAAACGTAGGGTATTATCGGTATATCCAACCGTGACAATTTGTTTACCATCAGGACTAAAACGTCCAGCGACGGCACCACCAAAATGACCTTTGAATTGCCGTAAGCGTTTCCCCGCTAGGTTCCATATTTCGACCGTATCGCCCACCGTCATGATGCGGCGGCTATCGGGACTAAATCGCATATTCCTGGCAATTCCTGCGGTATCCAGTTTGGCAACCAGTTTCCCGGTCATATCCCATAATTTGACATGCCCGAAAATTCCAAACATATACCTTTCCGCAATTTTAGGCGCATATTCCGTTTCTTCCAAACCCATGGTGAGAATATATTGACCGTCAGGACTCATCACGACTTTACTGACATTTTTTCCATGCGCCCGAAATTGAAGAATCTTACGTTGCTGGGCTAAATTGTAAATTTGGACTCTGCCTTGGTCACTGCCCATCACCAATTGCTTGCCATTGGGTGTGTAATCGACGGACTGGACACTCTCAGGTCCCGTATCCGTGGTTTCATTATATTTGGTCTTATCTGGGTTAAATATCACTTGAGTTATTTTTTGACCAGACAAATTCCAAATTCGTACCACCGATGCTTCAAAGGCGTTTTCACCTAAGATACCAACTAGATGGCGTCCATTCGGACTAAAATTAATGTCAGGGAAAAACGTTTCAATGGCATCTATCAGGGTGATTTGCTTCCCGTCGGTATTCCACAGATGATATAGATAACTAGCCCCTCTATCTTTGGTATGAACGCTGGTGACAAGCCATTTGCCATCAGGACTAAACTTGATTTGGCGAATGCCTGGTTTTCTCACTTTGTCTTCTGGATAAACTTGCCAGTTGGCTACTTCATGCCCTGCCAAATCAAACAGCCATACTTTTCCAGAAGTTCCACCAATGGCAATCAGTTTGCCATCTGGACTCATATCCATGCTAAATTTAGATTGGTGAACTGTTTCACCGATGGAAAACTGTTTCGCTTCGCTGATGTTACTCAAAATGGTCTGCAACGATAATAACGGGCGGACTGTAGGATAATCTCGCAACTGTTCGAGACCATTCTCCTTTACCAAAGTTCTGACCTTTTGACCCGCTTGCATCGCTGACAGCAACGCACTGAGTTCCCCAGTACCTGCTTGAAATTGGGCTGAAGCGTCAATCGCTTGCGCTTCGGCTTTAGCAGAGGCAACTTGATAAAACGCGACTTGTTCGCGTTGTTGGGCCAGGTCGCGTTGCTGACTGGCCTTTCCCCATTGCCACCAGCCTGGGATGCCGAATGCCACTGCCATGGTTAGCGACACTGCTAAAATATGCAAGTTCCGCAGTTGTATTCGTTCTTGTTCACGCCATTCTCGTTCGCGTTGCCGAGTGTCTCGTTCACGACGTCCCGCAAAAGCGCCACTGGCTTCTATAAATATCTTCTCTTGAGGAGATAACCGCTTGGTATATTTTTTCATCTTCTCCGCGGCTTCGTCTAACCGCGTCCCGCGTAACAACAGACCCGCATCCTGGTGTGTCACTTCCCAGCGTTTGGCCTCTTCTGCTAACTTCTCTTGCCAACCTTGAAATTCACGTTCTTGGTCGATCCAATTGCGTAACCGCCCCCACTGGCTAATCAGGGATTCGTGAACCAACTCCACGGTTTTCTGCTGGCTGTGTTTATCTACTTTTGTCACCACCAATTGCGCATTGGCTAGTTCCTCCACCAATTTCCAGTGGAGTTGACCGATTTGTTCGAAAGTGGCTACTCGTTTGGAATGGGTCTGGTTACTAGGCTGAACCAACTGCACAAAAATATGCCGAAAGGCGGATTCAGGCCAAGAGTTAAGCAGGTCCTCATAGACTTCATTGGCATAATGCAACAAGGCGCCCTTAATCCCTCCCATTTCCTTATAGATGGCATGAGTCAATTGTAAATTCGTTTGCTGTTCCCAGAGGTGGTTTAAAGTAAATTGTAATAATGGTAACGACACGTTTGAAGATTGCTGAAGGTCACGTAAAATCAGGTCGGTCAACCCTTTTTCAAAAGTGACCTTGGGAGTAGAATGTAGGGCGGGTCCTTCAATTACTTCCCTAAGATGCTGTTTAGTCGTAATGGGTCCCAACATTTTCTTGGAACATTTATCTAAGACCTTGGCAAAATTCGAATCTTCTAACGCTTCCGTCACAAAGTCAGCCCGTAGCGTCAGCACTATCTTCACGGTTAGATCAGGTTGTTTCAGTGCCGTTACAACGGCTTCCAATAGCCAATAGACAAAACGACGTTGCAAAATTTTATCTGAGGTTAACGTGTATAACTCCTCAAACTGGTCCACAATCATCAATAAGGATTTTTGTTGACCGTGTTCCTCAAGGAGAGTTTTAATCGTTGTAGATAACGGAACATTGGTATCGCTAAACCGTGGCAAAACAAGCGAAGGTTCGGTTTCTCCAGGCTTGTATAGACAGAAGTGTGGCTTAGGTGCATCCTGATTTAGTCGAAGTCGACACAGTTGAATAACCCATTGATTGGTTTCTACCGCTTCGAGGGCTGGTAACAAGCCTGCTTGAACCAAAGAAGATTTTCCACTGCCGTTGGCACCGATAAGCACAACTAGCGGGTGCTGACGTGCCTTGAGTAGTGGTCGACGGCGTATTTTTTCCAACAATTCTTGCGTTTCTTCGGTACGTCCAAAGAAATTTTTAGCCTCTTCTCGACGAAATGGTTGCAGTCCAGGATAAGGACTTGGTGCTGGTAACAAAGTTTTTAGCCATTCTTCCAGAAGTGCAAACGCAAAGGCAGTTGCATGACGGGCGGCAATTTTTTGCCAACGGTGCTTGTCCGGTTGCGCTTTGTTCTCCTCATGGCTAATTCCACGAATGACCATGCCTGTCACTGAAGAGTCTTCCAACTCGGGTGAATCCATTTCGGTTTCACCTAAGATGGAAGGCGTCACCAAGACATTCGGCTTGCGTATTGGCAAGGGTTTGATTTTATCCAGCCATCGTTCACTGTTTGCCAAATGTCGGGCCATTTCTGACAACCGCTTCGGAATGGAGGAGACCGTGGTGCCAGACAATCCTTCCTCTGCTTGAACTTTGCCTATTTCGTGGTTTTTGGCCCACATCGTGGCTACGACATCTCCCAATTCGGCGCCGCTTAACTTGGCCGCGATACCTACGAAAAACAGATAATTAGGCTGAAAATCGGTAATCACCTCAGTGGTTTCATTCAGGGCTGGTAGATGACTCATTTCCTCCAGTTGTCTGACGATGATTCGACACCGGACTTGCTGGGGTGTGAGATATTCACCAATGGCATACGGTTTTGTTTTGTTGTTATCCCATTGAGGTTCGCGGTGGCTTTTCAAATGAACCATCACGGTTTGATATTCGACTGGGGTGGCAGTGAGGAAAGCGACGGTTGGAATTGAAGTGTTCATTAAGAGATTTCTTATTTTAGGTTAGAAATATTCTTCTAAACTGGTACTCTTCCTATCTGGAAAAATCAGAATTATTGCATGAGGTTTATTGGAGGGTTATCTCTTAAAGAAATGGGGATGGAAATACTGATAATACAGGGCGAGGTAGCCCGTCAAATGCTATATGAAAAAGACGGTTGCAAGGTTAATTGACGTTTCACTTTTTAGAAGGGGATGACATTCAGAGGATAGTAGGACTTACGCACTCACCCCACCCCAATCCTCCCCCGCACAGGGAGTTATTCCCCCCGCGTGCGGGGGGCTAGGGGGGTGTCAAATCAACGAGTTACCAAAACAGTTGCGTAGGTCCTGATTCTATTGAGACTGATGCAAAAGATTTGAAATCAATGGCAACGAGAAACTCAGTTTCTTAAAAAATTGAGTTTCTTTGAGATTTTTGCATAACTTCTGGAAAGGGGTGGAGTGAGAGTGGGTCAGAATCAGAATTGATAAAATTTGAGAATGTTCAGAATGGAGGGATTCCTTGGGTTAATTCTAAAATTCTGGGAAGAGAGACAATCTGAGTGATAATTGTCTCAGGATTGGCAGTCTCTCTACGGTCTGCCAATCCTCACTGTTTACCTAGATTGCATCACTATCAAGTTCTGCAAATTCTGATTTTTTCGTATCAGAACCTAGAAGCTGGGAAACCAAAAGGTGTTTGTCCATCCTATCTAGCTAACTACTCTTCAATCAGTTGGATGTTTAGCTTTTGGATGTTTGGCTTTTTTCGACCACCTGAAAGCGACGTTTATCGTAGTGATACAGAAGTAGTTCTCCATCTTCATCGAGGATGGCCAATACTAAGTCAAGTTTTTCACCAAAGTAGGGACTACCTGAATCTTCTTTGTCATTGACAAGAGGGGGGGCAAGCAGTTCAATGACCCTTGCATCCTGCCCTTCTTGAGGATATTTTTTGTTTTTTAGTCCCCTCTTCCAGGTAACCAAATCACCCACTGCAATTTCTTCTTCTTGCTTATTCAGCAGTAGGTTTACTTTTTCCTCTAGGTCGTCACGACGACTATCATCTCTTATTCCTGTTCTATCTTCTTTCCCATGAATTAAATAAGAAAGTGCTAATAGCTTTTCTACATCTTCTTTAGTTTTCGCCAAGGGTAAAACATCCGCGAGTTCTTTAGGCATGGTGGCCATATTCAATACCTCATTGTTAAAATGTGGGTAGTGATGCACAAGGTGGTGGTTTAAACCTGACAAGTCTTTAAGACCAGAAGGCTTTTGTAACCCTCACCACTACCTTGTGTATCACTACCAAAAAGTGAATCTAACACTAGCACTTTAGCTTCTGAATATTAGGCAAATCATCTCTCTTGCAACCCATAATTTGGGTTAGCAGTTGATAAGCTAGTCCAATTCCTTTCCTAGCTTTTTGGCAATATTCTTTTTCTAGCATGTGATCCTTAGTATATTCATACCTAAGTTCTACCTTCCACTTCAAAGATTTAAAGTTTTCATAGATTGTAGATGCTTCCATAGGTTCCCCAAGCACCAAATACCATTCTGCAAGAGTTTCAAAAAGTTTTATGGTATCGTGATGCCCCTCTACGTCAGGAATATTAGAGTCTAGCCTGCCTTTGACTATGGCCCAGAAGAGGGGGCGGTTTTTGATGAGAGTATTAAGCTCTTTTGGCGGCATCCTATTATTGTTTGTCTTTAAAAGGTGGATAATTTTAGTTATGAAATCGTACAACTTATCCATAGCTAGATTTCTTTGAGATAATCCTCTGGACTGTTCCCACAGACTACTCACACCTGCATTTGTATGATTTTGCTGATTTGTGTAAAAAGCTATTGCATCAGCAGACAATCGTGTAATAACAGCGCGTGCCTGATTTTCAACTATGCGTCTCTCACCTAACTGTCTTAACTCATATTGTATCCCCATTTCAAAGGCATATCCAACGATATATAAACTAGCTAAATATCGCTCTTTTTTAAAAAGTACCACCGCATCACCTAGTTTTTCCAATGCAATCTTTTTATGATCCCTCTTTCGCCAAGAATCTTCTTCAACCATAGTTTTGGTCCTCTTATGACAGTTTATTCTTGTAACTTGTTTATTGCACAAGTTATAAAATAATTAGCACATTATTTACTGTTTTATTTTACCAATGACATTTGAATACTCTATTTAGAGTAATAGGTATAGAATCAACTTTGTACTCCGTTTGTGGCCTGAAGAACAAAATTTGCCATTTTGCAATGGGATTGGGGGGGGATTAAGAGGGGATATTAACGATTAACTGGTGCCGGCGAGACGAATTGAACGTCCGACCTGTTAATTACGAATCAACTGCTCTACCATCTGAGCTACGCCGGCTTTTACTTAAAATAAGTTTATCACACTGACTAGAAATATGCAAGCCTTTTTTTATTTTTTCAATCCCACAGAAATTAATTTTTTTATGATACCTGTTGTAAAGATTTGATAACTTTCACAAAGTTGTCAAATCTTACTATGCATACGGTGTCAAAGAAGGCAATTCTTTTTCTGGCGGTAATGTCCGTGTCAATAAATAAAATAGCAACTGTAAGGTGGTATTACTACCCGTGGTCATGTTACTAACCCAGACGGTGGCTTTGACACTCCGTCTGGAAATTTTCACTTGTCGCCCTTGAGTAAAATTGCGTTGCTGGTTAATTCGTCGCAATGTCAACACGGCCATGCCTAATGCCCATAGACAAAAACGCCGAATGCCTTGTTCATGGCGTGGTATCATTAGAACATAATCCAATGCACGATGCAAGTGGGTGTGGGCAACGGCAATCAATTCGGCCAATCCTTCACCAAACGCTGGGTCATAATGGTTTGGCGACAATTTTCTAATGTCAAATCCCACCGTTTCAAATATTTCCCGTGGCAACCAGCAGGCACCGCGTGTTTGGTCTTCCCATATATCTTTAAGAATATTTGTCATTTGCAAGCCTTGCCCAAATGACAAGGATAAATTTTGTAGGCGTTCACCTTGGGCAGCAATTTGGGGTGAGTAGTCACAAAATAAATCTGTCAACATTTCCCCTACCACGCCTGCCACATAGTAGCAATAGCGATTCATTTCCGTCAAGTCTTTCAGTCCAGCGAGGCTACTATGTTGTTGAAATTCCGCCATGCCTTCCGCCATGATGCGTACACAACGGTGTAAGGCGGCACGTTGGGGGAAGGTAAAACTATGGGTTAACTGAATCACGCGGGGGGTGTTTAAAATTAACTCTTTCTCTGCTGGTATGGTGGCATGAGACAATAAAGGGTACAAGTGTTGACCAAATTCTTCAGCCTGAGTTTCACCTGCAACAACTTGAATAAATTGTTGAGAAAATTGGTTTTTTTGAGTCGGTGTTAACGCAGGTTCATCTTCAATGGTATCAGCAATGCGGCACAAAAGGTAGCCATTGCTGACCACTTTGCACAACTTTGGAGGGAGTTGTGGAATAGTCAGCGCAAAGGTGCGAGAGACGCCTTGTAAAATATAGCTTTGATAAGATTCGTCGGTCATAGTGATTTTAGTGGAGAGTGGTTTTAGTGGAGAGTGGAGAGTGGAGAGTGGAGAGTGGAGAGTGGAGAGTGGAGAGTGGTAAAACAAGGCGGGACTAGAGGCTTTAGCCGGAAATCGGGGCACGTCACCGGCTGAAGCCTCTAGTCCACCCTGATTTTTTCGTTATCCACTATCCACTCTCCACTCTCCACTAAAACCACTCTCCACTCTCCACTAAACCGGCACCGCCACTTGTCTCAAAATATTTTCAACTACGCTTTCTCCCGTCACACCACTAAAACGCGCTTGTGAATCAATTTTGAGGCGGTGGGCGATGACAGGAATCGCAATTTCTTGAATGTGGTCAGGGGTGACAAATTCCATCTCATCAAAGAGTGCTAAGGCTTGTGCCACCTTCATCAGGGCTAGGGAGGCGCGTGGGCTGGCACCCATTTGTATGCCAGTATATTTGCGGGTGGCAGAGACTAGGTTCACGATGTAATGTTTTAACTCTTCACTGATACGGATAGTTTGGACCGCGGTTCTCAATTGTTCAATCTCTTCTCTAGTCGCACAGGGCAAAGTGGAGACGTTGTCAGTGGTAACGGCCTGGTGAGAGGAGAGAATGGCGACTTCTTCTGTTGGACTGACATAGCCTAAGTGAAAACGCATGGTAAATCTATCCATTTGAGCTTCTGGAAGGGGGTATGTGCCATGAAATTCGACAGGATTTTGGGTGGCCATAACAAAAAATAAGTTGCCCAATGGATACCGGACGCCATCTAGGCTGATTTGTTTTTCCCCCATCGCTTCTAACAGGGCCGATTGCGTGCGGGGAGAGGCACGATTAATTTCATCCGCTAACAAAATTTCCGTGAAGATAGGCCCTTTGTGAAAATGAAAAGAGTGGTCACGTTGGTCAAAAATCGAGACACCCAAAATGTCTGAAGGAAGCAGATCGGGAGTAAATTGAATGCGTTGAAAATCCAGTTGCAATGACTGGGCAAGCGTTTTAGCCAGAGTAGTCTTGCCCGTGCCTGGCAAGTCTTCTAACAAGACGTGTCCCCCACTGGCGAAAGCTGCCAACAATTTTCTAATAGCTTGACGTTGACCTTTGATAACAGTTGACAGGTGCGTCGCCAGACGTTGGTAAGTGGTAAGAGGTGAAGAATGATTGGCGGACATAGACTTGAATAAGTGAGAAGTGACGAGAAACTAAGTTTCTTTAAGAAACTTATAGGACTTACGCAATCACCCCACACCCACCCGCGGGGAGGGAGTGATTCCCCCCCGTGTACGGGGGATAGGGGGTATCAACTCAAAGAGTTACAAACACGGTTGCGTAAGTCCTGACTTAGTTTCTTTAGCCCGTTATTGATGAACAGATTGCCAAATTTTCCCCATCCAGGAAGTTCGTTTGTTCCACGAGGTCTTGAGACCTTTTTCCAAAAAGTAGGGAGTGTATTTTTTGTCATCCCCCAAAATGTGAGTCGTAACCCATTTTCTCAAGAAAGACAACAATTCCATGTTGATAGAAACCTTGCCCAATCTAAATTTCTTTTGTAGATCAATCACATGTTTCGTCAGTTCTTGATGGGCGTGTTTGTGTTCCTCATAATAAGGATAGTCAAAAATCCGCATCAGGCTTTCCTCAACGGCAAAGTGAATGATGGTATATTGAACCAATTCATCCAAGATACTTTGGATTAAAACCGTATCTGACTGGTGTATAATACCTTCGTAAAGCCGATTGACTAAGCCAACAATGATTTTGTGTTGTTCGTCAATTTCTTCAATACCGACACTGAGTTCTTCTGACCATTCGACGAGGTTTTTCATAAAGTTTATCTCCTTTTGTTACGGATAGTGGTGTTAGCGGATAGTGGTTTGAGTGGATAGTGGTTTGAGTGGATAGTGGATAACAAATCATACTGGACTAGAGGCTTTAGCCGGTGGCAGGGGCACGTCTCCGGCTAAAGCCTCTAGTCCACCTTGATTCACTATCCACTATCCACTCAAGCCACTATCCACTATCCACTAACACCACTATCCACTCTCTCCCCAAGACGTGTTCACAGATTCCAGATTTTGCCAATCCAGGACCGTTTAGCCCAGGATTTTTTCAATCCCCTGTCCAGAAAAAATGGCGTGTACTTCTTGTCCTCTACCATGATGTGATTGGTCAACCACTTTCTTAGGAAAGAGAGAAGTTCCATGCTGATAGTGGCCTTACCGCTTTTAAATTTTCCACTGAAGTTTTTAACCTGTTGAGTCAACTCCAGATGGTATTGCTTATGTTCCTCATAACTGGGGTAATCAAAAATTCGCATCAAGCTTTCCTCTACGGAAAAATGTACAATCGTGTATTGAACCAGTTCATTCAAGACTTCTTGAAGGACCGTGACATCTGTCTGGTGTATGATGCCTTGATAGAGACGGTTAACCAAACTGACGAGAATTTTGTGTTGTTCGTCAATTTCTTCAATTCCAACACTTAAATCGTTGGTCCAATCAATAAGATTTTTCATAGTTCTGGGGGCCTCCAAGTGAATATTTGTTTCGGGTAAGAGTTGACAACTTTCAAAAAGTGGTCAACTCTTTACCCAGTTGTGAACAATTGACGATGACAATTTCCACGCGCCGGTCAATAGCATCACGCGCATCGTCTGTGCCTAGTCCGACGAGATTTTCTTCAAAACCTTTACCCATCGCTTGTGACCTTTGCATAATTTGTGGAAAATTCGGTTTCATCAGTTTTTGGACTTTTTGCGCCCGTAACTTAGATAAGTTCTCATTATAAGCCGCCTTTCCAGAATGGCTAGAGTGACCCACAATATGAAAACATTGGTCCTGGTTATGACTGAAATATTCAGTAATTTGATTTAACCAAAACGAGTATTCTTCTCTTAATACAGACTCTTCAATAAAGTCAGCGGAATTGACTTTAAATAGAAATTTCATATTTAACCGCTGAGTCTCCTGAACACTGACGGCCAGTAGTCTAGCAAATGCTTGTTCAGCGTCTTTCCGATGATCTAACTTCCGATGCGTCTCATATAAACCTGCATACGTTTTCATTACGTTTCCATCCGAACGGGAGGCGGCTTTGTTGAGGATAAGCAAGGCTTTCTCGTAATCACTTTGTTCATACAGAGTATCGGCTTCGGCCAATAAAGCATGGGTGTCTAATCCATTATAATACTCTTCCGAAACAGATTGTCCAGAAGGAGTTTTGGCAGTCGTCACTAAACTCTCAAGACGTTTGTCTTTAAGATACATAGGACTGTCTTGATAAGCAGCAATAGGAGTATAATTTAATTCCTTCTCCGAAATCCAAACATCTGAATGGGCAATAATCTTCGCATTCCCTAAGTTCACCATAGAGGAGGAGACACGATAGAATTTTTCTATATTTTCTGGTGGAGTGGTGCCGCCAGTACCCACCTCATAATTTTCTAAATGAATGGTACCATTGATAACATAATTGGCTTGACGTATATTTTGGGAAGTCATTCGTGAAACAGTCATATCGTTAGAATGAGTATGAATTTCATCCACAATGAGTTGTTCCATTTGCCGACTGACTTGCACAACTTCACCGCTGGCCATATCCACAAAAGGGTCTAACACAATTTTAAGAGGTGTACTCAATTCATTTGTGCCATTTGGATTTTTGGGGAGTTGTTGTAATAGGTCATTCACTAAAGTACGTATAGCAACCTCTAATTTCAAAGGGTACTGTGTGACTAGAGGCGCCGGTTGCGGTTGCGGCGTCGCGCAAGAAATAACCATACCTAAACATAATATTAGCAGGCCAATTATTTTGTTAGTGTTGTTGCAGTGCATTAGATTCCTACCAATTCTGATTCCACGCCACCCAAGAGGCCAGCCCCCAGGTGTTTAAAGCGAAACTTTGTGCTTGTTATAGTAATATTCATTCATTTTTGTACCCCCCCCAGCCCCCCGTACACGGGGGGGAGTGACCCCCCTGCGTGCGGGGGGGCTGGGGGGTACAAGAATAAGTGAATATCACTATATAATATGGTGACGATTATAAACCAATTTGGTTAGATGAGTCCACCTAAGAATATCTTTCTTAATATAGTAATATTCCTTCTCAATTTATTATACCCCCCCTGCCCCCCGCACGCGGGGGGAGTCACTCCCCCCGTGTACGGGGGGGCTGGGGGGGTACAAGTGATGAGGAATATTACTATAAAACGTGACCTCGCGTGCAACACCATCTAACCTGTGGTCATTCCACCGTAGTGTCCCAAAACATCCCACGGTGGAGTCCCAAAACGTGTGTTGGACTCCATCATTGTCACTTATACCCCCCTGCCCCCCGTACACGGGGGGAGTGACTCCGCCCGTGTACGGGGGGCAGGGGGGGTACAAATGAGAAAATCCAAATTTACACTTAAAACATGTTTTAGGAAAACCGTGTTGCCCAAATTTCAATTCTAATAGCGGTCCATGATATGTGTCAATAATGTTATCATAAGACATACTACTAAAGGGTGCAAATTTTTTGGATTAACTATCTCTGCGTAAAAAAACTCTCCAAAGTAGGTTGACAAATCCAAAAAGCACACTATAAAATAGCTAGTTTAGCATAACTCTATTGATATTGATTGAAGAAAATAAACCCTTATGAAAAGAACTTTCCAACCCAGCAACTTAGTCCGCAAACGTCGTCATGGTTTTCGCGCCCGCATGAGAACCAAAGGAGGACGGGATGTCATTAACGCCCGTCGCGCCAAAGGGCGTGTCCATCTAACGGCGTAATTTCGCAATGAAACCCTCTTACCAATTCACGCGATGGCAACGCCTATTAAAACCCTCTGAATTTAAAAACGTCTTTGATCAAGCCTGTAAATCGGGGGATAATTATTTCACTGTGTTAGCTAGACCTAACGCCGTGACCACGGCCCGATTAGGGTTAGTCATTGCGAAAAAGAAAATCCGAGAAGCCGTCGCGAGGAACCGAGTCAAACGCCTTATCCGCGAAAGTTTTCGGTACCATCAACACGGCTTAATGGGCATAGATTGCGTGGTATTGGCAAAAGAGGGAATTGACCAATTCGATAACCGGACTCTCACTTGTGCTTTAACCACCCATTGGCAAAAAATCGCACGGCGATGCAAAAAATCCTGACTTTATTAATCCAAGGCTATCAACTCGGCATTCGCCCCTGGTTAGGTCAACATTGCCGATTTTACCCCAGTTGTTCAGAATATGCACTCATTGCTATTACTGAACATGGGACCCTGCCAGGACTTTGGTTAAGTCTCAAACGCATACTCCGTTGCCATCCCTGGCACCCTGGGGGATTTGACCCAGTTCCAAAACGAGAACACATTGACAAACATGGATAATTTCAGACTCATCTTAATAACCACCCTCCTTCTTATCTTGTTACTGCTTTATCAAGCCTGGCAACAAGATTATGGTCCCAAACCCAGCCACGTCTCGCCGACCAATACCTCTAACACTTCCGACACCGCTACCCCCACCGCGCCAGCCACGGCTACCTCTGAATTACCTAACCTGGTAGAAAAACCGACCACTCGCACAAACGTACCCGAAGGGCCAGCGTCACTGTCACAACAAACCTTACCCACCGCCTCGCGGATTGTCGTGCAAACGGACGTGTTAAAACTTGAAATCGACACCATTGGCGGTGACATCCGGCGAGTCGAGTTACCCACTTATCCAGTTGACGTCAAGACAAAAGACCAACCTTTCCGATTAATGAATGATGACCTCGCCTCCCTCTTCGTGGCCCAAACCGGCTTACTACCCGCCGAGACTGCGCCAACTCATCAAGCCATCTATTCCAGCGAACAAACCCATTATCGCTTAGAAGAACATGCTGACACTCTTGAAGTGAAATTACACTGGCACAATGACAACGGTCTCAACGTCACCAAAATCTATACCTTTCGACGCGGTAGCTATGTGACAGAAGTCACCTACCTGGTCGACAATGGCACCCCCTCTCCTTGGCAAGGACGCTTGTATGGACAACTCCAACGCATTGACAGCACCACCGGAGGAACGCCGTTCGTCTATACCTATCTAGGAGGCGCCATTTCTAGCCCCAGTCACCGTTACGAAAAAATCACGTTTGACGACATGCAAAAGGGCCAGTTTACTCAAGAACACCGTCCCGGTTGGACCGACGGTTGGGCCGCCATGATTCAACACTACTTTGTTGCCGCCTGGGTTCCTGACAAAACCCAGATTCACAACTACTACACCAACGTCATTGACAACTCTCGCTACGTATTAGGACTCTATGGCCCTCCCCAAACGGTTGCCCCAGGGGCCCAACACTCCTTTCAGATCAAACTCTACACCGGGCCCAAACTGCAACACGTCCTATCAGCCCTAGCCCCCAACCTAGACCTCACCGTTGATTACGGCTGGTTATGGTTCATTGCCCAACCCCTCTTCTGGATGCTAGAATGGATTCAACAAATCGTTGGCAACTGGGGCTGGTCCATCATCATTCTCACCATTATGGTCAAACTCGCCTTCTTCCAACTGTCGGCCACCAGCTATAAATCCATGGCCAACATGCGGCGCCTCCAACCCCGTCTCGTCTCCCTCAAAGAACGCTACGGAGAAGACAAAGCCAAACTCAATCAAGCCATGATGGACCTGTATAAGAAAGAGAAAATCAATCCCTTCGGTGGTTGCCTACCAATCCTCATTCAAATCCCCGTGTTCATTTCCCTCTACTGGGTCCTCCTCGAAAGCGTCGAATTACGCCAAGCCCCCTTCATCTGGTGGTGGCAAGACCTCTCCACCGCGGACCCTTATTTTGTGTTACCCCTGGTCATGGGCGTCACCATGTTGATTCAACACTTCCTCAACCCAGCCCCCATTGACCCAGTGCAACAAAAAGTCATGCTGATTTTGCCCATCGTCTTCACCGTCTTCTTTGCCTTCTTCCCCTCAGGATTGGTGCTATACTGGCTAATCAACAACCTGCTATCGATAGCCCAACAATGGGTTATCACCAAGAAGATAGTCACCGAAGGGCAGTAACAATAGGAGTCCAAAACACGTTTTGGACGAACGGAGTCCAAAACATGTTTTGGACTCCATTTTGGCCTACTACTCAATCATATACCTCTCCACCACCTCACAAATCTTCTCCTCCTGAAACGCCTCGGCCAACTGACGAATTTGATTGGCAAAGCCTGCTAATCGCTTCTCCGTCTGTTCCAATTTGTTCACTGCCTTGACTATCCCTGCAATGTCACCCTGCATAGCCAAATCAAATAAAACCGCCGCTTGTTCCTTGGAAGGTCCTATCATCTCCCCTGGATTTGGAAAATCCCCATTGGTGAGGGACGGAGACGATTCCTCAGAGACCGTCGAAGGTTCATAAATCCAGGACAACCCTAACAGCCTCCGTAATAAATCGAATAACACATCGACATGGAAAGGTTTCGCCATGAACGCATTACAACCTGCCGCCAAACTCTCTTGCTGATGCACTTCAAACACACTGGCCGAATCAGCAATGATCGGCACTTGCTGACACTGCGGCAGTTTTCGCACTTGCCTGGCAAATTCAAAACCATCCATGATGGGCATCACTAGATCAGTGATAATCAAATCCACCGATTCTTGTTTAAGCAACGCCAACCCTTCTACACCATGACGGGCTTCTTTCAGGATAAAACTTAGAGGCGTCAAGAGGTTGACGAGGACGGAACGATTTTCCCATTTATCGTCCACTACCAAAATGGTTCGCGGTGGCCCCTGACAACCAATAACCACAGGTGCCTGTTTACGCTTCGTCTTCCCCACGGTAGCGATTTCTGGGAAAGCCATCACCATCCAGAAGGTACTCCCTTTTCCTAACGTACTTTCCAGATGCAGTTCACCCCCCATCATGTCTATCAATTTCTTAGTAATGGGCAATCCCAACCCAGTGCCTTCCGCTTGATACTTGTGGTCACCCACTTGTTGAAACGGTTCAAAAATCTTTTCCAAATCCGCTGTCGCAATGCCAACGCCAGTGTCTTCGATTTGAAAACGAATCTTACCATTGTGATAACCCACCTTCAAAGTGACACCACCATGCTGAGTGAATTTAATCGCGTTGCCTAACAAATTGATCAAAATTTGCCGCAACCTCTTCTCATCCACCCGAATCCCCACCGGCAAATGAGACAACGGTTCATAATTAAACGCAATCCCTTTCTGTTGGGCCCGCATCTGAAACAATTCCGTAATGCCTAACAAAAACTCACTGAAGTCCACTTCCGTCGGCAACAATTCCACTTTACCTGCTTCAATCTTAGAGAGGTCTAATATATCGTTAATCAAAGTCAACAGATACTCGCCACTGCGATGAATAATATTGATTCCCTTTAACTGTTTAAGAGTCAACGTTGAATCACGTTGCAGAATTTGCGTATAACCCAGAATCCCATTGAGAGGAGTGCGTAACTCGTGACTCATATTAGCTAAGAAAATACTCTTAGCCCGATTAGCCAGTTCCGCAGTCTCTTTGGCCAATCGCAATTCCTCCTCGGCCTGTTTTTGAGGACTGATGTCCATCAAGGTGCCCACCATCCGAATGGGTTTTGCTTGGGCATTCCAAACAGCAGTACCACGAGACAACATCCAGACATAAGGTCCGTGCCGATGTTGCACCCGGAAAGACGCCTCAAATCCAGACGTTTGCTGATTCAAATAAGCGGTGATCTTCTGCCACACCCGCGCAATATCCGCAGGATGAATACTCCGGTTAAAAAGTTCAATACTCAACATGTCATCTGCCGTCCACCCCAAAATCTGTCTAAGACGGGGGGACCAGTACAGTTGATTCACTTCCATATTCCAATCCCAGACACCATCATTGCTACCCCGCATGGCCAAATCAAACCGTTCCTCACTTTGGCGCAAGGCTGCCTCGGTCCGTTTGCGTTCATTGATGTCAATAATAATGCCAGTGAAATCCAGTATCTTGCCATTCAAGTCCCGACGTGGTGACACATATAAATCTCCCCAAAACATCCTCCCATCTCTGCGCACATAACGTTTTTCCAAATGGTAAGAATCAATCAGACCCGTAGCCACTTGTTGAACTCTGTCACGACTGATGTCAACGTCCTCTGGATGAGTAATATTAAGGTTAGTTAACTGACTAAATTCCTCACGCGAATAACCAAACATCTCAAACAGTTTAGTGTTCCCTTCCATGAAATGTCCCGTATTATCCGTCACCAAAATGCCAACCGCGGCATTATAAAATACCGTTCTGAACCGCGACTCATTGTCACGCAGGGCTTGTTCCGTCTGCCTGCGCGGCGTGATGTCACGAAAACTCCAGACTCTTCCGATCGTCTCACTGCCAAGTCGTTGCGGCTTGGAATAACGTTCAAACACCCTGCCATCCCGAAAATCTAACAAATCAAAACTTTCCTGATCTGGATGGGCATACAGTTCAATCACTTTGTCAATAAATTGCTGAGGGTCTTGTAACTGTTCCAAAACCGTCTGTAAGGTTTGACCATCATCTCGTGCCGTGATGACGGCATCAGGAATCCGCCACATCTCTATAAAGTTCTGATTGAAACTGCTAATACGTCCTTCCTTATCAACCACCAGAATACCATCGGCGGTGGCTTCCAAAGTCGCGTGAAGCAAGGAGACAGACTTTGACAATTCCATTTCAGCTTGCTTACGTTGAGTGATGTCGGTAGCAATTTCTAACCGCACGAATCGCCCATCGGTCCAGCGAATTGCCCGATCTTGCATGTAGAACCACTGTTTGCTGATAGGATTCTGAAATTCCCAAGTATACACACCAGTCGCTTCACCCGCCTTCGATACTAATTTATCATTGGTACAAAAAGAACAAGGTCCAGCTTGCCCAGGTTGCAAGGCTTGCCAACAAATTTGGCCAGTTAAATGGTCTTGCGTACCCACTAAATTTCGTACATATTTATTCGTGAACAGAAACTCATGGGTTTGCATATCGGATACATATACGATAGCTTCCAGTCCATCCAAAACGGTCAAGAATCTTTCGTGCGCTTCTCGCAAGGCTTGTTCAGCTTGCAAACGTTCCTGAACCCCTTGCTGTAACGCCTCAACTTGGCTGATTACCTGTTGTTCCAATGAATTTTTCAACATTTCAAGTTGATCAACTGTTTCCTGCAACTGTCTTTGTGAACTTTGCAACCGCAGGTTACTTCGAATGAGTAAGAACAGCAGAATACTTAACAGGATACCTGCTATCAACGTCACCACCGCAGAATAATGATAGGTTTCCTCTTCAAAAGCAGGCAAACTACCAAATAACATGGTCCAAGTATGCCCTGCTATTTCGAGAGTCGACGTTTTCAGATGGAGGCTATACCAAATCCCCAGCGTGATAATAACAGTCATGGCTAACACTAGCCACGCTGTAGCATGGCTACGCGAAAGTTGGAAAAATAGAAATCGTTTTAAGTTCATGATGAAATAATTACGGGTAATAAATGAGTAATGTGGAACAGTGATATTAGAATTTGGAGTAGAGGCTTTAGCCAGGGGCGGTAGGCGGGACCGTGCACGTTGGGAAAGACGGGGGCGCCTACCGCCCACCGGCTAAAGCCTCCACTCCAACGTGACGTTAATTACTCGACTAAGTTAGGGAAAACACCGTTGGAGTGGAGGCTTTAGCCGCAATGCCATTAAGTTAAGGAAAATCCCGTTGGAGTGGAGGCTAACGCCTGCCGGCAGTAGGCATCACCCCCTACTAAAATTGCGGGGCACCTACCGCCGGCCGGCTAAAGCCTCCACTCCAACGCTGTTTTAATTCCCTGGCCACTTTAATTCTTTAACAGCAATGGCATTGTAACCAAAGCCTCAGTCCAAAACAGGTTTTGGACCCCGATCTTTAATAGCCTCAGTGATTTCACACACTAAAATAAGTATTGCACACCCGGTCGGAGTGTATTAAAAACACATTATGTTGAAAACTATTCAAACTCAAGCCGTGTATGAATTGCTTCAGCGTTTGAGTCGAAGTGCTTCAGCGTTTGAGTCGAAGTGCTTCAGCGTTTGAGTCGAAGAGCTTCAGCGTTTGAGTCGAAGTGCTTCAGCGTTTGAGTCGAAGTGCTTCAGCGTTTGAGTCGAATCGACTCAAGATTTTTTACGATTTACGGCATGATTACCATAAATTATATATATGTAAATAATGGCGTGTCTTTATGTCGTTAATACACTTTCTTTAAGATAGGTTAAATAGGCCGAAATATGGAATTCGAACAAAGTTCATTAAATACAGACCAAACAGTTTGGTTATCTAATCTCAATCAACAAGTCAGTCACTTGGCCACTCACCTGGCCTTTGCACCCGATCCACACTTAGACTTATATCAGTACGGCCTGATGCCCATGATAAGTCTATCACCAACTCAGTATGTGATCAAGGACATTGAAACCACGGTGCCTTTGTTACGCGCAAAACCAGTGCAATGGGAGATGGTCTGGCAGGGAGAGGAGATGACTGCGGTTCTGTTTATCAAGTTAGGTACCGGTGGTAGAGTCAATCATTGTCAATTGGTTCTATCGATCTTTCAGACACAAGCAGATTGTTTAGAACCCGTTGCGACGGCCCAAGTTGCAGGACCTACCGTGCAAGATGGTCAATGGACCGCCTTCCAACTCAATCGTCCATTGCCAGCAGGTCACTATTTGGGTCAATTGGAATCACCCGATGCCGATAATCAAGTCAATACCTTGTTTTTATGGCTGACCGTGGAATTTAGCAAAGAGATACGTTATCTCAAAGACAATGTGCAGGACCTGTTTCTTGACGGGTGGACGCCGATCCTGACCACCACGCGGTCAGACAATTCCTATCGAATCAACGAAATGTCACTTCCCGTCTTGCGAGGTAAAACCGTGCAATGGTATAACGAACTGGCCGCTTCGCAGGAACTGATTACGTCAGTGTTTATAAAATTGGGAACTGGAAGCAAGTTGAATCAATGTCACCTGGTGTTAACCATTTTGCAAGAAACACACGATCATTGGACACTGGTAGCAATAGCCCAATTAGATGGGCTACTTTCGAAAGATAATGAATGGAATGAATTTGTCTTAGACCGTCCCCTGGTAGCAGGTCAATACATTTGTCGCTTACAATCCCCAGACACGGACGACACTGATCACACCTTATTTGTTCGCTTGACTCCGGCAGGATTAGATAATTACTGCTATGTCTCTCCCCCGCCTTTGCTATTACGGAAGGAATTGGCCAAACTTCCCAAGTTGCCCAAGCTAAGTGTTATCGTACCAATTTTTGAAGAGGTGAATATCCAGGCTTCCTATTTACAGGATTGTTTAGACAGTGTGAGGAAGCAAATTTATGGAGTTTGGGAATTGTGTATTGCCACCTCTGATTGGAACGTTGGAGTAGAGACTAACGCCGGTGGACTAGAGGCTTTAGCCGGTGGGTATCCCCCGACATTCCAGTCACCATCAATTGACCTCCATTCAGTGCAATGGGTACATGGTTCACCTGCCAGTCTATTGAACAAAGCACTGGCAGAGGTGACAGGGGACTATTTCGTGATTCTCCACCCGACCGATTTATTGACGGAAGATGCGTTGTTAGAAGTGGCCAAACGAATTATCCAAATGCGAGGCATGGTAGGTTTTCTATATTCTGATGAGGATACCGTTAATCATAGTGGCCAGTTTAGTGACCCTTATTTTAAACCCAACTGGGCTAAAGAAATGTTAAAGGGACAAGCATATACGGGACAATTGGGAGTGTATCAAACGACATTGGTGAAGCGACTCGGAGGCTTTCGTGAACACTTCTCTCCTCCATTGCCACTCTCACCACGGCAACGGTTGCTAACAATCGTAGGGCAAGGTCGCGAGACCTATTTTCAAGCACAAATTTGGGACTTGGTGTTAAGAGTGACCGAGGCAAACCGAGTGGTTCAACAGATTCCTAAAATCTTATATCATCGGCGGCGCCAACCTCCCCTCTTGTTACCTTCAATGAGGCCAGCGATGACCGTGGTGCAACGCCTGTTGGAAGAGGAAAAACGTGGCGGATTTATCACCGCTAACCCGTCTGCCCCACAGACCGGTTTGTTACATTATCCCGTTTCTGGACAACCTTTGGTCAGTGTCATCATTCCTACGCGAGACCTGGCAACCCTGTTAGAGTCTTGCCTACAAGCCCTGCGCAAAGTGACAACTTATCCACATTGGGAAGTGATCGTGGTAGATAATGGCAGTCAAGAGTCGGCAACGTTGGCATTGTTTGAAAAATATAAAGTGGAATGGGGCGAGGCTTTCAGGGTTATCAGACAAGATATTCCTTTTAACTTCTCCACCTTGGTCAATCATGGCGTAAAGGTCGCCAAAGGGGAGATTATCTTATTATTGAACAATGACACCGAAATTCTGGGACCGTCAAATTGGTTGCAAGACCTGCTAGGTTTTGCCCAACATCCTGACATCGCCTGCGTCGGTTGCAAGTTATTGTATCCACAAGACCAGACCATTCAACATGCGGGTCTCATAACAGGCGTAGCAGGCGTGGCCAATCATGGTCATAAACACTTCCCAGCCCATAGCACTGGATATTTTCAGCGCTTGGCAATGGTGGCCAATTATTCCGCTATCACCGGCGCCTGTTTGATGGTTCGCAAAGCGTTATGGGAGAAAGTGAACGGTTTTGACGAGAATTTGGGAATGGCATTCAATGACGTGGATTTTTGTCTAAAACTACTCAGCTTAGGATTGCGCCATGTCGTGTTACCACACGTCCATTTTTACCATCACGAATCGAAAACGCGGGGGTTGGAAACGACCGTAGCGCAGCAGAAACGTTTGGCAAAGGAGGCAGCTTATATGAAGAAACGGTGGGGCTGGATATTGCCAGATGACCCGTTTTATAGTCCTCACTTGACTAGGGAATGGGAAGATTTTAGACTGGGGTCACAGTCTATTTATTATGGGCGAGTGAAACGAGAGGTTTGGTGGCGAAAGTTTTGGAAGGGAGATAGTAATATTCCTTTTCATTTGTACCCCCCCCTACCCCCCCGTACACGGGGGGGAGTCACTCCCCCCCGTGTACGGGGGTAGGGGGGGGTACAAGTGATGAGGAATATTACGATAATGACTCTGGAGTGCCAAATGCAATCCAGAGAGAAGGGCTGGGCGATTTAGAGTGGGGACGCCAACCACGTTTCCAAAATAATTTGGGCTGCCACGGCATGAATTTGGGATGGCGAAACACCTTCCAAAGCAATTCGTTCCGCGGCTGCTTTAGAGGAGAGTCTTTCATCAATGGTATGCACGGGCAATTGATAACGTCCTTGCAATTGACGCCCAAAACGTTGCGCCGCGGCTGTGATGGCATTGGCGGTCCCATCTGCATGAGTGGGGACGCCCACTACTAACGCCTGGGGTTGCCATTCCTGAATCAGGGTGGTGATACGAGGCCAATCAATTTGGTGATTTTTAACTGACAGGGTAGCCACAGGAGTGACCGTGGCCGTGAGAGTTTGTCCTACCGCGATGCCAATATATTTGTTGCCGTAGTCAAAGCTGAGAATGTACATGATTTGATGAGTGGGGAATGAATGGTATACAAGGCGGTAGTGATGCAATCTGGGTGAAATATCGTGCGGTTTCTCTTCGTCTTGAACTGTGATTGAGATGATTAAATGAGGGCTATGAAAGGAGGCTATGACTAATCAGAGTCCATCTGAAAATCATTCTAATCAGAGTTCAGACAGAGAACCCACATTGCATCACTACC
>JAABRD010000056.1 GCA_011391085.1 Thiotrichaceae bacterium | reverse complement strand
CTCTCATCAGTGGCGGAGGAATCGCACCTCATTTTTGACCTTCTTTCGTAACCACTTGGTTCTTGGTTACTTATTTCAGCACACGAATTTTCAGAATGGGTGGTCAAATTATTTTTGGTTTGAATCGCAAATTACCACAGAGGACGCAGATTTCGCAAATAAATGAGGTGGGTGTTTGGAAGAATTATTGGCTTCATCAATGTTATAGTAGTATTTTTTTGATAAACATGTCTGTACCGTATGCCATGAAACAGTGACTTCAATAATCTGCGACTGGTCATCCTGCTTTCTGAAAATTTTATTGTATCAAGATACTACCCAAATGCACGGGATCATGTTAAGATATGAGTAGTGATGCAATCTGGGTGATGGAAGTGTCAGGACTGGCAGTCCTTGCCCCACATTGCATCACTACCCGAAACTTTTTCGACCATCAAAATTATTATGAAACTAAAAGCCAATCAACTTGCCAACCATTTGAAAAAACAAGGATTATCTCCTCTTTATGTCTTATTTGGGGAGGAGCCTTTACAAATGATGGAATGCACTGATACCCTGCGTCAATTTGCCCGTGCTAACGGCTTTACCGAAAGAGTCGTCTTAACGGTAGAAAGAGGCTTTGACTGGAAAAGTCTTTCTCAACATGCCAACGCCCTTTCGCTGTTTGCCAGTAAACGTTGGTTAGAACTCCATTTAAGCGATAAATCGCCCGGCAATGAGGGAAGTAACGCCTTGTTAGCCTATTTGCAACCGTCTCCCCCTGCCAATACCGTCTTGTTAATTACCGCCGGCAAACTCGATGCCACACAACAAAAAGCCAAATGGTTTTCGGCCTTAGAAGAACGCGGCGTGGTCATCCAAGTGTGGCCGATAGAGATTTCACAATTACCAGAGTGGATAGCCCAAAGGTTAGCAAACTACGGGTTACAAACCTCCCCCGAAGCCATCCAAATCATTGCGGAACGTTCGGAAGGCCACTTATTGGCTTGTACCCAAGAAATTGAGAAATTATATCTCCTCTACGGTGCCGGGCGTATCGACACTTCCCAGGTATTACAAGCCGTTGCTGACAGTGCCCGATTTGAAATATTTGACTGGGTGGACACGGTGTTAGCAGGCGACACCCAACGTTGTATTCGTCAATTACAAGGGTTGCGAACCGAAGGTTATGAACCGATTTTAATAGCTTGGGCCTTGACTAAAGAAATTCGTAACTTGTGTCAAATCACCAAAGCCTTGCAAAGTGGTCAATCTCAAGAACAAGTGTTTAAAACCTATCGGGTTTGGCAACAACGTCGTAGCGTCATGACCCGCGCCATGAAGAGACACACGCCGCGAGTTTGGGCCGAATTATTGCGTCAAGCGGCTTCTATAGACCGTCTTATCAAAGGTGTCGAACGTGGCAATGTGTGGGATGAATTATCCTATTTGAGCTTACAGGTGGCGGGGGTGAATTTGGGGTTGCATTGAGTGGATTGAGTGACACTTCAAACAGAAGTCGGTAGTGATGCAATGTGGGTGAAATGTCTGAACTCTGATTAGAATGATTTTCAGATGGACTATGATTCGTCAAGCCGCCTTTCATAGCCTTCATTTAATCATCTAAATCACAGTTCAAGACCGACGCGAAACCGCACGATATTTCACCCAGATTGCATCACTACCCAGAAGTCTAAAGCGCGGCTTTCTCCCCCCGGCCTCCTCACGAAGCCTCAATGCCATTAAGTTAAGAAAAAAAGCCCCCAAAGTTAATCGATAGGTGGACTAGAGGCTTTAGCCAGTGGGGGGGCAGAAGATAATTGAAATCACAATGCCCCCTCCGGCTGAAGCCTCTAGTCCACCGCTATTTTAATTCTTTTGCCACCTCAATTTCTTCGCTACCTCAATTCCTTAACCTAATGGCATTGCAACCGAAGCCTCTACTTCACCAGCCTTTACTCCACCAGTTTTAATTACTGAAACAGGTTGTCAATCTCAAACGTCGCCACCACCGGCGCATGGTCTGACGGCCGTTCTAAGCAACGTGGTTCTTTATCAATTCGACATTCCTGACAATTAGAAGAGAGTGTCGAACTGGCTAAAATCAAATCAATTCGCGCCCCCTGATTACGTCGAAAGGCCCCCGCCCGGTAATCCCACCAACTAAAACAATCCGCCGCGGAATTGAATAACCGAAACGTATCATGTAGTCCCAAAGACAGCAACTCTTGCAAGGCGGCCCGTTCTAACGGACTCACCAGAATTTGTCCAACCCATTTTTGGGGGTCATGTATATCTGCATCAGTAGAGGTGATATTAAAGTCTCCTAGCACGATTAGATAAGGATTCTGAGAGAGACTCTCTTTAACATAATTGGTTAAATATTTCAACCAATTCAGTTTATATTCATACTTATCCGAACCCACCTCTTGACCATTGGGAACATAGAGATTGAGGACTCGTAATTGACCATAAGTCGCCCCCAAAACTCGTCGTTGCAAATCCGTGAATCCCGGCAAATCCGTGATGACGGAAGTCCCTGGCAGACGACTGAGAAGGGCCACACCGTTATACGTTTTTTGACCTGAGAAGAGGACTTGATAACCGGCGGCTTGAATTTCTGACACAGGAAATTTGTCATCCGGCGTTTTCGTTTCCTGCACCGCCAAAATATCGGGTTGATGTTGATGCAACCAATTTAACACCTGTGGGAGACGCACCGATAGGGAGTTGACATTCCAAGTAGCGATTTTCATAGTTTGCATAACTCCTGATACCTATTCGGCTGACGGTCCTTAAAGACTCCCCAAAACTCGCGTTGCCCACGAATCTCGTCAAGGTCAAAGGTGGCCACCAATACCGTCTCCTCCTCACGTCCTGCCACCTGAATCATTTCACCCGTTGGTCCTGTAATAAAAGAAGAACCATAAAAGGTGATTTCACAAGACTCCCCTACTTCCTTGCCGATTCGATTGGCCGCTATCACCGGCATCAGATTGGCCGCCGCATGTCCTTGCATCACCCGTTGCCAATGGGCACACGAATCGATATTCGGGTGAGACGGTTCCGACCCTATCGCCGTTGGATACAATAATAACTGTGCGCCCTGTAATGCCATAGCCCGGGCGGCCTCTGGAAACCATTGGTCCCAACAAATCCCCACGCCTATTTTACCATAATGCGTTTGCCAGACTTGAAAACCGGTATCCCCTGGGCTAAAATAAAATTTTTCCTCATAGCCAGGCCCGTCAGGAACATGAGTTTTGCGATACACTCCCAATTGACGCCCATCGGCATCAATAACCATGACTGAGTTAAAATACGCCCAGGGCGTTTTTTCAAAAAAACTGATGGGTAATACGACATTCAATTGGGCCGCTAATTTGCTAAAATGAGACAATAACGGATTCTCAAACGACGGCCTAGCCAATGCAAAAAATGTGTCGTTTTGGTCTGTGCAGAAATAAGGTGTTTCAAACAACTCTGGTAATAAAATAATCTGGGCACCTAATTCGGCAGAACGGCGGACTAAGGATTCCGCTTTATCAACATTCGCGGCCGTGTCCCAAGTACACGAAAATTGAATGGCAGCAACAGTGACAATAGCCATAAATGAAAAAATCTTCTTGTGATTGTAAGTGACTTTGTTGACAAGTGTAAAGGGGGTGGGTAGTATTTGTCAACTGGGAACGGATTGATGGTCCAAGGCCGGACTAGAGGCTTCAGCCGCAATGCCATTAAGTTAAGGAATATCCAACCAATGTAGGGTGGATTAAGCGTTAGCGTATCCACCAATCTCGGTGACGGTGGATACGCTAACGCTTAATCCACCCTACCTTAACTTAATGGCATTGAGGCTTCAGCCGGGGGTTTTGGAACCGTACTAACCCCCCCCGGCTAAAGCCTCTAGTCCACCATTCGCAGAAGCGGGACTAGAGGCTTCAGCCGGTGGTTTTGGAACCGTACTAAAACCCTCCGGCTAAAGCCTCTAGTCCACCATTCGAGACCGCCTCATTATTCACCATATTCACTATTCATTAAACCCATGACTCACTCTCTCACCAAAATTCGTCAACGTCTCCTAGACTTATCTAAGCGCAATCAATTACTCAATTATCGCGAAAAGGCGCGGACTGTGCAGCTTGACCAAGTGTCTATAGATAAGCTATTTAATAAATTAGTGCAGGATGGCAAAAGTTTGACACTAACCTTTCGCACACCAACCTCATTGATAAATTCTACAACCTCTGTTATCAATGTCAGTAGCGACACGGTATGGTCAGTTCCTATCATCAATGTCAGTCACGAAACGTTACCCTCATTGACTTCTCTACCCGCCTCTCCAATTGCTAAAAATTCTAAAAAATCTTCGGAAACGTCTTTGCCAACTATTCATAGTGAAGATATTTTAGAACGCCGGTGCCGCCGCTTGGCCCAGGAATCGCGCACCGCTATTGAAGAGACCGGCAGTAACCTATTGTATTTAGCGATGGGATTTTTAGAATGGTCGGACCCCGCTGGCAAGGTTAACATCAATAAGGCACCTTTAATTCTTATCCCGGTCAAATTGGAACGGGCGCCACTTCCCAAAGTCACTTCATACACCTATCTCCTCTCCTACCGTGAAGAGGAGATTGAAACCAATCTCTCGTTAGCAGAAAAATTAGCGGCGGATTTTAATTTAACCTTGCCGGAGTTTACACTGGAGATAGAACCCAGTGTGTATTTAGAACAGGTTACGGAAATGGCTAAAGCCATGCCCGGTTGGCAAGTTCTCCTAGACCTCCGTTTAGATTTCTTCAGTTTTGCTAAATTACTGATGTATAAAGATTTAGATGACCAGAATTGGCCAGAGGGGGAGAAACTAAGTCAAAATGTGAACTTGAGACACATTTTAGGCGATGCCAACGTGTCACTACCGTCTGTTTCTTTTCACCAGCACCTGGAAGACATTTCTATTGACACCGACCCCTTGGCCGAACAAACGCCTTTGGTTTTGGATGCCGATAGTTCTCAACATACTGTTCTTATCGAGGCCCTTTGGAAAAAATCGCACTTGGTCGTAGAAGGTCCCCCAGGCACGGGAAAATCTCAAACGATTGCGAACTTGATTGCTGCCGCCATGTCCCAAGGTCAAACAGTGTTGTTTGTGGCGGAGAAGAAAGCGGCGTTAGACGTGGTCAAAACGAGACTGGACCAGGTGGGTTTGGGCGAATTTTGTCTGGAGTTACACAGTCACAAAACGCACAAAACCGAATTACATGCCGACCTGAAAAAACGTTTGGAACACACTTATCATGCGGTGCCACAGTTGGAACAAGAACAGCAAGAATTAGCGACCCTCAAACAAAAATTGTTGGCGTATTCCCAATTAATGAACACCGCCGTAGGCCCCAACGATGAAAAGATTTATGAACTCTTCTGGGCAGTGGAAAGATTACGCGGGGAGATGGGCGGGAAGCCTCAATTTTTTGAAATAGACAACCCCCGTCAATGGACTCGTCCACAGTTTGACCAAAGTGTGGCGAAATTGACTGAATTGATTGAACATTACCAAACTTTGTCTGCCGACGCCTTGCAACATTGGCAAGGGTTTCAACCGCTTCACATCTTGCCTGGAGATGAGGAAACGGTTCAAAAAATCTTGACTACTCTATTGTTGGATGCCCAAGAGTATCAAGCCTATTTAGAGGTTCTTAGGGAAGAAACGCAATTCCCGCTGGCCCATAATTTGGAAGTCTTTCAAGTGTTAACTGAAATCAACATCATGGGTCTATCGCCTCCTCCGAAGGCAGTCACAGCGGCTTTGGCCATCAAGTTTTTAGACCCGGTGGTGGTCACTCAAGTCAAACAATTTCAAAATGACCGGAGTGAATATCAACAACTGATTCAGCAAGCCATCAAAGTGATGGGACGTGACCTCCCCACTACTCCAGTTATTCAAAATTTGGCCAAAGTGACCAAGCAGTTAGAAGAGTTAGGCTTTGGTAACGACTCTCCGGAGGATTTGAAATATTTTCTCAAATCGTTAGATAAATTAGAGGACGAATTACAAGCCTTGGTACATCAACCAGAGTCGATAGACCATTTTCTCAATTTCTTAAAATTGCGCGAATTGGCAGCCCAGGCACCTCATGATTTGGTGCTTCACAAACATCCAGACCATGCGTTACAAGCTACGAAATTTATCTTTGAACATGCCCGGCAAACGTTTCTCACGTTGGCTGAACAATGGCAGTCTCAAAGACATTTCTTTTTGCTAAATAAGTTACCCAATGCTGAAAAAATCGCGGTACTGGGTGACGAATTACGCAAACACCAAGGTCAATGGTTCTCTTTTTTATCCGCTGATTATCGACATGCGAAACGAGAAATTCATAGTTTTCTAGTGTCTCCTTCTCTATTTAAAACTCCAGATTTGCTGGATAAACTGCACACCTTGGTTTCTCTTAAACAAAAAATCGCGCTGGAAAATCAACGTGAACAATATCGGCAACGGTTGGGTCCTCTCTTTACCGGCTTAGACACCGATTGGGAACATTTGGGCAACCATGTGCAATGGGCCCAACAATTAAGCGCAGTCTTAGGTTCGGAAGAGAGTGCCAGAGAACTTTTGGCTACGAAGGTGGAACCGCATACTTACATTCTCAAAAGTACCGCCGTCATGTATGACCAATGGTTACGTTTAGACAAGGCGGCCCAGCAGTTAAAAGTGCCAGTCGATTCTCACTTCCATATCAAAACGTTTGTCGAAAAACTTTTAGCCCGCCGTTCCCAAGTGGCGGAGTTGATTTCGGTCTTCCAAACGTTACCGCATCTGGGTGACAAACATATCCTTTCATTGCAAGGCGCCACTCAAAATTTGTTGACCGCAGGTCGGTTACGCGCCAGTGTGGAACGAAATCAACTGCTGAACAAAATTTTTGGCAAATCTTATCAAGGTCTGCAAACTGACCCGACCTTGTTTATGACCGTGGCCAATTGGGTGACGCAACTGAAACAGGCGAAACTGCCGCAACCGCTATTACAGTGGCTATTGCAAGACCCGCCGTTGCGGACGACCTGGTGTCAAGATTTATTCAATCGGAATCAGAACTATCTCACCCAGTTAGCAGACGTGTGCCGAAGACTTTCGGAATTTGGCAAGTTTAATCAACTTCAATGGTTGAAATGCAAGAGTCATCAATGCACTCTAGCCCATATTGCTGACAAAGCCCGCGCTTGTCAAACCGTGGTCAAAGCCTTACCGGCGTATGCTACCGTGTATCGTCTGAAACAAGAAGTGGATGAATTGGGATTGTCTCCTATCACCGACGCCCTGCTGTCTCAACAAATTTCTCCAGAACAAACGGTTTTGTATTTTCAATATGCTATCTATCACAGTCTCGCCCGTGAACTGTTGCGCCACTCTCCTGAATTGGCTACGTTCACGCGCACCGGCCATGAAAACTTGCGGCAGAAGTTTGCCCAAATAGATAAGCAAGTGTTGCAAGACACCCGTTTGCAATTGGCTTATCTTATCTCGCAACGTCTTGTTCCCCAAGGCAACGGTTCTGGCAAGGTGGCCTCCTACACGGAAAAATGTTTGTTGGACCATGAACTGAATAAACAGAAACGTCATTTGCCCATTCGTTCACTTATCAAACGGGCAGGCAGTGCTTTGCAAGCCTTGAAACCTTGTTTTATGATGAGTCCTTTATCGGTGGCACAATATCTGCCCGCTGGGGAGATTCATTTTGATCTACTGATTTTTGACGAAGCCTCTCAAGTGCGTCCCGAAGAAGCCCTGAATGCGTTGGCCCGGGGTCAACAATGGGTGGTAGTGGGGGACCCGAAACAGTTGCCACCGACCAGTTTTTTTGAACAACTTAACCATGTTCCAGTGGCGACAGAAGCACCGGAGGAGGAATTGGGGGAAGATGGAATGGAACCCACCATTGGGTTAGAGGAACACGAATCGATTTTGGATATGTGCCTCGCCCTGTATCCCAAACGGCGATTACGTTGGCATTTTCGTTCCGAACACGAAAGTTTGATAGCCTTCTCCAATCACTATTTTTACAACGATGAGTTAATTGTGTTTCCTTCTCCACAAGCGCACCCTAAAGACGCTGGCATACGTTACCACTATGTGGAACAGGCCACTTATTTACAAGGCCGTAACCAGCGTGAAGCGGAAGCCGTGGTGGCCGCGGTGGCAGAACATTTTCGTCATTCTCCACAGTTAAGTATGGGCACCGAAACTCAGTTTCTTCAAGAAACTGAGTTTCTAAGTATGGGGGTGGCAACCTTTAATTTAGAACAAGCCGAATTAATCTGGGACCTCCTAGATAAACGTTGTCAAACGGACCCTTGGTTAGAGGCGCAACTCACCGCGACGGAGGAGACTGCGGAACCTTTTTTTGTCAAAAATTTAGAAAATGTGCAAGGTGATGAACGTGATGTGATTTTCGTCTCCACGACGTATGGTCCCGACCCCTCTACAGGTCGAATTTATCAACGGTTTGGCCCGATTTCTAACGACCTGGGATGGCGTCGGTTAAATGTTATCTTCACTCGTGCTAGGAAACGTTTGGAATTGTTCACGTCAATGCGTGCCAGTGACCTCCCTTTACATTCCAACGCCAAATTGGGAATGAAGACCTTGAAAGCCTATTTGGAATATGTCGAAACAGGGGGATTGGATAACCCACTGGTCACTCATACCGTCTCCCCCAGCCAGAATGATTTTGACCTGGCTATCTCCAAAATTTTGCAAGAACACGGTTATAAAACGGTCACTCAAGTCGGTGTGGCGGGCTTCCGCATTGGTCTGGCGGTCTGTCATCCCCAACGGCCAGATGAATATATTTTGGGTATCGAATGTGATGGTGCCGATTACCATGCAGTCCTTTCGATTCGCGACCGGGACCGGTTGAAACCGGAGATTTTAACTCGCAAAGGTTGGAAGATACATCGAATTTGGGCAACCGATTGGTTTAAAAATCGGGAAGTGGAAATTGACCGGTTGTTGCGGGTGTTGTCGAAGGCCAATGAAGTTCACAACGTCAGATTGGAAATGAAGGTGGAGGATGTTTCGAATTAGAGACGGTTGCCGTTGGAGTCCGGAATTGATTCCGTTGGAGTCCCGATTGCCGTTGGAGTCCGGAATTTATTCCGCCTATTGAAACGGAATAAATTCCGGACTCCAACGGAATAAATTCCGGACTCCAACGGAATCAATTCCGGACTCCAACGGAATCAATTCCGGACTCCAACGGAATCAATTCCGGACTCCAACGGCAAACTATTTGCTATTGACTATTCACTAAATATAAATGATTCTCTCTACTCAACCTAATAACATTATCAATTTGGGCATCGTCATGGATCCCATTGATAAAATCAAAGTCTATAAAGACAGCAGCTTCGCTATGTTACTGGCGGCCCAACAGCGCGGGTGGCTTTTATGGTATATGGAATTGCAAGACCTCTGGTTGCGCGATGGGCGTCCGTATGCGATGATGCGTCAATTACAGGTGCGAGACGATTCCAAACAATGGTTTTCTTTAGAACCGCCGCAAATCGCACCGCTGAAAAATTTATCGGTCATCTTGATGCGCAAGGATCCGCCGTTTGATTTGGAATATATTGTCGCGACCTATCTGTTAGAACAAGCGGAACGGGAAGGGACGTTGGTGGTTAACAAGCCACAAAGTCTGCGCGATGCCAATGAAAAACTGTTCACGGCGTGGTTTCCACACTGTTGTCCTCCCACGCTGGTCACTCGTCAGGCACGGCAGTTGCGAGAGTTTTTACAGGAACAGGAAGACATCATTATGAAACCTTTGGAAGGGATGGGCGGGCATTCCATTTTTCGGGTGACCAAGGGAGATGTGAATACCTCGGTGATTATTGAAGTGATGACTCACCATGAACAACGATTTGTCATGGCCCAACGGTTTATTCCAGAAATTGTTCACGGTGACAAGCGTATTTTACTGATAGAAGGCCACCCCATTCCGTATGCCCTAGCCAGAATTCCTGCCGCGGGTGAGAGTCGTGGCAACCTTGCCGCTGGCGGACGCGGGGAAGGTGTGGCACTGACAAAACGAGATGAATGGATATGTTCCCAAGTTGGTCCTGTGTTACGGGAGAAGGGTTTGTTATTTGTTGGCTTGGATGTGATAGGAGAGTATTTGACGGAGATTAATGTCACCAGCCCTACCTGTATTCGAGAATTGGATAAGTTGTATGGATTGGATATTGCCGGAGAATTGATGGCGGTGGTGGAACGGCGGCTGACAGAAAACTCTAACTAAGGGTTGGAGTCCAAGACAAGTCTTGGACTCCGTAGGCCATGAGTTGGCTACTTACTTTGGAATGTCGCTACACAAGTCATGTTTTGTTCCAGTTTGACTTGCAGAGGCGATGTCGTTCCGCTACAATTGCCACTCCAACCGACGAAGGTGGAGGTGGCATCAGGGGTCGCTTTCAACTCCACTGTTTTACCATTCTGGAGACTTTGTTGACCATCTCCTTTGTAAGTAGTGCCATTGGCAGTGACTACTCCGTTCCCCTTGCCTTCAACATTAATTGTCAGGTTGTACCTACCTTTGGGGGCCGGTGGAACTGCCTTGAAATTGGCTGTGCAGGTAAGTTCCTTGTCCACTGTCACCGTGGTGTTCTTGGTCGTTCCAGTGCCACATGCCTCGCCCCACCCAGTGAATATCGAACCCCAGTTTGCATGGGCTACCAATGTGACGATGCGACGTTTAGGAAAGTTGATTTTGCAAGAAGTCGTCGTCTTCTCTGCGCATCTGGTATACCAGAAAGGAATTTGAACGGTACCCCTGCCATCGCCCGTTTTGAGGATGGTCAATGAGGGTGACGAAGGTTTACTCGCACTCACCACAAAGTTCACCGTGACTGCTTTCTTGTTGATAGTAAAATCATTGGGGACGATATTGTAGCCCTCTTTGGTGGCAGTCGCAGTGTATTTTCCGTCGGCCAAGTTGGCGACTTCCCAATAACCTGCGGCATCCGTGGTGGCGGTTTGGTTCGCAATTTTGACAGTTACACCAGCAAGTGCTTGATTGTTACTGTCAAGGAGGGTACCACTGGCCATCATTAGACCATCCTGGATAATTTCGGGTTCTTCCAAAGAAATCGGTTCGTTCTTTGCAAAGGCGCCTGTTTGACGAGTTTCATCCTCCTCATTGAAGGACAATGTTTGTTCTCCTCCCACCGCTAACAACGTCAAGTTGACGGTGGCCAGAGTGAAGGTATTGCGTGGTGGTTTGTCCCAAGCCATCGTTGCGATGTTGAGTTGTCCTTGGGTGTTATCAAAATTCTTTTCCAAGACCATGTCAAGCATATTCCCCTCGGTAATGGAATTGACTTGTAACAGCCGCGGATCAAAATTCAAGAAGGCTTCGGTGGCCTGCACGTCTTGGGTGGCGCCAGCTTTCATCTGGATAATCACGTCAAAGGATTGGCCCACGGTGAGTCCTTTGGGAACATGGAGACTCAGGGAACCACTGCCTTCCCCACCTCCAGAACTGGCACTCCGAAGCCCCATTCTATATAGAGACAACGTCTCATCTTTTCTACACTGGGAGACAATGCCACGATTCCCTCCTTGACCTTGAGAAGGGGCGGTAGTGTACTTCAAATCGGTTAGGTTAACTTGACCGTCACCATTAAAGTCTGCCTTGGCCAGACAAGCAGTGGCCGTAGGGGTCGTTTTACAACCAGACACCGCAAGGGCGTCGAGGGTGTCAATCTTGTTGTCATCGGTCGCATCTCCCTCTAATAGCGGTTCAGGAGAGTTCAAGTAGTTGATGGGTGGCGTGGCACTGAAATCAATGACACCACTGAACACCACAAACGGTTGATTCACTTTTTTTGCCAAGGTGTGGACACTTTTGACGCAAAGGTACTTCCCTTCATTTTGGGTCAATGACAAGGATTCTTCCACCGCCAATTCGCCTTTTCCAGAGGTGTCAGGGGTACTTTGGTATTCTTTGGCACTGGTGGCAGTCCCCACGGAAATTTTCAGAGGCGTTTGCCAACTGGCATTCGGGGCCGCCGCGGACCGTTGTAATCCCACTTTGTATTTCAGGCACTGCCGTAATGCAATTTCTTGGTCTTCGGCAGAATGAATCACTTCTTGGCCACTTTGCGTCAATAGGCTGGAGTCAAAATCCAACACGGTGTTGGTGACAGAGGAAGATTTGGGTTTGAACCGCACCGTAAACAAATTCACGGTCTGCGGTGGTGTGACAGAAGGCGGATCAAAATCCATAGTTCCAAAGATGATGGTACCTGTGCTGTTATCATAGTCGCTTTGTAGCGTGAAATCTAACACCGTGGTATCTGGAGTCAAGCTGACAACCTCCAACCGCGTCGGGTCAAACCTGAGATTGAGGTCAGCCGTCTCAATGGGTTGGTTAGGGTTTTCTAACTTGACACTGGTTTTCACCTCAAACTCTTGACCTGCACAAATGGAGGGAGGTGGAGTCATCACTAACTTGGTACTGGAAGAGACTTTGAGGTCTTCAAAACACACCGGTGCCGTGATCGGCACATAGGTTGGATTGCCAGCCCCCAATTGTCCCGACGAGTTGTTGCCCCAGCCGCATAACATCCCATCTTCTTTCAGTGCGATAACATGGTTAAGATTACTGTCTCCCCATACATTACCACCTATTTGAATTGCCGTGGTGTTAGATAACCCACTGACTTTGGTGGCGGTGGAGAGACTGTTAGTTTCCTGATTCCATTTCCAGGTATAAACCTCCTTGGCCGTTGTCAAGGCCACAAAAGTCGTTTCGGGCCACCCTCCAGATATTTTAACATCGCTGACCTGAGACACGCCGTTGATTTTAGTCGCGGTGAAATTGTTAGGGTCATTTCCCAACAAGAAGACCTCACCGGTCTGAGTCAATGCTACCCGATGACCGTAATAGTAGTTGCCTTGTTCAAATTCCTTGGGGAAGAAATCTTTCACGTTGGATAAGACAAGGGTTGCAGGTTTGGGAACAGAAGGAGACTGATTCCAATCCATAGACCATTGGTACAGTTTCCCATCAGTCGTTGTGGCAAGATACCCATCATTGTGGTAATAGACTTTTGAAGCCCCCGACACACCACTGACTTTGGTGGGTACAGTGGGGGTCTGAGTATTCCCGTCCCAATTCCACATATAGAGTTCCCCCGCACTCGTCAAGGCCATGGGCTCCCCTTGGCCGATTATCTGAGTTATGCCCGATAGACCACTCACTTTGATAGGTGAACTGGGAATGGAGGTTTGGGTCGCGTTATTCCACACCATAACCCATTGATAGACATCACCATTGGCTGTGACAGCTAGACCGTCTTTAATCTGGATAACATTACTAGGCAAGCCAGTAAATTTAGTGGCCGTCATGGGACGATTATTAGCATTATCCCATTGCCAAACATAGACCTCTCCTACCTGGGTCAACGCATAAAAGCGGTCACCCGAAGGAACGACCATTTTCACATTGGTTAACCCAGGGACTGGCATGACAGGAATGGATTGGTTGTTGTCCCAGGTCCACCCACCTTGAAAGACAGTACCAGTGTTGGTTAATACCATGTAACTGTTGTACCCGTAACCATTATTTCCGCTAAAGGAGCCACCCTCCACAATGGCTTTGACATCGGAGATTCCTCCGGCGGCAAGTTGTGTAACAGTATTGTCATAGCCATTGTTTAATCTGAAGAGAGTTCCTGTGTTTGTCGTGACGAATCTCGAGTACCCATTGTCACCAGTTGGGTTGATAATCTCTTTGACATCGGACACGGCCAGCGTAGGTTGGATTTTTTGCGATTCCCAATACTGTGGTTGCCAGGTAAACAAGGCCGTTCTTTCAGGAGTCGCCGAGTACAGCAGGGCTAAACCTCCTCCCGAACCATACTCGGACATCGAAGAAACTGGAAGGGCACTGACATTGGTCAAAATCGCCGCCTCCGGATGAAGCGGTGGAATCACATTGCTACTCAGGGGAACAGGAGTGAAGGGTGGTCCACCAAATTGAAAAAGTACACCGTCGTTTCGTAACCCAATGGATACCCCTGGTAAGGTTTGAATGGCAGGATTAATCTCGGCCGCGACGGTGGAGGGTAGAAGTTCCGCCATACTAAGGGTGGCCAAAATACAGGCGGTCAGTTTGGTTGGCTTGAACGTAAGCCCCTGTTTTTCGGACGTGACTTGACTGTCAAGGGTCGTTGTGTCAATATAAGAGTGAATACTTTGGTTCATAAAATTATCTCCTCTGAAAGGATGTTTAAAAAACGAGTGTTTAGGTCAGACTGGTGGACTAGACCGGTCTGGCCAACTGTTTTGGTTTTGGTTAGTGATGCAATATGGGTGATTTGCCCTCACCCCCGGCCCCTCTCCCTCTGGGAGAGGGGCCGGGGGTGAGGGCAAATCACAGAAACTAAGTTTCTTGAATAAACTTAGTTTTTTTCTGTGTGATGGTGAAACGTATTTCGTTCCCATGCCCCTATATATAGTTACTCGTCGCAATAGTTGCAAGTTCGAGTGTACTACCCCTAGTACACTATAACCTTTTGACGTAGAAAATTGGCATGATTATTGCCTAAAATGTGGAATTAATATTTATTTATGTAAGGAAATAGAAGTAACCTTGTGTGCAAAACCTATATTACTGCGTGAATTAACCAAAGCCTTGTACTGGTGGAGTGGTGGCTTTGTACTGGTGGAGTAGAGGCTTTGTATTGGTGGAGTATTGGTGGAGTGGAGGCTTTAGGAGAGAATTATTGGTGGGCAAATAAACACTTGCCCACCCTACACGGACTACATGGACTGCGGCAGAGATAACACCCCTTCGAGGGGCGCTATCTCTTGTACTTGTGGAAAATCAAAGAATTACCAAAATCGTTGCGTAAGTCCTACATTACTTATTTCACTTTTCCTTGGTTAGCCACTGCGTCCATAGCTTGCTGAAGGGCCTTCTCGTCCCCCAGATAATAGTGCCGCTGGGCTTTGAGGTTTTCATCGAGTTCATAAACCAACGGGACACCAGTGGGTATGTTGACTTCCATGATATTCGCGTCTGACAGGTTATCCAGGTATTTAACCAAGGCGCGGAGGCTGTTGCCGTGGGCGGCAATGAGAACTCGCTTACCTTGTTTAATGGTTGGGGCAATGGTGTCATGCCAGACAGGCAACACGCGGTCCACGGTGTCTTTAAGGCTTTCTGTGTAAGGTAGTGCCCGAACATCCAGTTCTTTATAGCGTCGTTCATAACCTGGGAATCTTTCGTCGTTTGGTTCCAAAGCCGGTGGCGGAGTGTCATAGCTGCGGCGCCAGATTTTGACTTGTGCTTCACCATGTTTTTTGGCCGTCTCTTCCTTGTTTAAACCTTGCAGGGCACCGTAGTGACGTTCATTGAGGCGCCAAAGGCGGTGGACGGGTATCCATAGTAGTTCCAATTCGTCGAGGGCTATCCAGAGGGTTCGAATGGCCCTTTTCAGAACGGAAGTGTAGGCGACATCAATGTCATATAGGTCATTGATTTTCAGCATCTTTCCAGCATTCAGTGCTTCTTGTTGGCCTTTGGGTGACAGGTCCACGTCGGTCCAGCCGGTGAAACGGTTTTCTTTGTTCCAAACGCTTTCGCCATGTCTTAGTAAGATGAGTTTGTGCATGATGAGTTTTCTATGTAATTTTTGGTAGTGATGCAATCTGGATGAAATATCGAGAGGTTTCTCTTCGTCTGGAACTCTGATTTATATGATTAAATGAGGGCTATGACAGGAGGCTTGACTAATCAGAGTCCATCTGAAAATCATTCTAATCAGAGTTCAGACAGAGAACCCACATTGCCTCAATACCTAATTTTTTAGGTTGACGGAGGAGTCCAAAACAGATTTTGGACTCCAGGTTTTGGATTTCTTTTAAAATCCTTCATACATCTCCTCTATTTGCTGGGCATAACGTTCTAAAATTCGTGCCCGTTTAATTTTTAAAGAGGGGGTAAGCAGTCCCTCTTCAATGGTCCAAGGAGATAAAGACAGTGACACACGGCGGATTTGGGCGTAACCGGGAAAATCTTTAATCCAGTTGGCAATACGTGCCAGAACCGCTTTTTGCACGCTTTTGTTTTCCAATGAGGAGGGTTGGTCGGAATCCACAGCCAGATGTTTCGCCAATGTTTGCCATTGTTCTGGATTTAACACCACTAGGGCACTGAGGAAGGGGCGACCTTCTCCTACTATCATCACTTGTTCAAATAAGGGTTCCGCACGGAGAGTGGTTTCCATGTCCGATGGTGGCACTTTTTCGCCGTTGTCCATCACAATAATATCCTTGATTCGTCCTGTGATATACAAATGTCCTGTGACATCTTGACGGACTTGATCGCCGGTATGTAACCAGCCGTCTTTGTCAATCATTTGTTCCGTGGCACTGAGATTGTTCCAATATCCCAGCATGACACAGGCACTTTTAGTCAATAACTCATTATTATCACCCAGTTTGACTTGGACATTGGGCAAGGGGGGGCCAATACTGCTGGGGTCATTTTTGTCAGGTAGATTGACGGTGATGACAGGACTCGCTTCAGTCAGGCCATATCCTTGTAATAAATTCAAGCCTAATCCGACAAAGACTTTGGCAATTTTGGGAGACAGGGCGGCGCCGCCACTGATGGCCAAGCGCAGGCGTCCTCCCAATTTGTCCAAAATGGGATGGGCGACAAGACGCCGTAAGATCGGCCACCCAAGTAGTGAGATGGACCAGTTAGCACGTCCTTGAGAATATTCAAAACGTTGCCATCCTACCTTGGTCGCCAGAGTGAACAATTTCTTGGCCAATGGTGATTTTCGTTCCAACTGGCTTTGAAGTTTGCTATGGATTTGTTCATAAATCCGAGGAACCGAAATCAGGACCGTAGGACGCAGAATGGTTAAATCATTGCTAATTTGCTGAACTGACCGTGCATAAGCCACGGTAGCACCTGCGATCATTGGCATGTAATATCCTGCGGTACGTTCCAAGGTATGTGATAACGGTAGGAAGGACAAAAATAAATCATTAGAGTTAAAATCCGCATGGCCTTCAATACCTGCTTGATTCACATAAAAGGCATTCATCAACATGTTCCGATGACTTAACATGACGCCTTTTGGACGTCCCGTCGTGCCAGAGGTATAGACAATGCTGGCCAGATGGTCCGGAGAATACTTTTCCATGTATAATGGGTTATCATTGTCACTGGGCAGCCACCGGTCTACGCTAATCAAACGTGAGTCAGACAAGGTGTTGTCTGCAACGCTTTGGACCGTCACAATGCGAGTGATACAGGAAAATTCTTCACGTAATGGATGTAATTGTTTCCACTGAGAGGTACTCTCCAACAGCAACAGCTTTACTTCTGCATCTGCCAGAATATAGGCCACGTTATCTGGACGGTCATTGGTATATAAAGGTACTGTCACCAGCCCTAAACTCAAAGCGGCTTGATCAAACATGACCCATTGAGGGCAATTGCGCAACATAATGGCCACTTTATCACCTGTGGCCAATTTTTCGGATGCCAAAGCTATTTGCCAGCGGGCTACCTGTTTGGCCATCTCGGCCCAACTAAGACTTTGCCAAACTTTATTATCTTTGTCAAAAGACCGATAGGCTATCAATTGCGGTGTGCGTTTGACACGTTCATGAAACAGTTCTGACAAGGTGTCGGCTTCTTGTACTTGAATGACGTTGTCTGAATTCATTGGTAATCTCTTCTTAAATTTTATAATCTATGTCATACTTATAGACAGTTTTTGAGGTAGTGTTGCACAGGCCAAATTATTCACCAATATATACGTGGATTTTAAGTTAGAAAAAACAGGCACCTCGCATACATTATAAGTTCTCTTTAGGGGAATAAATACTATACCATGATAGCATAGCAACCAAATTTTTACTCTGTCAAAAGAAGTATGACTATATTTAAGGTTGATTTGAGTAAACGATTTATGCCAAAATAACATGCTAGAAAGTTTTTCATTTATTATATACCACATAGATAACACATTATTTTGAACTTTTAAGACTTAGCTTTTATGTATTTAAATACCCATTCGTTGAAATATTTCACAATTATCAGCATATTGACGATTATGCTACTCCCTGGTTGCGCCACTAATACCCCTGTCTATATTGGCAGTAAAAATGCAGAAACCGAGATTTATCACTACGCCGAAAAAGGAGAAACCATCTATGACATTGCCACTTTGTATGGACGTAGCTACCTGGAAATAGCCAAATGGAATAATCTCTCACCGCCCTACAGAATAGAGGAACACCTGAAATTATTGGTTTCGGGTCCCCCATCGTTGCAAGAATCACCATACATTGTTGAAACTACCCCGATTGCCCCCTTCGAACCCGTTGTGCCAAGGCGCCTTAAACCCGCCAAAAAAGCTTCTTCGACGCCTAAAAGATCAGCCACTTCTTCTACCTCTGCGGCTAAACCTGGCCTGGCGTCCACACCGTTGACTCTGAAGAAAAGCGGCAAAACTTACCACAAAGTACAACGTGGTGAAACTCTATATAGTATAGCCAAACACTATAGCCAAAACTACCATGACGTGGCAAATTGGAATAACCTCTCATTCCCGTTTGATTTGACATTGGGAAGAGAATTATTAGTTTCTCCCCCGGCGTCTTCTGCCACCGCCCGTCGCGATAAAGCCACCGCAACCGTACTGGCACCAAAACCCAAATTGGCTGGAAAATTGGCTGGAAAATATGTGGTGCAACCGCATGATACGTTATACAGCGTTGCTAAACGGGCCGGTTACAGCATGGCTGACATCATGGCCTGGAATGATTTACAATCGCGTGACCTGACAATAGGACAAACCCTTATCGTGGGGCCACCTACCTCCTCTTCATTCATACCGACCCAGGCCACTGGCACCGCCAATTACCATACCATTGTTCTGGGAGACACTGTTTATAACTTATCCCAACGCTATGGCTACAGTGTAGAACAAATCGTGCAATGGAACAACTTATCACCTTCTTACAACTTGTCACGAGGACAACGGGTCCGAGTGTCCCCCCCGAATAAAGTAGTTGCCCAAAAGTGGGCTTCCAAAACCACTAACGCTTGCTATAAAGTCGGTCCCAAAGAAACACTCTATAGTATTTCCAAAAACTTTGGGTACGAGGTTGCTGACGTAGCAAAATGGAACGGTATACCCTCGCCCTATACACTTAAAATAGGACAAAGTTTGCGAATGTCCCCTGCAACTGGCGCCGATTCTTGTTATTAATACAGATGTCCAAAGCGAAGTTTTGTCCGCCTGGCAAAGCCTCGCCTTAGACTCCTGGGCATAAATTAAAGATTTGACCTCTTCTTCTGACTTTAAGGAAAATAAACTATGCACAAACCACTTCTACCAACACTGCAAATTGTCTTTACTCTCGTCATTGTTATCTTACTCCATAGCGGTTGCGTCACCACTCCTCCTGCCACACCGCCTCCCATCATAGACAACAACAAACCCATCGTGGATCCGGGGGATGGCAGAATACCTGACAGTGGTACCTCAAACCCTACGTTCCCCACCACCGGTTGCGATTGCGGCGTCACCTACGCCGTGAAACCTAAAGACACCCTCTATGGGATTGCTACTCAATGTTGCTTGGACTATAAAGACCTCGCCAGATGGAATAAACTCCCTTCTTCCTATGAAATTCGGCCCGGCCAAATCCTAACCCTTTCTGGTCCCACGGACTCGACAACTCTTACCCCATCGCCCGTATACGACAGTAAACCCGCCACCACCGGTGGCACCTATGAACAGGGAATCAACGACGAAGGTATCTATCACACGGTAGCACCTCAAGAAAACCTCTACAGAATTGCCAAACATTATAATCGCACGGTTGACCAAATCAAACAGTGGAACGGATTGCAAATCAACAGCCTCACCGTGGGCCAACGCTTGCGCGTTTCGCCACCGTCTGGCAAAGACGACGCTTCGGAGGTGGCCCCCCCTGTTTCTTCCACTACCACGGTTAGCACGACTGAAACACGGGCGTCCCCAGCAGGTGGTCAAAAAAGTTCCGGACGACATCTGGTCAACCCAAGCGACACCCTTTACAATATTGCCAAAATGTACGGATACAGCGAAGGTGACATAGCCGCTTGGAACGACTTGCAACCACCTTACACCCTCGCCGAAGGACAAATTCTGGTAGTCAGTCCACCCTCTGCCATCCCACCCTCTTCCGCGTCTCGAAAAACTACTGCTATTGAAGAGGGAAAGACCGGCTATCATACCGTCATGCCTGGAGACACCCTGTTGAACGTTTCCAAACGCTATGGTTGCACCGTGACGGAAGTGAAAACCTGGAATGGTCTCTCTACCAATCAACTTTCCGTGGGACAACAACTACGAGTCGTTGCCTCCTCTACCGAAACTGACAAAGAGAAATCTACAACCAGTCTGTCACCCCCGAATATTAACTATATCAAACACAAAGTTCGCGACGGCGAAACTCTCTACCGAATCGCCACTCAATATGGCATGAAAGAAGAAGAACTTGCCCACCTCAATGGCATTGGCCCCCCTTATACTGTCTATCCAGGACAAGAATTAACGATTCTGCCAAAGAAATAAGTCGTTGATTTGACACCCCCTCTCCCCCCGTACACGGGGAATCACTCCTTCCCCGCGTGGGGGGAGGGTCGGGGTGGCTGCGTAAGTCCTAAAGTAGTGAAGCAGAAATGTTCTGGTATCACGACGTCCTTACCCTCACCCCCGGCCCCTCTCCCAGGGGGAGAGGGTAAACATATCACCCACATTGCATCACTACCGATTACCGTTATTCATTATTCATTATCTATTGATAATCCCGTGTGTACCACAAAAACCTTACCCACTTTGATTACCGTTGCCCTCACCATACTCTACGGTGGTTGTACCGTCTCCCCTTCCACTCCTGCAACGCCTTCAGACACGTCCATCCTACAATCCCCAAATAATATTTACATTGTACAACCTAAAGACACTCTCTACAACATCGCCAAAAAATTGGGAAAAAATGTGTCAGTCCTAGCCCAGTTAAATCAATTGCAAACCCCTTATACCATCTATCCTGGACAAACATTACTGATTAGCGCAACCACTGGCAAAACAACCCCTTCTTGCCCTAATTGCAAACAAGTTTATCATGGCCCCCGTACACTACCAGAAACAACTGTTTCTCAGGAACAATATTGTTATCCACCCGTATCCTGGCAATGGCCCACACAATACTCCAAGAGAGTCGCAAATAACTCACCAACCGGAATAAAGAGTATCAACCTCTTTGGACAACTTGGACAACCCATTTACGCCGCCGCAGCTGGCGTCGTAACCCATAGTGAGGATGTTTATAATGACCTTCGTAATATCATTATTATCCAACATAATCAAGCATTTTCAAGCATTTACGCAAACACTCGGACCCGCCGAGTCCACCCTGGCACTCGTGTGCAAGCAGGACAACTTATTGCCAACATGGGCACGAATACCCAACAGCAACCCTCCCTCTACTTTGAAATTAGATGTTGGGACAAAACCTTGGCGCCTTTGGAGTCTCTCCCCAAACCCTAAACGTTCCACCTCCTCAAAAGAGAAGAAATTACCAAAAGAGGAATTGCTAAAAGAGGAATTGTCAGAAGGTTCTACTTTCATGGAAGCAGAAGACCCTTTTCTAAGTGACGACTTAATCAAAATCGATGATGAACTCGACCAACAATTTCAAAATCTCAAAGACAACGACTGGGATGCCACTCGCCTCTACTTGCACGAAATTGGCTTTTCTAACCTGCTGACGGCGGAAGAAGAAGTTGAATATTCCAAACGTACCAAACGCGGAGACCAGGAGGCGCGGACCAAGATGATTGAATCCAATCTCCGCCTCGTCGTCAAAATTGCCCGCCGCTACATGAATCGTGGGTTAGACCTCATTGACCTTATTGAAGAAGGCAACATTGGACTCATCCGCGCCGTCGAAAAATTTGACCATAACCGTGGCTTCCGCTTCTCCACGTATGCCACCTGGTGGATTAAACAAACGATTGACCGCGCCATCATGAACCAAGGTCGCACCATTCGCCTGCCTATCCACATTCTTAAAGAAATCAATGTCTATTTACGGGCGGCCCGCAACTTGTCACAAAGTTTAGACCGTGAACCCACTCCCGAAGATGTCGCCCATCATCTGGACAAAAGTATTGAGGACGTTAAGAATATGTTGGCCCTCAATGAACGCATCACCTCAGCAGACACGCCCATTGTTTCGGAGAATGAGAAGTCGTTGATAGAAACCATTCCTGATGAACAAAATCCCGACCCGATGGAGGTGTTACAGGATGCTGACATGGCCAAACAAATTGACCTTTGGTTATCGCAACTGACTGATAAACAAAGAGTTGTGTTAGAACGACGGTTTGGGCTAGGCAGTGGTGAAATTGCCACTTTAGAAGAGGTGGGAGAGGAGTTGCAAATCACCCGCGAACGAGTCCGACAAATTCAAATTGATGCGCTAAAACGCCTGCGGGAAATTGTAGATAGGGAAGGATTCTCGATAGATACGGTGTTTCGGTAATAGGTAGGGTGCGTCCTACGCACCGATTAGCATTTGTAGCATTTGTAGGGTGGGCAACGCGGTTTGTCGTTGCCCACCGACTTCACTACCTAACTAAAACCGTTCCACCCGTTCCGCCCTCACTATCCCCCCCGCCTGACAACACGCCTGCGCCTCCTCCGTAAAGCCACCTAACGATAAGAACCCGGCAAACACCACTTTGGAGGGAAACTGTTGCCGATAGACCGCCACCTTTTCCGCAAAGAGTTCCACCTGGGCCAACCCCGTTTTCACCTGTAGCTTTTTAACCTCCACTAATAACACACGGTCATCGTCACTGTCAGCCACCACATCCAGTTCGAACACCTTCCCATCTTGACGTTGTATCACCACCCGTTCCCGAACCAACACCAACGTGAACGGTGTCTCTTGTGGCGGGGCGTCTGGGAAAAAGTCCGCTAACTGCACTTTGCGGCGTCCACGTAACGCATTGGCCAACAGATGTTCTGCCAATTTTCCTGACAAGTGATTCAGCTTCCCCCGTAACTGACGATTCTCAGTGGTTAATTGGGCTATCTTGTCCTGAAACTCCTGTTTCAAGTCTGGCACAAATTGATTAATTTCCTCCTCAAAGCGATGGCGGATAATCAAATTCAAGGTCCCATCACTCAATCCCTGGAATTGAATATCGGAAGAACCCCGGTCAATCAAATCCGCTTCCGACAACAACACCAATTTCTGTTGAATGTCACCTATCTCCAGGTCCAGGTGCAACACTTCCTTTAACTCCCGTGGCGTCCAGTAGCGGTCCGCTTGTTTGCTTAAATGCAACAACAACGTCTTGGCATGGCGGTTATTGATGCGTTGCAAAGTCCGTTGTAAATACTCCTCCCACGTCCCCGACATCTGCGACTTCCGATTCGCCACTTCATAGTTCACCGCGTCAATCACCCCCGCCGTCGTGGTTAAATCTTTGCCTGCTATCTGACTGTTGATGACACAAGAGATAAAGAACGGGTCGGCAAAGCACAGTTCATTCAGTTGTGCCGCCGTTTCATTCGTCAGCAGTTGTTGAGATTCTTCGGCATATTTAAAGACCGCTTGTAAGCCTTCGTCAGAGGTCAGATAGGGTGAGAGATGAAAGTGTTCCAACCGGCCGGCTTGTAAATGTTTGGCAATGATTTGCATTAACCAGCCGACATAAGAACCTGTGACTAACATGGGGGCGAATTTCGATCCAGTAGGTCAGGGTCGCCGATGCTTTCTGCGAGGGGGTAGTGCATGGTTTTTAGTGGAGAGTGGATAGCGGATAGTGGAACGGAATAGATTACTCTCTTTATATTATACTCAAATACCAAACCAGGAGTCCAAAGCGTAGCTTTGTCCCTCGTCCCCTGGTTTGGACACGTAGTGGTTTTACTGAGTCATTTGCTTAATATAATCATCCATCCTTGAATTTTTAATGTTTAAACCTATTTCCCCGTCAAATGATAAGCCAACCTCATCACGGTAATTCCTAGCACCGATAAAATACCTAGCCATAGTGAACTTCCGCATATCCAATAGGCAATCTCTATTTTCCTAGTTAATTTTTGCAACGTTGTGATTAGTTCACCGTTTTGTTGCATCAAACGAATTATGTTATGTTGAATTTCTATAAGTTCAGTTTCGGTCATAAAAAAAAGGATGACTTTTGCAAGTCATCCTAAATCCATAAAGTGAAAGGAGGAGGTAATTAAGAAGTTGTCGGCTCGGCGGCCAATAACGGTGGACTTATCTTATGGCGCCGCCAGTATGATGTTTCTGGGCACTGCGTGCATTTCTAAACTCGCGACAGGCACTTTGCTTTTGCTTAACTGTAGGTAAGCACTTGCATAAGTGTCTATGGTGATTCCGAAATCAATACTTTCGGGGAAAACCAACTCTATGTACTTGCCCGTCGCCTCTGCTATTGTCTGGGGTGACATTAGGGAAGGACGTGGTGCTGGAGAAGGGGGTGGTAGTAGAATAAAACTTGATGGTGTCCAAGACATGTCTTGGACTCCACGGTTGACAACTTTCCTCTCTTCTGTTAAACTGTCACCTCTTTCACTGATAAGAGGTGACTCCCCATGAAATTTCCGTATGGCATTAGCCACTTTGACAAAATCATTACCAACCACTATTTTTATATCGACCGCACGGAGAAGATTCCTCTTTTGGAAGAAGCGGGTGAACATTTACTCTTTTTGCGCCCCCGCCGCTTTGGTAAAAGCCTGTTATTGTCCATGCTAGAAAACTACTATGACGTGGCCAAAGCGCCTCAGTTTGAATCATTATTTGGCCACTTAGCCATTGGCAAGAACCCGACGCCCAAGCACAATCAGTATTTTGTGATGAAATGGGATTTTTCCAAGGTGGAAGCGCATACCAATCTCACCGACCTCCGTCAAGCCATACATCGACACCTCAATGACCAAATTGAAGCAGCGGCTACCAAATATGAAAATTGGTTGAAGCGACCCGTCACACTCTATTCTGAGTACGCCCTGTCGTCCTTTGAATCGCTACTGACAGCCATCCAACAAACCCCCTACCAACTTTATCTCCTCATTGACGAATACGATAACTTTGCCAATGACGTACTGATGAGTCAAGGTCCAAAGGGGACGCCACGTTATCAAGAATTAGTAACTGGTGAAGGGGTCTTGAAAACGATATTCAAAGCAGTCAAAGCCGCCAGTGCTGGGCGCGGGTTAGATAAAGTGTTTATCACGGGCGTCTCGCCGCTGGTGATGAGTGATATGACATCGGGTTACAACGTCGCCGTCAATATTTACTTAGAACCAGAGTTCAATGATTTATGTGGTTTCACCGATGCCGAGGTCACGGCAACCATGACGCAATTGGTGACCGATTGTCAACTTTCTAGCGAGATGACTAGCCAATTTCGGTCGACGATGCAGACCTTTTACAATGGTTATCGGTTTTGTCATGACGACACCACGCCCTTGGTTTATAATCCAACGTTAGCCCTGTATTTTTGGAAATACTTCCAAAAACAGTGTCGTTCCCCGAATGAAATGTTAGACGATAACTTAGCCATGGATAAAAACAAATTGGCTTATATTGCTTCGTTACCACTCGGTGCCCCCGTGATTCAGGACGCCCTGTTAAGCACGTCGTCCTTAATGATTCCAAGTTTATCTAGCCGATTTAGCCTCACCGACCTCCTCAAACCCAATCCTGACCGCAGTTTCATGGTCTCCCTTCTCTACTACTTTGGCGTGTTAACGCTAGTGGGGCAAACGCCTCTGCGTGAACTCTTATTCACGATTCCCAATTTAGTGATTCGCAAGTTATATGTAGAACAACTCCACGAATTACTGATTCCCGCCGACAGTACCCGCGAAACCAATCGGCAAGTAGCCCGGCAATTTTATCGGACGGGGGATTTGCAACCGGTGTGTGAGTTGCTAGAACAGAGTTACTTCCCCGTGTTTGATAATCGTGACTATCGCTGGGCCGATGAATTGACGGTGAAGATGGCCTTTGTCATGCTACTGTTTGATGATATTTTGTATATCATGGACTCCGAAACGAAGATAGCCCGTGGGTATGGGGATTTAATCTTAATCATTCGGCCAGACTTGCGACAGGCGCCGTTATGGGACATTCTCTTCGAGTTAAAATATGTGAAGTTAAAGAAACAGGGTAAATTGACGGCGGTGGAGGTAAAAGCCAAGTCGGTGGAGGAGTTAAAGGCGTTACCCGTGGTTCAAGAACAATTCGTCGCGGCCCGTACCCAATTGCAACGGTATCGGGAAGTGTTGGAGGAGGAATATCCTGGCGTGTTGCGATTACGGACTTATGCGGTAGTGGCGGTGGGATTGGAACGGTTGGTGTGGGAGGAGGTGTTGGTGACTTAACGGCACCGGTTTAAACCTGACAGGTGCTCTGCGACCTGTCAGGTTTGATGACCATCACCACAATCTTGTGCATCACCACCAAAAATTCTGCTTCACTACTTAGAATGACCGCTAGTCCTCAGTTATCACCCAAATTTCATCACTACTCAAAGATGGAACTCTGATAGGTAGTGTTGCAAAGGTAATGGTTATGGGTTTTGGAGTACGGAATTAATTCCGTTGGAGTACGGAATTAATTCCGTTTCAAGCGGAATTAATTCCGTACTCCAAAACCGCTATACCATTACCTCTGCACCACCACCCTCTGATATATGTGAGAAGTGTGGGTGGCGTCTTTCAAAGCTGGCTACTCACTCCGTGTTCTCGGTTCTTCGCTGTTGATAAGCATCATAATTTTCCCTTTGTTGACATTCCCCTTCCTTATCTCTGGGCAAATCCGTTTGGCATTGTTGCCGTTTGGCATTCTGTACAGTTTCGTACCCCATTCGTTGCCAGTCTGCCAGGCTACATCCTTCCGTCAGTAAAGTTGCCAAAATAACAAATAATTGTACTACAGTGGGTTGTGAGTTCATCTGTTAATCCTTTGAAAATCGATGTTCAAGTTTTTTTAAACCAGTTAGGTAGGGTGGGCAACAGGTTTATCGTTGCCCACCACATAGCCGAGTTAAGTTAGTTAGGTAGGGTGGGCAACAGGTTTATCGTTGCCCACCACATAGCCGAGTTAAGTTAGAAGGTGGGCAAATAAACACTTGCCCACCCAACATGGACTGGTTAAACTGTCCATTGACAACGATTCCTCCAGCCAGGTAGGGTGGGCAAACGTCTTTTGGTTTGCCCACCAATTTTGATGGAGGGGGGTTGGTGGGCAACGGTAAACCGCGTTGCCCACCCTACCTGGCTACAGAGGAGACCAATTCAAATCCGGCACGATGCCTCTGGAATGATGAGGTCCCTTACCACCATTATCCCAAATATAGATTTCTCCAGTTTGCTGATTCCACCAAAGAATATCAGGAGTACCATCTCCATCGAAGTCGCCAGCGCCCTTCACCATCCAGCCCGTTGCGATGGGGACGCCTGACGATGGATAATGGTCCTGGCTGGTAGTCCAAAAGAATAACTCGCCCGTTTGCTGATTCCACCATAGGATGTCGCCGCGACCATCACCGTCAAAATCGGCAACGCCTTTAGGCAACCAACCGGATTTTGGTTCTACTCCACCATCTGGAACTTTCTGTTCTGGATTGTCATACCAAACATAGAGTTCTCCCGTGGTTTGGTTGAACCACAGAATATCGCCGAAACCGTTACCATCGAGGTCGCCACCACAGCAAGTTTGCCATTGGGTGTCAGGCACGAACCCCATTGAACCTGTTTGGGTATTACCCAACCAGACATAAACTTCGCCTGTTTGCTGATTCCACCAGAGAATATCAGCTTGTCCATCCTTATCATAGTCAAACACACCTTCCGCAATCCATCCCGTGTCCACTGGTACATTTCCAGAGGAATAATTGCCGTGGCCACTGGTATAGAGAAACAGTTCGCCGGTCGCTTTATTATACCACAAGATGTCGTCTTTACCGTCGCTATCAAAGTCGCGTGTAGCAGGTGGTGGTTCAAGTTTAGATGGAGATTCTGGTGGTGGTTCAGGTTCGGACGGAGGTGGTGTAGGAGTTCCACACGCCAACGCACAGACCATATTTTGGTTCGGTAAAGTGCCTGTTACGTTACTATAGGTCAACGTAGCCGGTTGACAATCTAACTCTCCTGTACTGCTTTTGAAAGTTTTCCATAGAGTGGGAGTCCAACCAGAACTTTCCACGCTAGTTGAGTATGTGGAGGATAAATTACATTCACTGTTCCAGGTGCCACCGCTAGTGGATTTGAAATCTATCTTCAAATCTACCTTTACACTTGGTTCAGAGAAACTATTTGTCGTCCGTATAGATAAAATTGGGTCTATATCCCCAGACCAACCGTCACCAATCTTACAATCAAAATTTACGGAATCACTCCCCGTAATTTTCGTGCTTCCGTCCTGATAGCAAAGACTGTTTACGTTGATAATACCACTAATATTGGCAGCTTCTACACTTTGGATGGCGGCCAAACTCATGACCATTTTAGATAGGTTGTTCATGGTCTTCTCCTGTGCAACAAACTCTTTACTCAGTTGTTGTCCGGTTGCAGTATTTGTAGGGTGGGCAACGCGGTTCATCGTTGCCCACCGATTTCACCAGAGGATACCTAGCTAAATTTACGCATCACATCATTCCATCTGCTATGATGGCATAAAGCACTCCAATCTCGTGGTCGTAAATTAAGACAGGGACTCTCCCGTCTAACATGGTAGCCAATGCAAATTCTTGGGTACTTGAGGCATTCCCTTTAATGACCGTTGTGCCTGCATAAAAAGTTTGCTGGTCACTGACGATATGCCATTTTGAATAATTTTTCAGAGAGGATTTCAGATAAACCATCTCAACAGGTCTAATACTTATTTCATAGACAATTTCGTATTCTGGGTTGTCGATATAATTTTTGATACTTGCGGTTTTCGGGAGTGAAAAACCAAACACTTCTTCAAACCGTTGTGCCGGATTTTTATTAGCGCAACTTACGGATATGGTCATCGTCACTAATAATGTAAAGAAACAGATTTTCATCTATCCGCACCTTGGAGCCCAAAACATGTTTTGGACTCCGCTATCCGCTATCCACTAAACGCCACTCCCCACTGCCCTTCAAAAAAATTCTCTGCCAACGGCTTCCTCTGCCGTTCGGCCAATTCACGAGTTTTGTAATCGCCTTCCAAAATATCCGGAGACGCTTGATAACCAATGGCTATCATCGCCAATGCCGTCGCTTCCACAGGCAACCCCAAAAGTTCATGCGTTTTCGCCAATTTGAAGCCGCCCATTTGATGGGTTATTAAGCCTAAATGGGTGGCTTGTAAGCAAATATTCTCACTGGCAGCCCCGCAATCGTATGGCGCCCAACGATTAGGTTGCCCATTATGATTAAAAGTACCCACCGCGGTGGCTAATATCAGAAGCGGCGCATTTTTGACCCACTTCTGATTGCTTTCGTCTAAACAACTAAACGCTTTTTCCCACGCCGCTAAGTTGGTGTGCTTGTCAAACACGAGAAATCGCCAAGGCTCCTCCCCGCGACAGGAAGGTGCCCAGCGGGCCGCTTCTAACAGGGCGGTAATTTGTTCGCGGCTAACTGTTTGGTTGGGGTCAAAAGCACGAGGACTCCAACGTTTTGCCAATAATTCATGAATTGGAACTTGAGTTTTAGCTAGTTTTTCTAACATGTGGTGAATCTCCTTTTATGTAGTTATGTAGGGTGGGCAACAGGTTTATCGTTGCCCACCAAATGAAGGTGGGCAAAAAAACATTTGCCCACCCTACATGAACTGGTTTAACGATTTATACAGTGCCTAATCCCACTTCAATTGACTGCCCGTCTGATATTCCCGAACGCGCCCTTCAAAGAAGTTCACTTCCTGATTTAACTCGTATTCGCTAATCCAGGGAAGCGGGTGTTCTTTAATGGAAAACAGCAGTTTGAGTTCCAGGTTCTTACATACATTATTGGCCATGAATCTGGCAAAGTCAATATAAGTTGATACCGACATTCCTACAATGCCACCGTCCGGCATGGAAGAGTGGGCGTAAGCGGTCTCCAATTTGACGGCTTCATTGATAATCGCCCGCGCCCGTTCTTGCATGTTGGCATCCCACAAGGCTGGATTTTCTTGGATAATCTGACGAATTAACCAGAGGCCGTTAGCTGCATGTAAATTCTCATCACGCCAAATGTAACTGTACTGTTGGGCAGTGTTACGCAACTTGCCTTGGCGGGCCAGGGCAAAAATTTGGGAGAAGCCCAGTGGAAAGAAGAGATACTCAAAAACGTAGTAACTGATGAGGTCTTCTAACAAACAGCGGTGGGCTTCTTGTGAACCGACGGGCGCCCCACTTTGGACCAGATTGTTAGTGAAGTTGATATTCCAATTGAGTTTGTTCGTCAGTTCTGGAATGTCATGGTATAAATTGAAAATTTGTCCCTGACCTTGTTCATCTAGGCCAAACGATTCCAAAATGAACAAATAGGATTCCAGATGGTTCACTTCTTCAGCCACTTGCCAACGTAAATATTGTCGCATTTCGTTAGCCGTGATATGTCCCATAATCGCCCCTTCCAGATTATCAGGAACGAGATTATCGCTGGCCGTGAGGTAAGAAATGTTGGTTTTAAATAGCCACATTTCCGCCTGCGTCAGTTGCCCAGTATGCCATAGTAATTTGTCTTCGCCCATGGCAATATCATTGGGCATCCAGTAATTTTTTCGGGCTTGTAAAAACCGTTCCCGCACTTCTTTATATTTAATCGGAATCGGTTGCCGTAAATCGTAACCACGTCCGCCAATAATTTTGATGTCATTGGAATGAGGACGTTTGGCACCTATCGAAATAGGGTCTAGGCTACTAGAAATAGGAGGAAGTTTCTTTTCCTCCGGTATGAATATCTTCCCACCAGGGGGAATCGTTCCGCGTTGAACAGATTTGGTTCGCCGCGGACGAGTGATATGGTGAGAAGAAGAGGTATAGCTATCGCTGGAAGCGATCGAGTCTCCAAAGTCTAACATGATTAATCTCTCAGGAAATAATGAATAATGAACAATGAATAGATCGGAGTGGAGGCTTTAGCCGGCGGGCCGTTGGAGTGGAGGCTTTAGCCGGCGGGCCGTTGGAGTGGAGGCTTTAGCCGGTAAAAACTCCGCGATATTTAAAACCACCGGCTAAAGCCTCTACTCCAACTAAAGCCTCTACTCCAAAGCCTCTACTCCAACAAGCCACCGGCTAAAGCCTCTACTCCGGTCTTAATTCTTCTCCGGTCTTAATTCTTCATTCTATTGACACGCTTCACACTCTCTATTGACACGCTTCACACTCTGCATCGTCAATCGCACAGGCTGACAAAGAGGTGTCTGACAAAGAGGTGAAGGCATGACGGTGGACGGTACTTTTTTCGACATGGGTGGCACCCATGGCGCGTAGGTAATAAGTTGTTTTTAAGCCGCGAATCCAGGCTAATTTGTATAAGCTGTCTAATTTGCGACCTGAAGGTTCTATCATGTATAAATTCAATGATTGGCTTTGGTCTATCCATTTTTGTCGCCGCGATGCCGCTTCCACTAGCCATTCTGGATCAATCTCAAATGCGCTGGCATAGAGTTGTTTAAGAGGGTCGGGAAGCCGGTCAATGTGGCGCACACTGCCATCGTAATATTTTAAGTCGTTGACCATGACTTCATCCCAGATGCCCAAAGATTTAAGGTCGGCAACGAGGTAAGGGTTGATAACGGTAAATTCGCCCGACAAATTGGATTTGACGAAGAGGTTTTGGTAAGTCGGTTCTATAGATTGCGTGACACCACAAATATTGGAGATGGTGGCCGTAGGTGCTATCGCCATGCAATTGGAATTGCGCATTCCCATTGCCAGGAGGCGCCGGCGTAAGGTCTCCCAGTCTAAGGTGATGGCAGTGTTCATTTCTAGGTGAGAACCGCGAACCTCGGCTAATTTTTGGAGACTGTCCAGGGGGAGGATGCCTTGACTCCATAGAGAACCGTCAAAGGTGGAATATTTACCGCGTTCTTCAGCTAATTCTGTGGAAGCCAAAATGGCGTAATAACTGATAAGTTCCATCGAACGGTCGGCAAATTCCACGGCTTCTGAGGACGCATACGGAATCCGTAGTTGATATAACGCATCTTGGAAGCCCATGAGTCCCAAACCCACGGGGCGATGCCGCAAGTTCGCAGTCCGTGCGTGGGGAACGGCATAATAGTTGATGTCAATTACATTGTCCAACATGCGCATTCCCGTGCGAATGGTTTGTTGCAATTTGTTGGTGTCGAGTTTGCCATTTTGAAGATGGTTTGCAAGATTGATGCTGGCGAGGTTACAAACTGCGATTTCTTTCAGGTCGGTATTCAAAGTAATCTCGGTACACAAGTTACTCGAATGCACCACTCCCACATGTTGCTGGGGACTGCGGAGGTTGCAAGGGTCTTTAAACGTCATCCAAGGATGACCGGTTTCAAATAACATGGTCAACATTTTTCGCCATAATTCTACCGCCGACACTTGTTTCCAAATTTTGAGGTGTCCTTCTCTCGCGGCAGTTTCGTACCGTTCATAAGCGATTTTAAATTCGTTACCATAGCAGTCATGTAACTCTGGCAGTTCATTGGGTGAGAAGAGGGTCCACATCCCATTCTGATGCACCCGTTCCATAAAGAGGTCAGGGACCCAATTGGCGGTGTTCATATCATGGGTACGACGCCGTTCATCGCCAGTGTTTTTGCGTAGTTCTAAAAACTCTTCAATATCAATGTGCCAGGTTTCCAGGTAAGCACAACCCGATCCGCGTCTCCTCCCGCCTTGATTCACGGCGACCAGGGTGTCATTCGCTACCTTTAAGAAGGGTACCACACCTTGAGATTTCCCATTGGTACCTTTAATATGGGAACCCATTCCGCGCACATAAGTCCAATCATTCCCCAAGCCACCGGCAAATTTGGATAGTAACGCATGATTCTTGATGGCTTCAAAAATGCCTTCTAAATCATCTGGTACGGTGGTCAAATAGCAACTCGACAATTGTGGACGTAAGGTGCCTGAATTGAACAAAGTGGGGGTGCTACACATCAAGTCAAAACGCGACAACACGTTATAAAATTCTAGGGCACGTTCATTTTTATTCTCCTCATTTAGGGCCAGTCCCATTGCCACCCGCATAAAAAAGGCTTGGGGAAGTTCAAAGCGAGTCCCGGCCCATTGCAGAAAATAACGGTCATACAACGTTTGTAATCCTAAATAAGTAAACTGTAAATCGCGTTCTGCGACTAATGCGTTCCCTAATTGAACCAAATCAAAATCGCTGGCCAAGCGGGGGTCTAGTAACTCGTGTTGAATCCCCGTGTGGATATATGCGGTGAAATAGCCAGGATAAAACCTGGTCATCTCCGCATCCCCTAGCTTTCCCAAATTGGTGAGGTTTGGCAAAGTTGAACGAATGAACCGAAACGACTCTTGACACAATTGGTTCAGCAATAAACGGGCAGCCACATAAGAATAATTAGGTTCTCGTTCAATGAGAATCCGGGTACTCATTATCAATGCCTGAGTAACATCTCGTTCTAAAATTCCGTCAAATACATTTTTCAGACTTTCTTCGACAATAAAATCTGGTTTAACCTCCTCCAAACCCTGACAGGCTTTGGCAACCAGGCGATGTAAATGGTCTTCATCCAGGGGATAAGATTCACCTACGTGATTGGTGACACGAATGACAGACTTCTCTTTTTTCTCCTCCCGGCGTTTCGCATGTTCATCGCGATAAACGACATAGGCACGGGCAACTTTATGTTCAGAAGCACGCATTAAAGCAAGTTCCACCTGGTCTTGAATTTCTTCAATATGCACCATCCCAGTTTCTTGCAAGCGGCGCCGGATCCCACGCACGATTTGTTGGGTGAGGAGACGCACGGTTTTCTGAATACGGTTAGAATTTTTCGCGGCCTCGCCTTCCACTGCTAAAAAGGCTTTGGTCATCGCAGTAGCAATTTTGCTGGCATCAAAAGCGGTCAATTGACCATTGCGTCTAATCACCCGGTATTGACTCAGAAGGGCGTTCTCCTCCTCGGTCAACAAATGTTGGTCTGGAGGAGAATCCAGGGTATAATTAGAAGGTGCATCAGTGGGTATGTCAAGTGGCATGAGTGGATAGTGGATAGTGGATAGTGGATAGTGGACTTTAGTGGATAGTGGATATATGTCCCTATAATCCTTAAAAATAGGTTGGAATTTTTCAAAGGGCTAAAGTGATTTTGTTAAGAATAAATCATACCGATTCTCAAAATTTTTTTCAACTATGTAACTTGTTGATTATCTGCATAATATTGTGTAATTGGCTGTTTCATTTAGGAAAAAAATTTTAACTATGACAAATTTGTGAAAATTATCAAATAGATTATAAAACAAATAGTTACACGGTGTTCTGGAAGGGTTAGTCGATTCTTCAATTTGATGAAAATATACTTATTTTTTAGATCACAAATATTGGAATAGGGGTTATTTGGGGGTAGGATAATCTATTTTAAAAAATGGATAATACGTTTACGACGGATAATTAAAAAAGTTGACCACTTTGGTTGTCAAATCTCATTGAGCAAAATAAGAATTTGGAGTACGGAATTTATTCCGTGTCAATGGTCGGAATGAATTCCGGACTCCAACGGCGACGGAATGAATTCCGGACTCCAACGGCGACGGAATGAATTCCGGACTCCAACGGCGACGG
>JAABRD010000055.1 GCA_011391085.1 Thiotrichaceae bacterium | reverse complement strand
GTGACTCCCCCCGCGGCGTGGATGACTCCCCCCCGCGGCGTGGATGACTCCCCCCCGCGTGCGGGGGGGCTGGGGGGTACAAATGGATAGGAATATTACTATATAAGGTTGCAAAGAAACTCAGTTTCTTTAAGAAACCGAGTTTCTAGTTTGAATTTCTAGTGAATATTTACTTGGAAATCTTCTATCACATAAAATCCTATCATAGCATTCATCAAGGCCATTTTAGAAAATTTTTTCAAATCTGTCACCGTGATGTCTTTGGCAACCATTCGCTTCTCGGTCAACCATCGTTGGCGAGTGGTGCCTTTAAGTAATGGGACCGCAGGTGTCACCCAGGTGTCGTTTTCCCAAAAGGCGACGTTGGCAATGGAGGTGTCTGTTATCAGTCCATTTTTCACGATTAAGATGTCGTCTGCCAGCCCTTTTTGGGCAACCAATTGGTTTAGAGAATCTCTGTTCAGAAATTTAAATGGATAGGTCATTGAGTCATCAGTGACGATTTGAAAGGTTCGAAATTGTCTGTCTTGATAAGGTAAGTATTCAATGTGTTCGATGTAGTCTGTATAAATTATTCGGCATCTATAGGTACCTGATGAAAAGGGGCAGTGAATCAATTTTTCCAAAGCTATTTCGGTTTGTGTGTCATACAGTATTTTACGGGTTTGGTTGAAACGGGCTTGATGGTATTCTAAATGTTGTGGTTCGCCATTGATGATTTTAAGCGTTTCTAAAAGTTTTTCCATAGTTGAATGACCTCGCCATGTAGAGAAAAATCGACGGTGGACTAGAGGCTTTAGCCGGTGGGAGGTGGGCATACCATTGGATTTCGGGGCATCCCTCACCGGCTGAAGCCTCTAGTCCACCCAGGTGGAACTACCGGCTGAAGCCTCTACTCCACTAACACTGAATTAGATTGGCAAATAAACTTTATCTAACATTTCTTGGTATTCGGTTTCTACTTGACTGTCAATTGTAATGCCTCCTCCACTTTTATAAAATAGCTTTTCTCCCTGTCTTTCGATAAAGCGAATCATCACGGCGCTGTCTAATTGTTTGCCATCAAAGTATCCAAAAATGCCGGTAAAAAAACTTCGGTCATAGCCTTCTACCTGGTGAATAATTTCAACGGTTTTTCTTTTGGGGGCACCGGAAATTGATCCAGCCGGCAATAATGCAAATAAAATATCGCCAATTCTGTCTTCCCAAGAATTTTCTAAGACGCCGGTAATTTCGGAACTGACTTGTAATAAGTCGCGGTGGCCGGCCTTGATTTTGTCTATATATCTAAATTTTTTGAGGCGGACTTGTTGGGCAACGATGGCGAGGTCATTTCTAAGTAGGTCGACTATGGTGACATGTTCTGCCATTTCTTTGGCATTTGCCAAAATGGTGTCAGCGGCGTGTGGCAGAGAAGCGTCAATGGTGCCTTTCATTGGATACGTTCGAATAATTTGGTCCGCTATGTGAATAAATCGTTCTGGTGAGAAGACGATAAATTGATTTTGAAAGTAGAGTTTAAAGGTTGCCTGACTTAACCAAAAAATGTCTAAAAGTGACATATCTCCTATATCTATTTCGGTTGGAAATGTTAGGTTGAGTAGATAAGTGTTGCCATTTTTAAGTTCCTCAATCACTGCCTGAAAAGCCGTTGTGTATCTTTCTAAACTAATGGGTTGTTTGATTATAATAGGTGGACAAATTGGAATTTCAAGTCTTTCGGTTGGAGTGAAATTGGAAAAACCGTCTATGGAAAACAGAATATCGTTGGGTAATTGGTCAAGCGGTTCTACATACAGGTCGGTAAGGTTAAAGTCGATAACAAAGAGAAAGGGGATTTTTTGTTTGCCGAGTTGATTTAATTTGGTTCTGTTACAGTCATTCATGGCGTATTTATTCCACTTGATAGGAGTTCCAAAGCGTAGCTTTGCAAAGTTGCGCTTTGGACTCCTGGGCCAAAAGTCTTATCCAGTTTTTTTAGAGTCAGAAAATTTGGGCATTTTGAAGAGACCCTTTTTGACCCCATAAGCGGCAATTCCGACTGCGCTGCCTATCGCAATGACAGGCAACATACCAACGAATGCGGCGGTAGAAGCACTGGCTAATGCGATTCCTCCGCCAATGTGTGAAATTCCTACTCCTGCTAAGGCGCCGCCTGTGGCATACAGGCTTAATTCTTTAGGGTCTGCGGGGGTAGTAGTGGGTTGAGAAAGTTCTTCGTTCTGGTTAGTTTTTTGGTTGGTTTGGTTGGTCATGTTCTAAAATTTTCGAGTAATAAATTTTGTATATACCCTCTGTGAACCACAATGGTTTGCCACAATGGTAGTTGTATTCTGCATTGACTTGAATGAAATTTCAAATCTGTAGGTGAAGCATATCCACCTTCTTGACCGGTAGTCAGTCAGTGGTGGATACGCGCAGCGAAATCCACCCTACTATGTTAATTGAGATTGCTTTTTCCGGTAATCTTCAATCGCTGATTTGACAGCACCTTCGGCAAGCACACTACAGTGAATTTTGACAGGTGGTAAAGCCAGTTCTTCGGCGATCTGCGTGTTTTTGATTTGTGCGGCTTCTTCTAACGTTTTGCCTTTTACCCATTCGGTGAGTAGGGAACTGGAAGCAATCGCTGATCCGCAACCGTAGGTTTTGAATTTGGCGTCTTGTATGATGCCGTCTTCACCTACCTTGATTTGTAGCCGCATGACATCCGTTCTGTTACTTGTGTTGACCTAAAGTTAGGCGAGTCATCATTTCTGATGGCTTCTATCTGTCTCCAGATAGGTCGGACTATGTCTTCATCTTGATAGAGTAACCCTCTTACCCCCCAACCCCCCCGTACACGGGGGGGGTACAAGAGTGGGGGAATATCACTATATTTAAGATGTTCTGCGTATAGTCTCTGAGGAGTCCACCACGACTTTCCTGCAAATTGTCTCTATTTGTAGAATTGTAACTGGGTCACTGACAAAGTTGCGCCTTGGACTCCTGGGACGGGGGAGGCCGGTGGGAGTCGGTGAGTGAGAATCGTCTGGTAAGGACGGCAGTATCTACAACTTGACGAGAGTTCCTTGCATATAGCAGAATTATGTGGCAATGTTATTTACCACAGGCGGGGGCACCTACCATTCCGGTGCCCACCGACGGGTCTTCTTTGTCCAAGTTACCTACGTTGCGGGGATTTTCATAATGGTCTTGAACTTTTTCTGAATAGGCCATGATTATCTCCTATATTATGTTAATCTGAAAATGAAGGGGGACAAAATGGCATTTAGTGGGAAGTCCATTGTACGGAATCCAGGTCTATGCCGTCTTTATACATCTCCCACAGGGGGGAGAGTTCTCTAAGTTTTTCGACTTTAGTCCGGAGGAGTTGAATGGTGTAGTCAATCTCTTCTGCGGTGGTAAAGCGTCCTAACGTGAAGCGAATGGAACTATGGGCCAGGGAGTCGGGACGGCCAATGGCCCGTAAGACATACGAGGGTTCTAAACTGGCAGAGGTACAGGCGGATCCAGAGGATACCGCGATGTCTTTGAGTGCCATAATTAGGGATTCGCCTTCTATGTAGTTGAAACTTAGATTTAAGTTGCCTGGAATCCGGTGTTCCAAGTCACCATTGACGTAGATTTCTTCCATGTCTTTGAGACCGTTCCAAAGGCGGTTTCGGAATATTTTCAAGCGTTCACTTTCGTCTTGCATTTCTAATTTGGCAATGTGAAAGGCTTCTCCCATTCCGACAATTTGATGAGTCGCTAAGGTTCCCGAACGCATTCCACGTTCATGTCCCCCGCCGTGCATTTGGGCTTCCAATCGCACTCTGGGTTGCCGACGGACATAGAGGGCGCCAATGCCTTTGGGCCCGTAAATTTTGTGGGCGGAGAAGGACATCAGGTCCACGTTGAGTTTTTGTAAATCAATGGGAATTTTGCCGGGACTTTGGGCCGCGTCAACATGGAAGTATACGCCATGAGAACGAGTTATGTCACCAATTCCAGCGATGTTAGAGATGACGCCGATTTCATTGTTGACGTGCATGAGGCTAACAAGAATAGTATCTTTGCGAATGGCGGCTTCGAGTTTTTTCAGGTCGACGAGGCCATTGGGTTCGGGGTCTAAATAGGTGACTTCGTAACCTTCTTTTTCAAGATAGCGACAGGTATCTAGGACCGCTTTGTGTTCCGTTTTGCAGGTGATGAGGTGTTTGCCTTTTTTCTTATGAAATTGGGCAACGCCTTTGATGGCTAGGTTATTCGACTCCGTGGCGCCTGAGGTCCACACGATTTCTTTGGGTTCCGCGTTCACCAATGCCGCAACCTGTTGTCTCGCTTCCTCGACGGCTTTTTCGGCGTCCCAACCGAATTGATGGGAACGTGAAGCAGGGTTGCCAAAGTGGCCATCTAAGGTTAAATATTGCATCATTTTATCAGCCACACGAGGGTCCACGGGGGTGGTGGCGGAATAGTCAAGATAAATGGGTAGTTTCATAAGACATAAATGGTGGATAATGCCATTAAGTTAATGGGGTAGGGTGGATTAAGCGAAGCGTATCCACCAGAATGCGACCGTGGTGGATACGCTTCGCTTAATCCACCCTACAATTTCTCTCATTATTCAATATTATATTAAAATAGTCAGTTATTTAACCAAACCAATCCCCAAACTCCGTTTCCTGAGAGGGACGTCATGTCTCTTTGGTCAAGAAACATGACATCCTTTATCTCAGGAGGGTGGGGTTATTTTAAATCACAACTGTTATAATCAGTTTTTGTAGTTAGCGATGCGACGCACGACTTTCAGAACGTGAGTGTTCAGGACGAGAGGCCGCTTCATTGACTTCTTTGGCACGTTTTTCAACCACTTGGGCTAAGGTGATACCACTTAAAAATTCACGAATTTGTTCGCTGAGGTCCGTCCAGAGTTGATGAGTCAAGCAAGCACGGGCATCATGACAGTTTTGCAAGCCCTTACAGCGGGTCGCATCCACGCTTTCATCTACCGCCGCAATGACATCTGCAATAGCAATAGTCTCCGCGCCACGACTGAGGCGATAACCACCGCCGGGTCCACGGGCGCTACTGACTAACCCGTGTTTGCGCAATTTGGAAAATAGTTGTTCCAGGTAAGACAGGGAGATACCTTGGCGTTGCGAAATATCTGCCAAAGTAATCGGTTCTTGGCCACGATTGATGGCCAAATCTAGCATCGCAGTGACGGCGTACCGTCCTTTTGTTGTCAATCTCATATCGTTAATCCTTAATATCTGTTGCAAAGTTAAAAGATAGTCAGGACTTACGCAGATTATCATTGCTTCAATGGCAATGAGAAACTAAGTTTCTTGGGCATCATTGTGTAAGTCCTAATAGTGTATCACCTTCTATACTAAAATAGTCAAGTTTTATTTAAAATAAATAAAACCCGAAGGCCGCGACGCTTTTTCACAGGCGGCGTTGTCCTTAAATAAAGTGAGATCACTACTTACTATAGTATTATGTATTATGCTAGAATAATCAAGTACCCATTTAATAAAAAATATTCAATTTTAGTTTTTTCCTACGTCATCAGAGAAGGTCAATTGACGCAGGGGGCGAATTTGACAAGAGTCGAGTTCTGAAGGAAGTGGCATATTACCACTGATTTTCTTTAGCGTTTCACAAAGTTTTTGCATTTTTTCATCCAGTTTAGAAATGTCATCTAACATGTTATCAATCGCATGTTGTATAGGATCAAGATCATCAGGCATATTTTCAGGGAGTGCATAGGCTTCGAAAATTTTTTTTTCCACCGCCCTCTTATGATCTACATAGACAATTCGTGCTGGAATACCCACTACCGTCGCGTCATCTGGCACGGGTTTGACAACCACTGCATTGGAACCAATTCGGGCGCCATTGCCAATCGTAATGGGCCCCAAAATTTTAGCACCTGCCCCCACTACTACGTCATTGCCTAACGTTGGATGACGCTTGCCTTTTTGCCAAGTGGTGCCGCCCAAAGTGACCCCATGATAAAGGGTGCAATCATCCCCAATGTAAGACGTTTCACCAATCACCACGCCCATGCCATGGTCAATGAAAAAACGGCGTCCAATCGTGGCCCCTGGGTGAATTTCGATACCCGTGAAAAAGCGTCCAACCTGCGATAGTGTGCGGGCTAACCATTTCCAGTTGGCAGTCCACAATCGATGATTGACACGGTGTAGCCAAACGGCGTGAAGACCTGGATAATTGGTCAAAATTTCAAACGTCGTGCGGGCTGCCGGGTCACGGTCAAATACGCAGGCAATGTCTTCTTTTATACGTGCAAACATTTAGGATAATGAATAATGGATAATTGATAATGAATAAAAGAATGATTATTCGTTATTCAATTTTGGCTTTGGATAGTAATAATGGGGGAGGGGAGGGGAAATTCAAGGGAAAGCACTGGTGGAGTGGAGGCTTTAGCCGCAATGCCATTCAGTTAAGGACTCCCCGAAATTAACATACAGGTGGACTAGAGGCTTTAGCCGGTGGGGGTGGAACATAATTGAAATCGCAGTGCCCCCCACCGGCTAAAGCCTCCGTGCCATTAAGTTAAGGAAAATCCCGGTGGAGTGGAGGCTTTAGCCGGCCGGCAGTAGGCATCACCCCCCCACTCAAATTGCGGGGCGCCTACCGAAGGCAGGCTAAAGCCTCCACTCCAGCGTACCTTAACTTAATGGCAGTGCGGCTAAAGCCTCCGTGCCATTAAGTTAAGGAATCAATTAACCGACAGGTGGACTAGAGGCTTTAGCCGGAGGGGTGGCCTTGCGATTTCAATTATCTTCTGCCTCCCACCGGCTAAAGCCTCTAGTCCACCTATATTTTAATTTCGGGGAAATTTTCATTCCTTAACTGAATGACATTGCGGCTAAAGCCTTTACTCCAACACCGTTGTTTCTATCCTCCTATTTACCCCCTCGTAAACCACCGCCGCAACAATTCTATCTGAAACCGATACCCCCCTTCCCCTTCCTCAATCAGTTCGCGTCGCAATAACTGCGTCACCGCTGTCTGTAATTCGGATTCGGAAGTGTACAGCGGTTGCAAACTGAGGCCACTGACCACCGCGTTTTCCCCTTGAAGGGCCATGAATTGCAGGACCTTCAGCGCATTGGCATCCACTTGTCCTTCGGCAATCTCCTTAAACAGCATCTGATTCAGCTTTAAAATCTTCGGTACCGCAGTCTCGACATCACTCAGTTGCACCTTTAACCGTTCTGCAACGGGCTGTGTATTTTTCAAATTCACGATTTCGTCACACAGCATTTGTATCAATGCCGGGTGCCGGTGAGTCAAATGGAGGACGTGCTGACTGGCTTCGGAAGTATAGTTCAGCAAAAAGTTCTCCACGGGGCGCGTCACCAATTGATACGCCTCCGCCTCCGTCAAATAGCCCAGATGCAACGTCCGCACTTGAATGAAATAACTCGCCCAATGTTGCAACTCCTCAAAACTATGCGTCCCCGAAAACAGCAACCGAATCCATGGCCGATGTTGAATGATATTGCGAAACTTGCCCAACAACGAAGCGCGTTCCATCCGTCCTTTTTGGAACGCCTCCTCTAGTATCACAAATTCATCCAACGCCAGTAACAAAGATTTACCTTGCAAGGCAGGTTCAATCTCATCTAACCACTCATCAAAGCTGGTAAACGGATCCTCATGCAACTTCTCCTTGGTCAACGCAGGTATCTGCGCGTTGGGATAATGGTTTCGAATGGCCGTACCCATTTCACGTCCCAAATTATAGAAGAAACTCGCATAGTTGGTATACTCGTTGAGTATCCCTTGGCAATCCACAAATGCCAAAATATCATTCGGCAACAGTTGACTGAGGTTGATATATTTCAACAAAGATGTTTTCCCCGTGCGTCGTTGACCATACAGCAACAAGGGCGGACAATTGGGGGACAATAAAGATTCCCGCAATTGGTGACTAACCTCGGTGCGTTGCACAAACACTCGCTGATTTCGTTCATCCATGGGCTTGCCGACCACGTAAGGCGTTTCAATATTCACCGTCAAGAGTTTATCCGCATAATCGGCCAAAATGTCTTTCCAACGGCTGGCTATCTCCCGAAACCGTTGCATTTCCACTCGACCATTTATCCCCACGAGAAACTCTTCCAAACGTGCTTCGACGGTTTTCAGCCCCGCATTCTGTTGATAAGAAGACAGTTGTTTCAAGACCCCTTCCACATTCCGACTATGATCAACAAAACGATTCAATCGTTTGTCATTTGGCCCCGTTAGTTCGCTACTACTCATCAATTTCTCATGCACCTTAGCAATATCATAGACTTCTTGACACTGTTCTAACTGTCGCATGTCAGACTCAATCTGCATTGCCCGGACCGCCCATATTTGCCGACCTTGACTGAGTTGTATTAACACCTGTTGACCCAGTTCGGCATCTTGTTCTGCGATCTTGACTAACCAGGTTTCGAGTCCCCATTGCCGCCGCGATTGATGTTCATCCCAAAAAGCGGGGTGCCAGGGGAGGAGAGTTTCTGGCGAGTATCTTTCTTGGAGACGATAGATGACCAGGTTCATAGCCGCTTCCAGTGGCCACAACAAAAAAGGCAGCCAGCGTTGGTGGGTGATGCCTAACATAAAAGTGATAACACTTCCCACTAACACGAGTCTAAACAGAGGGTCATCTAGGTCTAAACGAATAGCTAAATAAACGACCACATAACCCAGTATTCCTGCCACGATGCCTGCCCACTTATTGGCAATCCGTCGTGCTAACAAATAGGGAATTGTGAACGAAATGAAAAAAATCACTCCATACAATATTCCTCTGGATGTGCCAGACAGAAGACGTCTGATGATTGCACCTTGTGGTATGATACCAAATATACCATGGTAGATGAAACTGACAACAGCTATCATAATTCCCAGGCCGAGGCCCAAGAATAATCCCCCACGCCAACCTCTAAGAAACCAACCCAAGAAAAGTCCCCCGGAGAAGGCGATGGTGATATATCGTGGATACGTTTTCAAACTCTCTGGATTTGTCAGACCCTTGAAAATTTCTTGCATATTCACGGTCTGGTACAAAGTCTTCAAGTGTTCAAAAAGCTGTTGCAATGCGGGCGAAAGAAGTAGATCACCTAACAGGTAGGCACCTACCATCAAAATCGTGGTTAACACAATCAAACCCACGCTGATTCCCAACATGTAACTGCCTATTTTCCATCCCATCGTGCGTTGATGAGGTTCCTCATGCAAAGCAATTATCACACTGCCGGTCAGACTGATGGAGAAAACAGCAAAGGGGAGTATCCACATATCAAAATCATTGTAAGGGAAGCCAGAGGGGAGTCCAATGCCGATACCAAACCCCGTACCTACCAATATTCCCCCGATTCCGCCAAACAGCAGACCAAACGGCAAAGAGATTGCAAAACTGCCGAATCCACTGCCAACGATGGATAACATCACACCGACAAAAATTCCATAAATAATGTCCTCGATGTACGTGTCGTATTCAATAAGCCCTGTTAGTCGCGAAGTGGACATCAAGAAACAAATCCCCAATCCCACCACTAGCGGTTGAGTCACTCGCATCAGATGACATAACCGTTCCAACGGTGGCGGGTGCCGCAGAGAAGGGGAGAAGCAAGACAAGGTCAACACGGGCTGTAGAGTAGGGTCAATATTTTTGACATACTCCCGCCATGCCGACGGTTTGAGTAATAACCAAATCATCAGTTGCCCATAGGCAATGATGGAATTAGAATGAAGTTGAATAGTTGAATACATAAATAAACCTTTAGAATTAAGTTAAAAATAAGAATTAAAATTCGCTAGGTATTAAATATGGACTGATTCTTCAAAAAAACAGTCTAAACAGGTTAAAAACGTTGTCAAATTTGATTTGCAAAATCACAAGTTTTGTTAAATTTCGTTTAACATCGGTTAAGTTAGGTTTAACAAAGTTCAATAATCCTAACAATTATAAACTGTTGGAGGATGCCGTGCGGTTTCAAATAAGTTAAGGTACGGTGGAGTGGAGGCTTTAGCCGGCCGGCGGTAGGCGCCCCGCAATTTGAGTGGGGGGTGATGCCTACGGCCGGCCGGCTAAAGCCTCCACTCCACCGTACCTTAACTGAATGGCATTGCGGCTTTAGCCGGTGGGGGCATGGTGATTTCAATATCTGTTCTGCACTTTCCGGCTGAAGCCTCTAGTCCACCTATCGATTAATTTCAGGGGCCGTTTTCCTTATTGTGGCTAAAGCCTTTAATCCAGCCGATTTTAGCTGTTATCCCACATATTCACCACCGCACAAAATAAATCCGCCGTGCGTTCTGCATCATAAATGGCCGAATGGGCTTCCCGACCGTCCCAGGGAAGGCCGGCAGCTTGAACGGCTTTGGCTAGAACGGTTTGACCATAAGCCAATCCGCCTAGTGTGGCGGTATCAAAAGTGCTGAAGGGATGAAAGGGGTTACGTTTGGCACCGGCGCGAGTCACGGCAGCATTGACAAAACTTAAATCAAAGGAGGGGTTGTGACCGACGAGGATGGCGCGAGTGCATTCATACCTCTTGATAGCGTCGCGAACCGGTTTAAAAATGGTGTGCAAGGCTTCGGCTTCTGGGACGGCAAAGCGGAAGGGGTGGTAGGGGTCAATACCAGTGAATTCGAGGGCTTGAGTGTCTAAGTTAGCCCCTTCAAATGGGATGACGTGGCAGAAGTGGGTGGCTTCACGTTCCCAGCGGCCTTCGGAATTGATGCGTAAAATAACCGCAGCAATTTCTAGCAAGGCGTCCCGTTGGGGGTCAAAGCCGGCGGTTTCGACATCGACTACCACGGGGAGGTAGCCACGGAAGCGTTTGGCAATGGGAGAAGTGGGAGGAGAGGAGTGTTTTGTTGCCATCAGTGGGGTACCTGTTGCCAAGAAATGGTTTCACCGGCGCGGATGGGAATGACGTGGCTATCGCCAAAGGGGAAGTGGGTGGGCATTTGCCAAGGATGTTTTTCGAGAGTCACCATTTCCGTGGAACGGGGCAGATGGTAAAAATCGGCGCCATAGAAACTGGCAAAGCCTTCCAATTTATCGAGGGCTTGGACTTGTTCAAAAGCTTCGGCGTATAATTCTAGGGCGGCCGGGGCCGTGTAAATGCCGGCACAGCCACACGCGGTTTCTTTGGCCGTTTGGGCATGAGGTGCGCTATCCGTGCCTAAGAAAAATTTGGGACTGCCACTGGTCGCGGCCTTTAATAAGGCTTGTCGATGCGCCTCTCGTTTCAAAATGGGCAAACAGTAGTGATGGGGACGGATGCCACCTTTGAACAGGTCATTACGGTTCATTAAGAGGTGATGGGCGGTAATCGTGGCGGCCAAGTTTTTATTGGTCATTGCCGTTACATATTCGACGGCCTCTTGAGTGGTGATATGTTCAAATATCACTCGTAATGAGGGAAAATTTTCTAATAAGGGGTCTAGCACATATTCAATAAAAATCTTTTCCCTATCAAACACATCTATGCTATTGGCCGTGACCTCACCATGAATAAGTAAGGGTAGGTCATAAGTTTGCATGGTTTCTAATACTTGCCAAACGCGCCGGAGGTCTGTCACCCCAAATTCCGAATGGGTGGTAGCCCCGGCGGGGTAGTATTTGACCGCAACCACTTCTTGAGAGTCTTTGGCCTTGATTATTTCAGAAATAGGTGTATTATCTGTCAAATAAAGGGTCATCAACGGGTTAAAATGACTATCTGCGGGTAACGCCGCGCAAATCCGGGTACGATAGGCCAAAGCCTGGTCAACCGTGGTGATTGGGGGAATTAAATTTGGCATGATGATGGCACGTCTAAAGCAACGGGCAGTGGCGGCGACAACAGCAGCCATCGCGATGCCATCGCGTAAATGTAAGTGCCAATCATCGGGACGAGTGAGGGTAATACGGTGCATTATGGTTTATTCATCAGGTAAAATGTCTTATTATTATATCAAACTTGAAAGGATAATGGGAACCACGGTGGAGTAGAGGCTTTAGCCGGTATCGTGCCCCTACCACCGGCTAAAGCCTCTACTCCACCCCAGTTTTACTCATTTTTCATTATTTTCAAATAAACAGGTCTAAAAATCCATGATTGTCATTCTGGAATCACAAATTCGCAAAGACAGTAAAGAATATCGCAACATCATAGCACACTTGGAACATCTGCCAGGGATTCGTCTCAATGTCCATGAGGTACACGGTACCCAACAAATTCTGACAGAAATTTATTTAGTAGGTGATACTCATTCTCTGCCTAAAGAAGAAATACAAGCTTTGCCGGGTGTCGAACGAGTTGTGCGCGTGTCGCAACCTTATCGCGTGTTGGGCCGCCATGCCGTAAATGATAATCGAAGTACCGCTTTCGAGTATAATGGTGTGACTTTTAGTCAAGACCATTTACACGTTTTCGCAGGATTATGTGCAGTGGACACGCCTTCGCATGTGGAAATGATGATGCAGGCGTTACAAGAACATGGTCAAGTCTGTACCCGCATGGGGGCGTATAAGCCGCGTACCAATCCGTATAGTTTTCAAGGACATGGTCGTAATTGTTTAAACTACGTCTTTGAATTGGCCGGCAAATATGGAATCAAAGTCATTGCCATGGAAATCACCCATGATTCACATCTTTTGGAAATTCGGCAGGCCCTGGAACAGACTGGCCATCCGACAGGGGTCATGGTGCAAATTGGGACGCGCAACACGCAAAATTTTGAATTACTAAAAAGTGTGGGACGCCAAAATGAATTTCCAGTGTTACTTAAACGCGGGTTTGGCATCACTTTGGAGGAATCCTTAAATGCGGCGGAATATCTCGCCAGCGAAGGGAATCATAAAGTCGTCTTTGGGTTACGCGGGATGAAAACGCATTTGGGTGACCCACATCGTAACTTTGTCGACTTCTCGCATGTGCCGGTGGTCAAACGCTTGACGCGGATGCCAGTCTGTATTGACCCTTCCCATTCCGTCGGCAGTCGTGACCGGGCGCCTGACGGCTTGTTAGATTTACAACATGTCACAGCCCAAGCCGTGATTGCAGGTGCCAATATGATCTTAGTGGATTTTCACCCCGTGCCCGAAAAAGCCCTCGTCGATGGACCGCAAGCCCTGTTGTTGTCCGAGTTACCAACATTTTTAGAAGATATTCACATTGCCCGTCGTGCTTATGAACAGCGTGTTGCATTGGCAGCGGCTAAACTAAGTTGCAGTCCAAATTTTTAGGTTCTAATTTAGACTGCCAAAATTTCCAACGGTCTGTCATCCTCTCCAACAAAGTCACAATGAGAACGCCCCACTCTTTGAAGAATATACAGAATAAGTCAATTCCCCAAACGACGCCTTATGTGCCCTTGAAATACACCTTGATGGGGTCCTTTCTGTTACTGATTATTCCCATTTTGATCGTTATGTCGCTGTCTAATTATTTGAATGCGAAACATGACTTGGAAAGTGCTTACAATCAGTTACGGGAACAGACCGAGTTGAATATTAGCGCGGCGGTCAGACTAGCAGATGCGGGACATAAAGTGTTGGCCCGGGCCCTTGGTGAAAAAATCAGGGATGGTTTTGAAATTTTTGTGGACGCTTATCAAATGGCCAATCGCGAACCCGCTAAGTTAGTCCTAGAAGACTTAAAAAGACAAATGGGGGGAAAAATGGACTTATATGTTATCAACTCTGATAATGTAGTGGAGTACACCACCTATAAAAAAGACTTAGGACTCGATTTCAAACAATGGCCCGACTATGTCAAATTGTTCAACCACATTCGTCAGAAAGGAACTTTCTATAATGGTGGCAGTTTAGCGACCGAGGCGCGTACCGGTACGATTAGAAAATTTGCCTACATGCCGACGCCAGATGGGAAATATTTGTTAGAATTGGGCATCCAATCGGATGACTTTAAAGATTTGATGGGTGACTTAGACATCGCTAAAATCACCGACCGCCTGAAAAGAATCAACCCGTCGTTAAGTCGCGTTAGAATTTTCAATCGGCTAGGCAATTATTCCTTGGATTCAGACCCGATTGACTCCAAAACGGCAACCATTATTCAGGAAGTGGCCAATACTCAAAAAACGTATGAACACCTTGAGTCGGCAAGAAGACTTTATACTCGCTATATTTTCGTGGACCTGAAACAAAGTGACCTGGAGTTGGATGCGACTTTTGATGACCCCAGTAAAGTCGTTGGGCTGACTTACAATACCAGAAGTATTGATGAAAGTCTCCAACGTACCGCCTCCTTTCACTTCCTCATCAGTGTCGGGGCGATTGTGTTAAGCATCTTGTTCACGTTTATCATTTCGGCTTGGATTACTCGTCCCATTCAGAAAATTGTGGACAGCGTCAATATTATTGCCAAAGGTAATTTGGAACATCACATTGAGGTAGAAACCAACAATGAATTGAAACTGTTGCGACAAAGTATTGCGATGATGGTTGACAGCATGAGAGTTTATATCAACCGCATCAAACAGCAAAATGAGGAACTCAAGGAACTGGATAAATTGAAAGATGACTTTTTATCCAATACCTCCCATGAATTGCGGACCCCCATCAATGGGATTATTGGCATTGCCGATTCCATGATTGACGGGGCTGCTGGCGCATTGCCACCCAAAGCTATCCAAAATTTGTCCATGATCGTTTTTAGTGGCAGAAGACTGTCCAACCTAGTCAATGACATCTTAGATTTCTCGAAACTCAAACATAGAAATATTGAATTACAAATCAAACCTGTCGAGATAAAAGTCGTCACCGAGGTCGTCTTGACTCTCTCGAAACCACTGGTTGGGCATAAACGAATTGAGATTATTAATAACATCCGTGAAGATTTCGTTGTGGAGGCTGACGAGAATCGTGTACAACAGATTTTACACAATCTCATCAGCAATGCCATTAAGTTCACTGATTCTGGCACCGTAGAAATCTCTGCGACGGTAGAAAGCAACCACCTCGTGATAACGGTCAGTGACACCGGCATTGGCATCTCGCCTGCCAAAATTGACCTCGTCTTTAGACCCTTTGAACAAGCTGACGGTTCTATTTCACGCGAATATGGGGGCACTGGACTGGGATTATCCATCACCAAACAATTGGTCGAATTACATAATGGCGAGATTCGTGTGCAATCCGTCCTGGGCCAGGGCACGAAAGCCAGTTTCACGTTGCCCTTATCCAAGGAAAAGGTGGTAGAACACACCACGGATATAGCCACCTTGTTGAGTCGTATTCGGGATTCTCAAGCCATTGAAATCAGTATTGAGGAGGAAGGAAAGGAAACGGTCCCAGAACCCACTTTTGAAATGACCACAGACACCAGTTCGCAAGGACGGGAGTCATTTAATATTTTGATTGTGGACGACGACCCGATTAATTTACAAGTTCTGGAGAATCAATTGCGCGTGGAAAACTACGCTGTCACCCGCGCCCATAATGGACAAGAAGCCCTTGACGCCGTTGACAGTGGCACACCATTTGTCATCATCCTGTTGGATATTATGATGCCCAAAATGTCAGGATTTGAAGTATGCAAAATCATCCGGGAAAAACATTCTGCCAACCAACTGCCTATCATCATGTTGACCGCCAAAAATCAAGTTTCGGATTTGGTCGAAGGTTTGCAGGCAGGGGCGAATGACTATTTGACGAAACCGTTTTCCAAGGGAGAATTATTGACACGGATTAAGATTCATATTCAGTTGTCACGGATTAACATTGCCTACGGCAACTTTGTCCCTTTGGAATTTTTAAAATTGCTAGAAAAAGAAAGCATTGTTGATGTTCGATTAGGGGACCATGTGCAGAAACACATGGCGGTCCTATTTGCAGACATTCGTTCGTTCACGACCCTATCAGAAACCATGACACCCAAAGAAAATTTTGAGTTCATTAATGCGTATCTAGGTAGCGTTAGCCCTGTCATTCGCAAACATCATGGATTTATTGACAAATACATTGGAGACGCCATCATGGCCTTGTTTCCAGCCTCTGCCGACGATGCCATGCAAGCCTCTATCGACATTCACAAGCAATTGGTGGACTTCAATGCCGACCGCCAAAAAAAATTTTTGCAACCTATCAAAATTGGCATTGGGGTACATACAGGCACCCTCATGCTAGGCACCATAGGCGAAGAAAAACGTATGGAAGGTACCGTGATTTCCGACGCAGTCAACCTGGCTTCCCGCCTGGAAGGCTTGACAAAAATGTACGGTGCGTCTATCATCGTCAGCGAACAAATTTTAAAAGAACTAGCTAACCCAGACCAATACAGCTATCGCTTTTTAGGCAAAGTCCGGGTTAAAGGCAAACAAGAAGCCGTTTATATTTTTGAAATTCTTGACACCGAACCCCAAGAAATACGGGTTCAAAAAACCGCCTTCAGACCTCTGTTTAAGGAAGCCATCGATGCTTACTATCAGAGACAATTTAAAGACGCGGCCAAACGATTCCAATATATTTTAACCGAGGCCCCGCAAGACAAAGCGGCGGGATTTTACTTAGAACGTTGCCAATACTATCTTGAACATGGGACACCTTATGATTGGGATGGTATCGAGGCATTGACACATAAATAAGTAGTGGAGAGTGGACTTGAGTGGAGAGTGGAGAGTGGAGAGTGAAGTAAAAATTATACCGGACTAAAGGCTTTAGCCGGTGACGTGCCCCGATTTCCGGCTGAAGCCTCTAGTCCCGCAAATGATTTTGGTTGTTGTCAACCTTCACTATCCGCTATCCACTATCCACTACCCACTATCCGCTAAAAAAAAGGAGGTCACCTTGAAACACTCTCAACATCATCAAAACAGCAAACATCGTGCAGTGGTCAGCCTAAGTTTCACCATCTGCCTAACACTCATGGGACGTCCCTTGTTAGCGACGGAACCCTCTCGTAACGAATCACCTTTACCAGTGGAAAAAGTCCCTCTTTTGTTACCTCCAGTAACCCAAGATAACACTTTATCCGCGTTACCTGAAATTAACATCAAGCAGTTCAATTTTGAAGGAAACACCGTCTTTACCGACGCTGAACTCCTCCAAATCATTCCCGAATCGGACCGGCCACCGCGTATCCTTAGCGCTGAGAAATTACAAGATATCCGCAACCGAATCACCCAACATTACGTTGACAAAGGCTACATCAACTCCGGTGCCATTCTGCCTGACCAACAGGTTCAAGATGGCGTAGTCACCTTAAAAATCATCGAAGGCCAAATCATTCAACTGAACGTAGGGGGAACGAAAGGTCTTCGCCCCTCTTACATCGAGACCCGTGTCAAAGGCCACCAGGGGGAAGTCTTAAACGTTGACCATGTTCAAGAACGTTTGCAACTCCTTCAACAAGACCCTTTAATCCAAAATCTCAACGCAGAACTGGGTCCAGGGGCGCAATTGGGGGAGGCCATTTTAAACCTTCAAATTTCGGAGAAACGCCCCTTTGAATTTCAACTCAATCTCAACAACCACCGTTCTCCAAGTATCGGCGCATATCGCGGTGAACTGGAGTTTTGGCACCGGAATTTGACCGGTGCCTTTGGACATCAATTCGGCGTAGGTGACACCCTCTACCTTAGCTATGGTCTCACCCAAGGTCTCGACGACTATACCGTTCGCTACGAATTCCCTCTGCATCGGGATGACACCACGCTGGCCCTATTATGGGACCGTAGCGAATCCGACGTGATCGAAGAACCCTTTAAACAAATTGATGTCGCCAGCCAAGCCAAAACGATAGCAGGAATTCTGACTTATTCCTGGTATAAATCCACCCGTGGCGAACTTAAATTCGGTCTGCGTGCAGAAAAACGGGTTAGCAAAACTTTTCTACTGGACCGACCCTTTTCCTTTTCGCCAGGCGTGGAAGACGGGGAAAGTCATCTCTCGGTGATTCGCTTCTCGCAAGATTGGGTGAACCGTTCTGTCAATCACGTTTTGGCGGCTCATTTTAGCGAGAATTTTGGTCGGGATATGTGGGATGCCACCATCCATGACGATGATTCTCCTGACGCCGAATTCATCACCTTGATAGGTCAATTTCAATGGGTAGGACGCCTCAGCACGATCCCGTTCCTCAGTGAAAATTTGCAGAAGAATCAAAATTTTCAGGTTGGCCAATTTATTTTTCACATCGATGGTCAGTTTTCTAACGAAGACCTCTTGCCCATAGAAAAATTCTCCATCGGCGGTTCTGCCACCGTGCGTGGCTATCGTGAGAACTATCTAACTCGTGACAACGGGCTAATCAGTTCTTTAGAAGTGCGCTTTCCCATTTACAAACAGGTCATTCCCGGCATCAGCAAGAATCCTGAAGATGGTTGGTTATACGTGACCCCCTTCATTGATTATGGACGTTCCTGGAACGTTGACAGTGAGACCCCTGATCCTAAGAGTATCTCTAGCGTAGGTTTAGGATTGCGCTACAACCCTGGGGAAGCATTTCAGGCCGCTTTGTATTGGGGCAAAGCATTACGTGAACCTGAGGAACCAGAAGAAGAGGATTTACAGGATAAGGGATGGCATTTTGAAATGTCTGTAAAATTTTAAAACGAGAATCCCGACACTTGACCAGGTGTTCAAAGCCACGCTTTGAACGCCTGGAAATTCTGTTTCACTTCTATAGATATTCTCATGTATTCAATCCCTCTTTCCCTCCAAACACTTTCATGGCCATTGTCTCAACTACGGTCTAACGTCCTTGCCAAACCGTGGCCCACCATGTATGACCTACCCTATGACAAAACCCTAGAGGAACCAGGCTTGCCTGACACTTTTCACGATATTCAGCCGCAACTGTTAAGCGAAACGTTTTGCCCGGCTAACTATTCTCCTGACCAAGTTTTTGTAGCCAGTGATTTAAATCTTTACTACGATTTAGCACATGACCATTGGTATAAACGCCCCGATTGGTTTGCCGTCGTCGGCGTCCCACCTTTGTATGATCAACACGACCTGCGTTTCAGTTATGTCGTTTGGGATGAACCAGTGAAACCCCTAATCGTCGTTGAACTCCTGTCTTTCGGTACCGAAGACGAAGACTTGGGGAAAACGCTTCATACCAACGATGCTGAACCGCCTGGCAAATGGGAAGTCTATGAACGCATTCTCAATATTCCCTATTATGCCGTATTTAGTCACTACACCAATGAATTGTAAATGTTTCAACTGAAATGCGGACGTTATCGGAAACAGCGATTGACCAAAGAGAAGCGTTTCTTTATCAAAGACATTCAATTGGGATTGGGAATCTGGGAAGAACTTTATCAACAAGTTGAACGCGCCTGGTTACGTTGGTATGATGCCACTGGCGAATGGATTCCGACATTAGCAGAACGCTTGGAAGAAATCGAACGTCAAGTGTTCTTGGAACGGCGTCGGGCCGACACGGAACAGCAACGGGCCGAGGCTAAACAGCAACAGGTGGCAATGGAACGTTGCCATGCAGAAGCAGAACGACAACGTGCAGAACGTCTGGCGGCCCAATTGCGGGCGTTAGGAATTAAACCGGAATGGTGACCACTTGACCATGAGTCCAAAGCGCAGTTTTGCCACGACAAAGCTACGCTTTGGACTCCTTCCAGGACCGCCATTTAGGTAGCAAACTTCGCCACTAATTCATCATGCGAAAGACGTAATAACAAAGGCAGAGACTCTTCAGGAGGCAGTTGTAACACCCTGTTGAGGACCGTTAACAACGCTTCATCGAGTCCCCCAAAACGAGTTTTCAGCAATTGTTCCGTCACTTGCCGGCGTTCTTGCTGGACGCCTTGTTGGACGCCTTGCTGGATGCCTTGCTGGACACCCTGTTGGAGAGTTTCCTCCCGCCATTTGAGATAAACTGGTGATAAACGCATAAATAACTCCTTTTCCTCCGCAGAAACAGGCGGCGGATCTAAGTTGAATAAATGATACTCTGCCAGAACTTCTACCACTTTCTGACGTAACGGCGAGTCGTTTGGCAAGGCCAATAACTCTTGAATGGCCACTTCCAGTGTCGTACCGCGGCCTAACAGTCGCAACCACAACGTCTCTGGTGTAACAGGGAGTTGATTGACCACCACGACCGCCGCTTTCAGAGAGTCTCCCATCAGAGAGACGCCAGTCCAAGGCGCCTCTTGAGGTTGGGCATGAAACCCCTTGAGGAGGTCCTGACTGGCTGAGGTCGCGATTATCCATAATCGCGGGAACTGGTCTTCTGACAACGGTTGCTTCTGTTACCGGGCCTGAGTATACAACTGGTGATGCACTAATAACAGTTTCAATAGACAAGTGCGAACATCCTGTTTACTGAGTGGATTCCAAAACGGTTCCAAGAAACAGGGAGTCGTAACCAGTTGTCCCAATAACCCGAACGGTTGAAACGCCGCAGAGGTGGCCGTTGGGAAAAATCGTACATCGATCTGAAACTCGTGTTTGGGGATTTCATAACTGGTTTGTACTTCACCGATCTCTTCCAATAACGCTTCCAAATATTCCTTCGCGAGTTGGTCATGAACTTTACGAGACATATTAATTTTCTGACAGTGAGGCAATGTGGGTGATATGTTTACCTTCACCCGCGGCTACTCTCACAGAGTGACCAGAAGTGAGGGCAACTCTATTCATATCACCCATGACGATTATCCGCTACTCAATCATCTCCGAATGCACCATCGTGTCGTAAAATTCCGCGTACTTATCCCGGTTCTCACTCGCCCGCCATTCAATGCCGGCGCGTGGATGTTCATTCAACATGCCAGTTACCATATAGGGAATCAGATAACCCCATTCAATCTCCTCGCGCAATGGCAGATAGTAATCTTGAATCAGTTTGAGAACAGGTCGCAAACTATATTTGGGATTCTTTAAAAAACCCAACAACAGTTCCAATGTGCAGTTCCCTGCCCCTCTGCCAATGCCATAGACTGAGGCATCTAGCATGTTAGCACCATCAATGATGGCCTGCACCGTATTCCCAAACGCCAATTGACGATTGTTATGACAATGAATTCCGATGGTCTTGTTCGGCATCGCTTGCAAATACTTCTTCACCAAAAAAGTGATGTCCTCACAGTACATGGAACCGTAGGAATCCACGACATAGACGCACGGTATTGCGGTGTCATTGAGTTGGGCCAGGGCCTCGTCAATGTCCTTTTCCAAGTTAGTCGAGACCGCCATGATATTGAGAGTGACTTCGTAACCTTTGTCCATCAGATGATTCGATAAAGCAATGCCTTTGTCCACATCTTTGACATAACAGGCCACTCGAATCATGTCGAAAATGGAGTCTCTAACAGGCAAGATGTCTGCCTCATTGACCCTGCCAATGTCGACCATACAGGCCAACTTGCTTTTCAGTTCCAAACCGTCCAGCACCCGTTTCACATCGTCTTCATCACAAAAACGCCACTTGCCATATTCCTTGGGGTCAAACATCTCCCGTGGGGCTTTGTAGCCAATTTCCATGTAGTCCACGCCGGCCTCACTGACGGCTTGATAGGTGGCCCGCACCAATTCATCAGAGAATTGCCATTTGTTAATCAATCCGCCGTCTCGAATGGTGCAATCAAGCACTTTGATTTGTGGTCTGTACATAAATAACTGATTTTCCCTTGGTAGTAAAAATTGTGTTGTAAAGGCAGATAGCATATATGACTGGCATTCTCTTTGTCAATAGAAAATGGGTAGTGATGCAATCTGGGTGAAATATCGTGCGGTTTCTCTTCGTCTGGAACTTTGATTGAGATGATTAAATGAGGGCTATGAAAGGAGGCTATGACTAATCAGAGTCCATCTGAAAATCATTCTAATCATAGTTCAGACAGAGAACCCACATTGCATCACTACCAGAAAATGAAAAAAAGCGTGTGTGCCGAAGTAGCATCCCAAAACCTGTTTTGGAAAGTCGAGTGGCATTCCTATCTGCTGGAACGCAATAAGAATTATTGCGCAACCATATACGTTGGAACGCAATAAGAATTATTGCGCGTAAACGAGAATCGTACAAATTTATGGAAATATTACTGTATCAGGTGGAGTCCCAAAACACGTTTTGGGATTCCGCATAGGTTATCCCTCCCTTTCTCAACCCTAAACTTTCGAACTCCTCTGCGTCAACGGTTCCACATACTCTACCCGCAATTGCACATTTTTAAAGCCCCGAAAGACATTCACATCTAACTTATAAGCCAGTCTAACGTGACTGACTGACAATGGCCAATTTTTGTCCACTGTGAAAAACGCAATGGCTTCTACAATGGGACCGCCTTCCGTAGAACGCACTTGCATTTTCAAATGCTTCTCCTTTAACACGCGCCGTTCTAACAATTCAAACTCTCCATCAAACGTCGGTTCTGGAAAATGTTGTCCCCAAGGAGTCATCATGCGCAATTGTTCAGCCAATTCTAAATTGAAATCTTTTGCCGTCAAAGGACCATCACTGAGAATAATACCTTGTAAATCTTCACTGGACACATATCGCCCCACCTGTTCTGCAAAGACTTGTTGAAAGGCTTCCAACTGCGGACGCGGCACGGTTAACCCCGCTGCCATAGCGTGACCACCACATTTGGTAATCATCTGGGGATGTTGAGTTTGAATATTGGCCAACACATCACGAATATTGACGCTGGCGACGGAACGGGCGGAACCTTTGAGAGAATTTTCATCCTCTTTGGTGAAGACAATCGTGGGGCGATGAAAACGGTCCTTAATACGGGCTGCTAAAATCCCGATCACGCCTTGATGCCAGTTTTCTTCAAACACACACAACCCCATTGGCAAGGTAGCAGGCGGACCTAACTTATCTATTTTTAAAAATGCCTCCTCTTGCATTTCTTGTTCAACAAAACGACGTTCTTGGTTAAAATTGTCTAACTGTTGGGCTTGTTGTAAAGCACTCGAATCGTCTTCACTTAATAAACAGGCAATGCCATACGACATGTCTTCCATGCGCCCGGCGGCATTTAAACGGGGACCGACAAAGAAGGCTAAATCACTGGCGACTAGGTAACTCGGTTCGCGTGCTGACACTTGCAACAAAGCACGGATTCCACAACCACAGTGATTCGCCCGAATCCTACGCAAACCTTGTTCGACAAGAATACGATTGTTGTAGTCTAAGGAGACGACATCCGCGACGGTACCAAGTGCCACTAAATCTAAAAAATTGGCCAAATTGGGTTCTGGCAGATGTTGGGCCGCAAACCAGCCTTGTTCCCGTAACTTCGCCCGCAGGGCCATCATCACATAAAAGATGACGCCGACCCCACATAAATTTTTACTGGAAAACGCATCCCGTGGTTGATTCGGATTCACAATCGCCTCTGCTTCTGGCAATTGAGGTGGGGCCAGGTGATGATCAGTGATTAACACTCGAATGCCATGTTGCTTGGCCACTTGAACCGCCTGGCCACTGGAAATGCCGTTGTCCACGGTGATAAGTAGGTGCGGTTGATAAGGTAAAACCATCTCTTCTACAATTTTAGCAGACAACCCGTATCCATGTTTTTCGCGATGCGGAACGACATAGTTGACGTGTTGCGCCCCCATTTGACGCAAGGCTTTAACTGCCAACACGCAACTGGTTGCCCCGTCAGCATCGTAGTCTGCCACGATGACCATTCGCCATTGTTTGGCCAATGCTTCACATAATAACTGGACCGCGGTATCAATTCCTAGTAAGGAAGAGTAGGGAAGTAAATTTTGAGTTGAATAATCCAGTTCTTTCAAGTCCTTGACCTGCCGGGCCGCCAAGACTCGTTTGATAACTGGGTGAAGAGTGTCAGGTAACTCAGTGTGGTTAGGTAAGGGACGACGTTTGATAATTTTTTTCATGGTCAATGGGTCTGAATCGAAATTTAAAAAATGTGCGAACTGGCAGAATGAAGTTCAGCCGTAAATGGTTTTTTTACCAAGAATCGATGTTTATGTCAAGTGGTTTTAAAGTAAAACGCTGGAGTAAACGCTGGAGTAGAGGCTTTAGCCGGGGGTTGTTCCCTTCTATTTAATCAATTCACGTTCTGTCCCCCTCCGGCTAAAGCCTCTAGTCCACCGCTATTTCAATATTTCTATAACTCTACCCGGTATTTGGTATTAAATTTGCGTGCCTAAAAATATCATATCATTTATTGTAAAACAGTTAAGAGGAAAACACGATGAAAAAATTTCTAGTTCTAGGTGCTGCGGCTTTAGCCTTTAGCACTCCTGCCACGGCCGTGGACTTTTTCACCATTGGCACAGGTGGCGTGACGGGTTCTTATTTTCCCATGGGAGTGATTATTTGCCAAAAGGTGAATGCGCAAATCAAACAAACAGACCTGTATTGTAGTGTAGAATCAACAGGCGGTTCTGCGGCCAATATTGAAAATATCAAAAGTCGAAGGGTGGTATTCGGTTTTGCCCAAAGTGATGTCATTTATCAAGCCTATCAAGGCGTGAGACGATTTGAGGGGAAACCCTATCGGGAATTGCGTTCCGTGATGGCAATTTATCCTGAAGTATTGTCACTGGTAATTAATAAAAATGCGGGGATTAGCCGACTTCAGGATATTCGTGGGAAGCGCATCAATATTGGTAATCCAGGGAGTGGTAATGAAATTACGACGCTGGACCTCTTTGGGGAGGTGGGGTTGACGAAAGGAGGGTTAGCTTTAGCAGGTACTTTAAAAGCGCCAGAATGTCCCGATGCCCTTAAACAACAACAAATCGACGGCTATTTTTATATGGTCGGTCATCCTTCTGCAAATATCAATATTGCGTCTAAGTTGACAGGAATAGACTTGGTACCCATTGAAGGGGAGGCAATAGATAAGATGATTAAACGTTATCCCTATTATATCAAAAGTACCATTCCGGGAGGTACTTATCAAGGTGTGAATCGAGATGTACCCAGTCTCGGAGTGAAGGCGGTGTTAGTCACTTCGGCGGAGGTTTCTGATGAGGCAGTGCAACTGGTATTGAAAGCGGTATTAGACAACTTTAGTGAACTGAAGGCAAGTCATCCCTTATTAGCACAGGACGCGGTAACGAAGCAAAATTTACTGGTGGGATTAAGTGCGCCATTGCATCCAGGGGCGGAGAAGTATTATCAGGAGGTGGGGTTGTTGAAGAAGTAATCGTTGGGAAGTGTTGAAACGCCCCGGTGGAGTAGAGGCTTTAGCCGGTGGGTGGGGGGTACGTCACCGAAAACAGGGGCAACCCCTCACCGGCTAAAGCCTCAATGCCATTAAGTTAAGGCATTTCCATTCAATGTAGGGTGGATTAAGCGAAGCGTATCCACCTTCGTTTCGACCGTGGTGGATACGCTAACGCTTAATCCACCCTACCTTAACTACCTTAACTTAATGGCATTGCGGCTAAAGCCTCTACTCCGCCGGGACATTTTTCCGCGGTGGCGTGGGAACGAAAAAATCATTTTTGGAGATAGGTTCATTTAAATAAAGAGTAGTGATGCAATCTGGGTGATATTTATAGATTTGCCCTCACCCCCGGCCCCTCTCCCAGAGGGAGAGGGGGGAAAACCACTGGTGCTGCCATACTCCCCTCTCCCTCTGGGAGAGGGGCCGGGGGTGAGGGAAAGTTTATCACCCAGATTGCATCACTACCAAATAAAGAAAGACCTACGGGATTTGAAAATCCCCGTAGGTCTTTTTTTGTTATCAAGAAACTAAGTTTCTTAAAGAAACTTAGTTTCTCACCCTCTATGATTATTGACTAGGACTGGCTATCGGCTGGAGGGGAGGACGTTCCCTTCTGCCACCGCCACCACCACCGTTGCCACCACCACTATATCCGTCTCCAATAGGGAGATTACCACCTGTAGGTGTAGGACCAAAGGTCAACTCTGTTCCTCCTAAAACAGTTCCTGCATCGGCAATTTGTGTCTCGCCTTGAGGAGATTGTTCACCGGTCTGTGACGTGGCATTGTCACCTTCTGTAGTGGCTGTTCTCTGGTCGGGGTTCTCTGGTGAGAGATTTGAATAGAATCCATTCTCAAACGTGTTAGTCATCAAGAACCCTGCATCACTGGCCAGTTGAGGATAAGCCAAGGAAGCAGACGCCAGAATTTCCCTTGCCAATTCAGGCGCCACCACCATGATGGAAAGGGCTAATTCTTGGGCTTTTTGGCCAGAGAAATTTTTCGTATCTTTCAACAATGCCTCTGCAATCTGGGGCGCTTGTTCTGGTGCGGCTGACGCAGCGGCTACCGCAATATTCATCGCCTGACTGGGCGCCGCTGTTACCACTAGCTGGATGGCCGTCACAGGATCCATACCCGCTTCCACGATTAAACTGGTGACTATTTGACCAGCCGCTTCTGGATTCAGTTTGGTTAGTTCCGTCACCAACTGGTTAGTCGCGTTAGGAACCACTTTTGCCAATTCTCCAGCCAGTGGGCCAATGAGATAAGGATTCGCGGTTGCCACTGCGGTGGCAATATCAATAGCCTTGGATGGATTGGCTATGGTTAAGGCGGTGGCAACCTCAACTGCCGTTTCTGGAACAACTTTAGTTGTGGCTACCGCAATCGCGGCCGTTGCCTGGGGTACTATTTGGGCTACCGTGGCCGCAATTTCTACCGCAAATTTTTTGGCTTGGCCATGATTTAAGGTACTCAACACAGCCTCTGTCACTTCACTGGCGAGAGTGACAGACAGAGTGGGGGCTGCCTTTAGCACCGCTGCGGCAATGTCAGCGGCAATCGCCCCGGCTTGTCCATCGGGTAGATTATAAAGCACGGTGGCTGCCGCTTCAGCGGGTGTCATTCCTTTTTCTTTGACCAATTTGGTAGAAAGTTGAATAAGCTGTTCTCTGGACAACTTACTGATTTCCATTTTGGTATAACTTTGGGAAGCAGAGGCGCCGCCCACGGCTTTACTGTATACTCTGCTGGCTGGCCCATAAATTTGTGCAGCTTGTCCAGCCGACCAGAGAACCGTGAACAGTCCTACTCCCAACCATTTTATGGTGCGCGTTTTCATAATTATTACCTCGCTACGTTGTGAATAGATTGACGATTTAAACAAAAGTTAGCAAAGGTTGGTTTTTGCCTACTCCTCCCATATTCGCAAAGTTCATCTTGAAATTGATATTTTTCAATGAATCTGGTTACCCATTTCGCTTGATGAAGCATTCCTTGTTCAAGCATGGTTAACACCGCTTGCTGATGTCGTTTAGGTAACTTTTGCCAATTGGCGAGACCCACGTCGACAATGTTTAATTGCACTTGTGGTTCCCAAGGACCTAACCGAGTGGCTGCGTTGATAGCTTGAAAAAATTGAAGATCATATCGTCCTAATTGATGTTTAATTAAAGCGATATTGGTCCAGGTGTAAGCCGATACTGGTCGTTGTGTAAGGGCTTTAGAAAAATAAATTAAGGCGTTTTGGTAGGCAGAATTTCTTTTTGCTGTACTTATAGTTATATATTTATGCAAATAATGTACCTCTCCCATCAATTCTAAATATTCGGGATGCTGAGGTGCCAAATCAAGGGCGATTCGGAGAAGTCTGGTGGTGGATTGCCAGTCTGCTAAAGTCATTTTTTTTGTTTGCCATTGCAACATGTTAAATTTCGCTTGTTTAACGAACGCATCGGCAGTTCCCCAACAGGCGGCCAGGTAAGTAAGCCAAAGGAGGAGGCACATTAGAGAGAGAATAAAGAGGTTAGAGAACCAGGATTGGATTGTTTTCATATGTTTTTATTTCATCAGCAGTTGGAGTTCGGAATTTATTCCGTTTCAGCAGTTGGAGTTCGGAATTTATTCCGTTTCAGCAGTTGGAGTTCGGAATTTATTCCGTTTCAGCAGTTGGAGTTCGGAATTTATTCCGTTTCAGCAGTTGGAGTTCGGAATTTATTCCGTTTCAGCAGTTGGAGTTCGGAATTTATTCCGTTTCAGCAGTTGGAGTTCGGAATTTATTCCGGACTCCAAAGGCAGGACGGAATAAATTCCGGACTCCAAAGGCAGGACGGAATAAATTCCGGACTCCAACGGCAAGACGGAATAAATTCCGGACTCCAACGGCGGTGGTGCCGTTAATTTAGTGCTTCCTCAAACTTACCTCTGGTAATTTGTTCAGGAATCTCTCTCACCAACGCCCACGCTGCCGCATTCCCAATAATTTTAGCAGTGGCAAAACGTCCACTGTCTAAATCGGGTGGACGAAATTCTATGTTATGGGCATCGGTGGCTAACACATTGACCCAACCATGTTCTAAGAGTTGCTGGGCACACAGTTGGACTTTTTTGCCAAACTGACCTGTCACCGAGGAAGCAGTGACTTGTATCCAACAACCCAGTTCTACAAAGTTTTGAATTTTTTTCAGGTTACCAATTATTTCGGCATTTCTTTCAGGATGGGCAATCATCGGTCTAATGTTTTTTGCTAATAACCAACTCATCAAATTTTCGCTACCTAATGGAATTTGATTAAAGGGAAATTCTAACAGTAAAATAGAATAACCGTCAAAGGTGCCTAAAAAAGGAATTAAATTTTGCTCTAATAGAGAAGGAATTTCTGGACCGATTCGTACTTCTGCGCCCATCCCCACTTGTAGAGGGATATGATGTTCTGCTAAGGCTTGTTTAAAAATTAAAAGGGCATGATGAATGTTATTTGCGTTGTTATCGTAGCGGCCTGGATGAATATGGGGCGTGACGATAATTTTTTTAATGCCCTTCGCATAGGCCATTCGGGCTAGAGTTAGAGATTCTTTTAAATCTTTGGCGCCGTCGTCGATGCCAGGGAGGAGATGACAATGTAAATCAATCATGGAGATGACCTCAAAATGAATGGTAAGAAATTGAGTTTCTGGAAAAAATCATAAATAGGTGCTGGTGGATTAGAAGCTTTGGCCGCAATGCCATTAAGTTAAGGAAAATCCCGCTGGAGTGGAGGCTTTAGCCGGCCGGCAATAGGCATCACCCCCCACTAAAATTGCGGGGCGCCTACCGAAGGCCGGCTAAAGCCTCCACTCCACCGTACCTTAACTTAATGGCATTGAGGCTTTAGCCGGTAGGTGCAGAACAGAATTGAAATCGCAACGTCCCCCTCCGGCTGAAGCCTCTAGTCCACCAGTGTTTTCATGCTGTTCCTAAACTGGCACCATTCTAGTCCAACAGTGTTTTCGTTCTACCTTCCTAATTGGGATGACTGTAATACGCCTGATGGTAACCGCTATGATAACCCTTAGAGTATCCGTACTTGTAATTGTAGTAGTTGGATAACCTTTTGGTATCCACTTTATTCAACACGATACCCAGCAAATGTGCATTGGTTTGCCGCAGTTGCTTAATGCTTTCTTGCACTAACTTGTAGGGGGTTGAATCGGCCCTGACCACGTACACAATGGCACTGGCATGGGTGGATAGCACCATGGCATCACTAACCGCTTGCATGGGAGGACTGTCAATGACAATGTAAGTATATCTCTTCATCAAGTCTTCCAACAAGTCGCTAAATTGTGGCGAAGACAGTAATTCCAAGGGGTTCGGCGGTATCGCGCCGCCGGGCAACAGATGAATTTTAGTATCTGCATAATCCGAAATGATACATTCGTCGATACTTTTTGTTCCTGCGACCAATTCCGATAAACCAGGTTTTTTGTTAGTCAGACCAAACGTCTTCGCGATGGCAGGACGACGCATATCGGCATCAATTAACAACGTGGGTCCCATCTGACCCAGTGCAAAAGCTTGGTTGACGGCAAACGTCGTTTTTCCTTCGCCCATGGTGGAGGAGGTTATCACTAACACCTTATTTTTGGCATTCAAGTTAGATAACATGATACCGGTGCGAATGGTGCGAATGGATTCTGCAAACTGCGATCTTTCATGTTCTAAAAACATCACCCGCGGTTTCACCTCCTTATCGCCCTTCTTGATTTTCAAATCAGGTAACGTGCCTAATAAGGGCATCCCCAACTTCTGTTCCACGTCGTCACCATTCTTGATGGTGTTATCCAAATACTCAATCAGGAAGGCTAACATGACTGCAAACATAAAGCCCAACACTAAGCTGATACCAATAATCATCTGCTTCTTAGGTTTGAAGGGAGAAGTGGCTACCAACGCTGGATCAATCACTCGTCCAATGGTGGATTGCAAGGTTTGTAACCCTTTCGACGCATCGGTTTCATTAAATCGTGTGAGGAACAAGTCATACAATTGTTTGTTCACATCCACTTCTCTTTGGAGGACTCCCAGTTGATATTCTTTGCGATTGATGTCTTGAATATGAACTTCCTTTTCCGACATCGCCCGTTGCAATGCCTCCATATTGGCGCGGGCGACTTCATATTCTTTAGTGATACTCTCGATCACCTGACGAATTTGTCTAGCCGTGTTGATTTTGGCCGTTTTGAGTTCCATTTCGGCAGCCGCTATCACTTTTTGAATTTGCTGGTCGGAGTTACTTTTAGCCACTTGCCATTCGGATAAGGCAATAACCATTTGCGGATGTTTTTCCCCATAGCGTTGTTTCAACTCAGAGACTTTTCCTTCGGCTATCAATTCCGCTTCTTTTAGGCGTTGGACTAAGGGGTTTTCAAGTACCGCCGGCATGGTTGTAAATGCGTCGGAATCTCTGGTTTTCTTCACCTGAGTTAACTCCTTGCTGACTTCTGCCATTTTGCGTTGGGCCTCCGCTTCAATTTGTCTAAACTGTTGCACCAGTGGATGGTTAAGAATCGCTGACAAGGACCCTACTGCATCTGGGTTGTCTTTGGCACTTTGTACTTGACGATAAACATTTTCCGCTTCCGTCAGGCGTCGGCGGGCCGTCATTAAATCTGTCGATATTTGTTCAATCTGGCTAGTCGCCACGGTTTTGACACCTGCTACATCGACCAATTGTTGTGCGTCTAAATACGCTTGCAACGCTTTTTCTGAGGTGGCCAATTTTTCTCGTAATTCATCTACTCGTCCCATCAACCAACCGGCGGCCACTTTAGTTTTCTGTAAATGCGCTTCTAAGTCACTGTCAATGTAAATATCTGCCAACTTGTTGGGTACAACGGCAGCCAATTCTGAATCAATGGATTCAAAATTGATTTCGACTAATTGACTGTTGCGTATATGCGTGATACTCAAGTCCTTCATCACCGTACCTATGACGGTCTGATAGTGTTGGTCAGCCGTGGGGGGGGCCGGCGGCGGCAACCAAGCGGACGGTAGCCAGTCACGCCAGTTGATAGAAAATTTCTGGTTCTGCCGTTGTACTACCGGGTCAAAAGCTGGATGGGTTGCCAATTTTAATTCGTCAACCAGTTTCACGGCCAGGGGACGAGACTTTAAGATACCTACCTGAGTTTGATAAAATTCATCATTGACTTGTCCTGTACTGTAAAGTTCCTCAATGGAAATGACTTTGGATTTATCTGTTTCCAAAAGTAACTTTGCGGAGGAACGATAGATGGGTTGCAGTTGAAAAGTGAACAGTGTGGTTAACACACCAATTAGGACGGTCAGCGAGAGAATACGACCTTTGTATTTGCTAAACATCATCCAATAAGTACGCAGGTCTATTTCGTCTTCCTCCGGTGGTTTGGCAAACTGGGTGCTATCCAGAGTAGAAAGAGATTGTTGAAATTTTGTATCATTGGTAGGACTCATAGAGATTCCTCCTATTAGGATTTCACACCTGTCATTCCGTTTTATTTCTGACAGATGAAAAAATAGAAAGTGAAAAATTAATGGTGCTGGAGATAATCTTCCCGTGTCATTTCGCAACGTGGCAAACTTAACATCTTGACAACCAACAACTTACAAAGTAACGTTGGAGTTGCAATTTTGTAAAGATAACCAAGAAAATTGATAATTTATTGAAAATTTATCTATAATCGTTCTTAATGAAGGCACCTTATTGAAGTTATAAAGTTATATTGCAATAATAATGCCAACTGCGCAATAATGATGCCAACTGCGCAATAATTCTTAATTACGTCCCAGAGGGGTATCGTACTATGAGTGGACTAAAGACTTTCGCCTGTGGAGTGGAGGCTTTCGCCTGTGGACTAGAGGCTAACGCCTCCATGCCATTAAGTTAAGGTAGGGTGGATTAAGCGTTAGCGTATCCACCATCCCCGAAACTGGTGGATACACTGACGCTTAATCCACCCTACATTGGCTGGATATTCCTTAACTTAATGGCATTGAGGCTAACGCCGGTGGAGTGGAGGCTTTAGCCGGCTGGCAGTAGGCATCTCCCCACTCTTGAGGCTAGGAGTGTGTCCCTCCACCGGCCGGCTAACGCCTCCACTCCACCGGCGTTAGCCTCTAGTCCACCTGTCAATAACTATCGTAACATCCAGGTTGCAATGAAACTTCCAAAGTATTACACTTATAACATTACTTATCACACCTTAACATACATCATAGTTCCCCATGAACAAACGTCAACAACTAGGTCAATCCAAACGCTGGGTCATCAAAATTGGTAGTGCCTTGCTTACCAACGAAGGACGCGGTTTAGACAAAGATGCCATTGAAAATTGGGTAGCCGAAATGGCCACTTTACAAAAACGTGGCGTGGAATTGGTGTTAGTCTCCTCTGGCGCAGTGGCAGAAGGGATGAAACGCTTACAGTGGAAGAAACGTCCTACCGAAGTTTATAAGTTACAAGCTGCCGCCGCCGTAGGTCAAATGGGCATGGTGCAAGCCTATCAATCATTTTTTCAAAATCATGGTCTGCATACCGCCCAAATTTTGTTAACTCATGAAGATTTAGCGAATCGGCAACGTTATTTGAATGCCCGTAGCACCTTGCGTACACTCATCAATTTGGGGGTGGTACCAGTTATTAATGAAAATGATACCGTCGCTACGGAGGAGATTCGTTTAGGAGATAACGATACTTTGGCCAGTTTAGTGGCCAACTTAGTGGAAGCGGATTTATTGGTGATTTTAACCGATCAACAAGGTTTATACGAACGGGACCCGCGCTTAGATCCAACGGCTGTTTTAGTGCCAGAAGGTTATGCTGGGGACCTGCGGTTGGAAGCGATGGCGGGGGGAACCGGCGGTGCATTAGGTTGCGGCGGAATGTTGACGAAATTAAAAGCCGCTACCCGTGCGGCCCGGTCTGGGGCTGCCACTATTATTGTGTCAGGTCGCATTACGGAGGTATTGCTAAAAATTGCTTCTGGGGAAGAGTTAGGGACGTTGTTGTTACCGAGTCAATCGCCCATTGCGGCGCGGAAACAATGGTTGGCTTCGCATCTCAAAATGCGGGGGACTTTGTATTTAGATGACGGGGCCGTCAGGGCCTTGTGTCAGAAGGGGAAGAGTCTCTTGTCAATTGGGGTGTTGCGCATTCAAGGAGAGTTTGACCGCGGCGAAATGGTTGCCTGTGTGGGACCCGATGGTCAAACAGTGGCCCGGGGATTGGTGAATTATGGTGCGGAGGAGACTCGCAAAATTTTGCGGCACCCTAGTGAAGAAATTGAAAAGATTTTGGGGTATGTGGATGAACCAGAGTTGATTCATCGGGATAATTTGGTGGTGGTGTAAACCAATCTGCTACTAGAGTAGAGGCTTTTGGAGTAGAGGCTTTAGCCGCAATGCCATTAAGTTAAGGAATATCCAGCCAATGTAGGGTGGATTAAGCGTCAGCGTATCCACCAGTTTCGGGGAAGGTGGATACGCTAACGCTTAATCCACCGTACCTTAACTTAATGGCATTGCGGCTAAAGCCTCTAGTCCATCAGAGTTTTTCCTTGTTCTCTTCGTTAAATCTATTTTGCATATACATATATTTTGTATAATTTTTACTTGAATTAATTTTTTGTAACCATTAGCATTTAAAAATCGAGTTTGCTATAATTCCTCTCGAAATATCTTTTCTCACGAAAAAAATCCCTCAATTACTTTTCACTTATAAAAATAATTAAAATGTGGAATGTTGCCCAACCATCATTAGAAGTTGCAGCAAATTTTTAAAATTTGACTTTCTGTAAACTATCACTATACTTATTTATACTAACAATTAGCATTCGAAACCATAAAATCTATCGACATGATCGAAACGAATGCTAAAAATATTATTTCTTAGGGGAGAACAAAACTATGTCAAATGCACTCACTTTACGTAACACCACACCATTGGCTGTCCTAGACCAAGATTTAGATACTTACATTCAGGCCATTCGGGCCATTCCTGTCCTTAGCGTCGAGGATGAACAAAAATTGGCAGAACGTTTCCAGGGCGAAGGTGACTTGGGTTCTGCACGTCAACTGGTGATGTCACACTTACGCTTTGTCTTGTACATTGCACAAAGCTATATGGGTTATGGCTTGCCACTGGCAGATTTGGTGCAGGAAGGTAACATTGGCTTGATGAAAGCGGTCAAACGGTTTGACCCGAATATGGGCGTGCGTCTGGTCTCCTTTGCGGTCCACTGGATTCGGGCGGAAATTCACGAATACATTTTGCGTAACTGGCGCATTGTTAAGGTCGTCACGACCAAAGCGCAACGTAAATTGTTCTTCAATTTGCGTAGCATGAAAAAACGCCTGGGCTGGCTTACGCCTGCCGAAGTGGAAAATGTGGCCAGGGATTTAGGCGTCACTAGTAAAGACGTGCTGGAAATGGAAAAACGTCTTAGCGCCCAAGACATCTCTTTCGATGGTCCTGTCGACGGCGATGATGATGATGATGTCTTTGCCCCGTCGGCCTATTTGGAAGATCGTCGCTATGACCCCGCTATGGTCATTGAACAAGACGAATGGGAAGAACATGGTCACAGTCAATTGCAATATGCCTTTGAACAACTGGATGACCGGAGTCGAGACATTTTGCAAAGACGTTGGATGGATGAAAACAAAGCTACGTTGCAAGAACTGGCTGCCAAATACCAAGTCTCCGCCGAGCGGATTCGTCAAATTGAGACTAACGCCTTGAAAAAACTTAGGAAACACATTAAGTTGATGGCGTAACTTCACAACTCAATTGATGAATTGCTTGAAAAGCGGAGACGATAAGCATCCGCTTTTCTTTTTTTGTGCGTCTGAAACTCTCCGGCTAAAGCCTCTAGTCCAGCGTGGAGTACGGTGGACTAGAGGCTTCAGCCGGAGGGTGGACTAGAGGCTTCAGCCGGATGGCCGTTCCCCGCGATTTGGTCATGTTCTGCCACCCACCGGCTAAAGCCTCAATGCCATTAAGTTAAGGTACGGTGGAGTGGAGGCTTTAGCCGGCCGGCGGTAGGCGCCCCGCAATTTGAGTGGGGGGGTGATGCCTACGGCCGGCCGGCTAAAGCCTCCACTCCACCGGAGTTTTCCTTAACTTAATGGCA